>CAYLZG010000035.1:0-29102 GCA_964387985.1 uncultured Anaerolineales bacterium | reverse complement strand
CATCTTGAAAGGCATGCCATTCTTGCCGATGCGGTTCCCCTTGTAGAAGACGGGGCCCGGGGAATCGAGCTTGATCAACAGGGCAGCGAGCAGAAATAACGGCGCGAGCAGGATCAGGCCGGTCGCGGACACCACGAGATCAAACAGCCGCTTGATCATCCTCAACGTCTCCCTCAGCGGCGGTGGCGGGCGACAATCCGCTCTACGGCCGCGATGACATCTCTCACATCTTCTTCGGTCATCTTCGGATACAGCGGCAGCGATATGATCCGATCGTACGTGCTTTCAGCGACCGGAAAATCTCCCCGGCCATAGCCGTACCTGTCCCGGTAGTAGGGATGGAGATGGACCGGGATAAAGTGGACGCTGGTGCCGATCTTCTCCGCGCGCAACTCCTCGATGAAGGCGGCGCGGTCGATGGTCAAGCGATCCAGGTTAAGCCGGAGCACGTACAGGTGCCGCGCGTGATAGACATCGGGATTGACAACCGGCACAGTGACTTCGGGCATCCCGTCGAACGCCTCATCATAGATCGCCGCGTAGCGCCGGCGGATCTCGAGCAAACCGGGCAGCTGTTCCAACCCCGTGCTGCCGTAGCGCTTCCAGGCGTCCTTGCTGATGCCGTGCAGGCTGAGAATGCGCATCCGCTCCGCAAGTTCATCGTCGTCCGTCGTAATCATGCCGCCCTCGGCGGTGGTCATATTCTTGATCGCGTAGAAGCTGAAAGCCGTCGCGTTTCCGATGCTCCCGATCATGCGCCCCCGGTGCCTGGCGCCGGCTGCGTGCGCGGCATCTTCGATGACCGGCAGGTTGTGCTCCTTCGCGCAGTCCAGGATCTCGTCCATCCGGCAGGGCTGGCCCGAATGGTGAACCGGCACGATTGCCCTGGTGCGCGGCGTGATCCGCCTGCGTATCTCGACCGGATCGATATTGAAGTCTTCACAGATATCGGCGAAGACCGGGGTTGCGCCCAGGTGGATCATGACGTTCGCGGTGGAGCAGAAGGTCAGGGGTGACGTGATCACCTCGTCGCCTGGCCCCACGCCGATTGCTGCGAGTGCGATGTGCAGGGCCGCGGTGCACGAGCTGACTGCGATCGCATGGCGCGCGCCCACATACTGGCCGAAGAGCCTCTCGAACTCCTTGGTGCGAGGCCCGGTGGTAATCCAGCCCGACCGGAGGGTTGCGACCACCTCCTCGATTTCCCGGTCGCCGATATGGGGAACGCAAAACGGCAGAAAGCCAGCCCGTTGACGCGCCGCACCGGTCCCTGGTGGAACGCCGGTCGATGGAGCTTCCGCCATCACTGTCGTTTCGACAATACTCATGGGGTCAACTCCTTTCAGGATCCCGTGCGGCGTCACTGTGTGGGCAGCAGTCCGCTGCGATGAGCTGCCAGCTCCTGGGGCCACTCCTGGCTCTCCGGCGGGCGCTGGCCTTCGAGATAAAAGCGAAGCATCCCTTCTGCCTTGGCCAGAACGGTCTTCTCCGGATAACGCGCCATCCATCGTTTGAGGATGGCGTGGCTGCCGGGGGCCAGGAAGGGCGCCAGCCAGGGATGGAAGACCACCCGCTGGCGCACGGGCAGGGCCGCAAAGCCCATGCGAAACTTGAACTCGTCGACGCTGGCAGGCGCATCCAGCGACTGCAGGCAGAAGAAGACCGTCTTTTTGTCGGCGCGCTGCAGGGCCTGGGAGGTGACCCCGAAGAAGAGCGCGGCATTGACACGGTATTGAAGATGGGCTGAGGCACTCTGTTGATAGGGGATGGTGTAGTAGTCGTCACACGCGAAGGCCAGGCAGGATGCCACCAGCTCGCCCTCGTGAATCGCGCCCCATGCCTCGAATCCGGGCAGATCGGCCGCGCTGTGACAGAGGCGCCGCCACCACGCCTCGTTCTCCGCGTCGATGCGTCCCTGGCGCTGCAGGGTGTCCAGCCGCATCGCCCACCCCTCGGCTGCCAGCCTCGAAATCGGGATCGGCTGCACCTGCGCGTATTGGAGCCCGCGCGTCACGTTCTGCCGCGTCGTGCGCGACAGAGCGCTCAAGTCATAGGGCCGTTCGCAGACCACATGATAGCTCACCTTCCCATAGAGCGCACCTACGGAGGTCGAGTACCTGAGGGCAATCGCGTGCTGCCTGTGGAGCAGGTGTGACAGCTCGTCCTCGGGCGGCGCAATCTGCCAGTAATAGGGAAATGCCTGATAGACGCGCGTGCTGACCTCGCACCAGTAACTGCTGGGCGTGCGCACGACCCGGCACCCCTGGCGGCGAAGCCATTCGGCGAAGATTGCTGCATTCATGGTGGACCTCCAAGCCTGGCTGCAAGGATGTCGACAATCCGCTCGGCCGCGTGGCCATCCCCAAAAGGTGAAGCCCCGGCCGCCATGCTGCGATAGCATTGCTCATCCTGCAGCAGCCGTTCCGTCTCCGTCACGATGCGCTCGGGGTCGGTCCCAACGAGCCGCGCCACTCCGGCCTCGATCGCCTCGGGACGTTCGGTCGTATCGCGCAGCACTAACACCGGCTTATGCAGTGCGGGCGCTTCTTCCTGGATTCCCCCTGAATCGGTCAGGATAAGAGCAGCCCGCGCCATCAGATAGACAAACTGCTCGTAGCGCAACGGTTGCAGCAGGTGGATGTGCGGCAGCCCGCCCAGCAGCCGGGTAACCGGCTCGCGCACGTTCGGGTTCGGATGCACGGGGTAGATGATCCGGACGTCCGGATTGCGCTCGACCAGGGTTCGCAGCGCATAACACACCGCGGTGAGCGGCGCGCCGAAGCTCTCGCGACGATGAGCCGTCACCAGGATCAGGCGCGTCCCGTTCCGGCTGCCTCCATCAGCATCGGGTGAAGGGCCGGCAGCATCCAATTCAAGACCTGGATCGAGGTCGACCCCGTGAACGCCGAACCGCTCGGCCGTCATCAACAGGGCATCGATCACGGTATTGCCTGTGACGAAGATGTCACCGACGGGAACCCGTTCAGCAAGCAGCGCAGCAGCCGCTGCCCTCGTCGGCGCAAAGTGATAGGTGGCCAGAACTGTGGCCACGCGGCGATTGATCTCCTCCGGGAACGGCTCATAGCGATTGTGCGTGCGCAGGCCGGCCTCGACATGCCCGACGGGGATGTGGTGGTAGAAAGCGGCTAGGGCCGCGGTCATGACGGTCGTTGTATCGCCCTGGACCAGGACGACATCAGGCCGCACCTGCTCGAACAAGTCACTGAGGGCCGCCAGGGCTCGGCTCGCAAACCCTGCCAGGGTCTGGTTGGGCATCATCAAGTTGAGATCGTAGTCAGGCTCCAGTCCAAACCATTGCAGTACCTGGTCCAGCATCTCCCGGTGCTGCCCGGTCACGCACACGCAGCATTCAAGCGCGCCATGCTCGTGGTCCTGCGTTTGCGTGCGACCAAAGGCAAGCGCTTGGCGGCGGGCCAGCTCCAAAATGACCGGGGCCAGCTTGATAGCCTCAGGGCGTGTGCCGAACACGGTCAGAATACGATGCGATCGCGTCATGCCTTCACCGCGCCACTGCGGTCATCTCCCGCACTGCGGAGGAAACACCGGGGCCAAAGCGGGCCGAAGCGCTGATCCGCTCCCAGTTATCGCGGAACCAGCCGATGGTCCGGTCCAGTCCCTCATCGAACGAGGTCGATGGGTTATAGCCGATGAGCTCGCGCGCGTGATCTATGGAAGCCAGGAGGCGTCGTTTTGTATCCCATTTGCGGCTCTGCGCGAAGCGAATCCCGGCCTGGTTGCCGGTGGCCTGGTTGATCTTCTGAGCCAGGTCGATGATGCGGGTCTCGGCGCCGGATGCAAGGTTGAATTCCTGGCCTACGGCGGCTGCCATCGAGCCGGCCCGCAGCAGCCCATCGACGATATCTCCCACATAGGTAAAATCCCGGGTTTCCTCGCCCGTTCCGGTGATCGGCAGCGGCTGCCCGCTCATCGCCCAGTAGATGAAGTTGGGAATTACGTTACGGTACTGCCCGGGAACCTCTCCCGGCCCGTACGAGTTGAAGAACCGAGGCTTGACGACTTGCAGGCCAAAGTGATCGCTGAAGAAGTTGCAGTAAAGCTCGCCCAGCATCTTGGTCACCTGGTAGGGGGTGCTCAGGTGCATGGACATGAACTCCTCGCGCAAGGGCAACGGCGCCCCCTTGCCGTAGATCGAACACCCCGATGATGCATAGACGAACCGGGCGGCTCCCGTGAGGACAGAGTACTCCAGCAGCCGCAGGGTGCCCATGCCGTTCACCAGCAGGTCCCGTTCCGGATGATCGATGCTGTTCTGGTTGGCGAAGAACGCGGCCAGGTGGTACACGATCCGGGGTTGTTCAAAGAAGACGCGCTTTAATTTCACCTCGTCCAGCACATCCCCTTCGACAAACATCACGCCGGGCAGCGAAGGTACATTCCACCGTTCGGAAGATGAGAGATCGTCCAAAATGATGACCCGGGCGCCTGCTCCAGCCAGCGTGCGCGACAGGTTGCTGCCGATGGCGCCCGCGCCGCCTGTGACGAGAACGACCTGATCCGAATAAGCGGCTGAGTAGTCTGTCATGGGATGCCTCCCGCGAAGGATCGTTTCGCTTGTGAGGAACGCGCCTTCCAGATATCGGTCAGGAGTGCTTCTAGCTGTGCGGTGCAGACCGGGCGGGTGAAATGCGCCTCCACGTAGGCCCGGCCGCGCAAGCCGATCTCCCGTGCCATCGCAGGGTTGGAAGCCAAGCTCGAGATCGCGCCGGCCAACGCCTGCCCATCGCCCGCCGGCACACAAATGCCGCAGCCCGCCTCATCGATGATGCCGCGCGCGTCCGACTCCGCAGGCAGGCTGGCAACTACCGGCCGGCCCGCAGCCATGATGTTCAGCAGCTTGGAAGGTACGACAGGCGTGCGCAGATCCGGGTTGAGGTTGATCATCGACAGGTCCGAGGCCTCCAGGATCTGCGGATAGATGGCGGCAGGTTGCATCGGCAGCCAGAGGATATTGGTAAGCCCGAGCGTCTCGCTCCTGGTCTTTGCGTGCTGCTTCTCCACGCCGTCGCCTACCAGCAAGAACAGGATGTCGGCCCGATCGCGCAAGCATGCCGCAGCATCGACGATCGTGGTCATATCCTGCGCCCACCCCATCGTGCCGGCATACGACACCACGAAATGGTCCAGCAGGTGATGCTGCCGCGCGAAGTCGTTTTGCCGGGGTGCGGGCCGGATGCGATCGGTATCAACCCAGTTGTAGATGACGTGCACGCGCTCGGCCGCGCCGCCGTGCTGGATCACGTGCTCTTTGTTTCCCGGCGAGTGCACGGTAATCGCGGCCGCCATCCGGTGCACCTCGCGCTCCATGCTTTCAAAGCCTCGGATGAGCCAGCGATTCGTGAGGATGCCCAGCTCGACCGCCTCGCGCGGGAACAGATCCTGGATGTTGACCACGACCGGCCACCGGCGCAGCCGGCCAACCCAACAGACCAGCCAGGGCAGAGGCAGGGGCGGTGAGAAGACAAGCGCCACGTCCGCGGTCGGGCCGAAGAGTGCCGCAGTGCTCAACCACGCGCCATAAGCGAAGTGCTCAAACCCGCGCGCCAGCCTGCTGGTGCGGGGAAAGGCCGGGATGCGAATGCGCCGGACCGGAACCCCATCCAGCTTCTCCGACATCTGCCAACCGTCCTGGTACTGCGGCGGTATGACGCTGAGATTGTATCGCGGATAGGCGGTCAGCACAGTTGCCTGGTGGCCCCGGGCCCGCAGGGTGACTGCGAATTCGTGGATCCACTGCTGAGCGCCGCCGATCTCAGGTGGATAGGTGATTGTGATCAGCAGGATTTTCATCTTGACTCCTCCGGAGACTGGCAAATGCCCGGCGGTTCACTTTTCGCGCGGCCTCTCGCGATCAAACGTCGATCGACCGCTGCCACCTTCTCGTGGAATCTCACCAAGTCCGGCACCCGGGCATCCAGATCGTGGCCCTCCAAAGCATGTTGACGTCCTGTGAGTCCCATCCGCGTCCGCCTTCCGGGATCGCCCATCAGCCCAGCGAGCGCTTCTGCCAGCGCTTGGGGCTGCCCTGGCGGCACCAGCAGTCCATTTTCACCGTCCGTCACCAGGTCGGGAATTCCTCCCACTTGAGTGGCGACCACTGGGAGGCCCGCGGCCATGGCCTCGATCACCGAAACAGGCATGCCTTCGTGATAAGAAGGCAGTACGAATAAATCAGCACCTGCCAGACAAGACACCTTATCGGCATCGAAGACAGGCGGTCGAATGTGAACCCGGTCCCCAAGCGCTGACGCGTCGATAAGGTGCTGAACTTGCTCCGGTTCACCCGGGTGCAGTGCCTCGCCCCTGAGGTCGATCTGCCACGGAGCAGCGGAGAGAATTTGCTGAAGCTGGGCGGCCGCTCTCACCAGATCAAACGATCCCTTATCCCGGCCAATGCTCCCGAGAAACAGGATTTTCACGACATGACCATCATCGTCAGCGCGCGGCCTTGGCTGGTTCCGATAGGGCTCCAGATCGATGGCATTGGGCAAGTACTCAACCAGGCAGCCGGGCAGCCTTTGCTGCGCCGCCAACCACTCCTTGGACAGAGCGATCAGGCCATTGCAGCGGCCGAGGACAAAACGGCAATAGACTCTCCACAAACCGTTGCCCTGGAGCAGCCTTTCATAGCTGCAGTGCGGCGCCAACACCACTCGTGATCTCAAAGTTTTGGCCAACGCGACAGCAATGCCTTGCTTGACGAATGAGAGCCCGGGCGAGGTCGCAATGTGGACTACGTGCGGCTTGATTCGCAGCAGCAAGGCTACATAGTGCAAGTAGTATGTGAACGCAGAGACCAGGTTGCTTTGGCTGATCCGTCCCGACCGTGAGACGCTGCCAGCCTTCGGGTGGTTATCCACATAGTAGAGCTCAACCAGCTGCGCAAAACGCGATCGGAACAGATCACCGTACAGGGTGCTTACGCCGCCCCACGGAGCGCCCACATGGGTCGATATCAATACTCGAATTCGATCTTGCACGGTTCCTCGAGGGTGGGACTCATATCCTTCGAAAAGCAAGTGGTCACGATCTCACGCGCCCATGTTCGATTCTGGAGGTATTCGTATTCTCGTGAAAGGGCATCGAATCATCTTTGCCATACAGGCTGGATGACGAAGCCTGGATGAACTACCGAATACTTCCCACGCACCCTTCTGTTGTGTGTTGTGAGCATCCAGTCTGCGATCACGCACTGGACTGTCAACTCCTGGAGAGTATCTCGATGTATTGGTTAACCACCGTATCCAATGCGAAAGGACGCCAGCTTTCTTGGGGCGGGCGTGGCAGCCCGCCTTCGAGAGCTATCCCGATGGCCTCAGCGAGAGCATTCACTGCGCCGACCGGCACTAGCTGGCCGTACCGACCATCGGCCAGGATTTCTCGCGGTCCGCTGGGGCAGTCCGTCGAAATGAGCGGCGTGCCACAGTACATTGCCTCGATCAGTGCTCCCGGCAAGCCCTCCCATCGAGACGAGAGTACGAAGATCTCGGCCTGAACCATATAGGGATAGGGATTCAAAATGAAGCCTGGCAAACTGACATCTTGCTCCAGGCCGAGCTGTTGGACCAGTGCTTCCAGTGCAGGCCGTTCCTCGCCCTCACCCAAAATCAAGAGTCGGATTGCACGGTCCTGCCGCACCCTTGCGAAAGCCTGGATGAGTGTAGGAAAGTCCTTCTGTGCCGTCAGCCGGCCGACTGACAGTATCACGGAAGGCTGGCCAGGTCCGAACCAGGGGTGCTGCAGTGGCACTTTTGCCTTCGCTGCTAGCTCGGGCGTCACAATCGGGTTGTAGATGACCTGAATGCGCTCGCGCGGAATACCTGCCACCTGGGCAAGGTCATCTGCCACTCCTTTGGAGACGGCCACAATGCCATCGGCCCACGGATAGAACCACCTCGTCAGTTGCGGTGTCAGCCGCATGCGTAGATCCGACGCATAATACTGAGTCATGCACGACAGCGCGTTACGTTCACTTACTACTACCCGTGTCGAGACGCCAGCCAGGCGTCGGGCCCACGTGGCCACGACGTTGCCATGCAGCACAGACAGCAGAGCTTTGGGACGCTCGCGACGCAGATAGCAGATCAGGGCCGGTAGACTTGGCAAGACTCCAGAGGCCTCAAGCTTCACTACCCTTGCCTTCTCAGGCACCTCGGCCAGCAATGGCCCTTCCGCGCGCGCCAGGACCAGATCCACCGCAAAACCATGCGTGACGAGTCCCTGAGCCAGCTTGAGCATTACCCGCTCAGCTCCACCAACCCCCAGGGCAGGAAGAAAGATGGCAAGTCGTTCCACAGGATTTATCATTTCGTCTGATCCTGCCCAGGCCAGAACAACAGCCTCCTGGAATTGCCCAATTTCTGGCGGCGCGTTCAAACTATCGCTCCTCGCCCCACAGCATCGTGGTCAGCTCCCGCCGCAGGGCGACGCGATCTCGTGCCATAAGGGGGAGCATCTTGGCTTGATATTTGGCGATATGCTCCTCCAGACTGCACAGTCTTCTGGCAGGGTTCCCGGCAACGATGGTGCCAGGATGGACGTCCTTGACAACAACGCTGCCAGCGCCGACAACCGAATTCGGGCCGATGGTGACTCCTGGCAAGATGATGGCGCCGTAGCCGATCACGCAGTTATCCAAGATGCGGATTGTTCCGAACCGGTTGCCGAAAGTAGCATTCATGTCTGGAAACTCGCTACGAAACACACGACTCGCTCCATCGTGGGTGAATAAGGCGACGGCGCCAGCCACCGCGACCCGATCGCCAAGCTCGATCAGCCAGGGCTCAGTACCGAAATTGCCAATCTGGGTTAGGATCTCGCAGTTGCTGCCAATTCTCACCCCCAGACTGCGCAGGTAAGCGATCTTGTCTCCCCGGAAACGCACGATGTAGTCGTAGTAGAATCGAAGAACATCCTTGAATTTCCCGATCATGATTCTATCCTCGTTAGCAAAGCCTGATTACTGTTCAGTTGGGCCGCGCAGGCGTGTGGGGATCAACAAAAGTGCCAGCATCAAGAAATAGGTGGAATCGCACTGCATGCCCCCACTCTTGATCCACGATGCCATGTATCCTGAAAACACACCGGCAACGACGGCAAAATACGGTGCATGGAAGCCTGAACCCAATCTCCGGGATTTGCGACCCTGTCGCGCAAGTGACCATAGAGCGCTGCCCAGGGCTCCAAGGTAAAGGAGAAGGCCAAAGATCCCCGTCTCGGCCCAAATTGTCAGCACTGGATTGTGGATGGACGCCTGTTCGCGCCCCAAAACACCTCTCAGGAGCTGCAAATAGGGCATCACCGCATACTCGGCGTTGCCAATCCCGACGCCGCCCCAGGGATGGTCGAGGATGAGTTCTACGGCAGCCTGCCACAAGGCTTCCCGCCCGCCCAGAACTGTATCTTTCGCCGTCACAGCAAAACGTTCCAGGGTGATCTGAAAAATGAATGGAGCAATGGCGACACCTAGCGCCAGAACTACCAGACCCAGCGCTCCCCAACGGCGAGTGGGTTGCCAGAGCAGAAACGCAAGCAAGGTGACCGAGAGTGAAATCGTGCTTCCTCGCGATCCGCTCATGGCGACTAGCCCAACAGTCAGCAGCAAGAATACAACTGCCATCACCACCCTTGTCACCGTCCTAGGACCCTCCGGTTTGACTACCTGCCATAAGATGCCTGGCATTGTCACCAGCAGGATAACTCCTAGCGAGTTCGCATTGATCCCGAGAATCTGCAGTCTGGTTCCGGTTGTGTATCCCTCGGCCAGAAGGGTCCCGATGCTGGTGAATATTATGAACCAGCCGCTTAGTGCCATAGTGGTCATCAATCCGTTGAGTGTCTGCCGTGAGTCGATCTCGTTGATGAGCAATAGCAGAAGCGTGAAGCCAGTTACGTACGCTATCAGCGCTTGGCGTCCAAGGAGTGAAGTATGGGCCCAGAATAACGTGATCACACTCCAGACCAAGAAAGCCAGCATGACCAAGATAGTGCTGGTCCAAACTATTCGCCGGCGGTAGACAACCACTCCAAAAAGCCAGCAAACGCAGGCAAAGAGCAGACCCAGCACGGTCCCGTAATCAGCCACAAGGCGAATTGGGAACTGCCGCACGATCTGCGCAGGAAGCAACAGCACAAAAATCGCAGCGTACAACGCCCAAATCGGGTTACGCAGCGAGAGAGCGACGAGTACTGCCGCAAAGACAGCCCCCGCCACGATGAGTGGAGACAGCGGGGATCTGAAGATCAGGGCGGATGTTCCAGACGCAAATGAAATGACGGCAGCCAGCAGCAACAGCCTTGTGCGCGCCAGGCTAGTCGTTCGGGGGAAGAGTGCTGTCCTCATGCAGCTTCCTCTCGCGCAGCTTCGTGCTGTGAGTTAAAACCTGGCGCGATCTGCTCGAAGGCTCGGCACACCGCCCCTATGCTATGCGCTCTGCGTACATACTCCTGACCTTTTCTCCCCATCTCGCGATTTAGTGGAGGTTCTTCGACGAGCCTCGTAATGTCGCGGACCATCTGGCTGGGAGTCCCGCTTACCAGACCGAGACCTTCGCGGCCGATGACGCCCCCCGGGTCGATCTGAAGAGAAACCACCGGGACGCCCACGCTCCATGCTTCGAGCATCGCGTTGGGAAATCCCTCCCAGCTTGAGGTGTTGACCAGAACCCTGCTGGACATCAACAAACGTATCACGTCCTCAAACAGGAGTGGCCCCTCGAATCTTAAATTTCTGAGACTCTGCATGCGACGTTCAAGTTCAGGTCGGTTCGGCTCTCTAGCGAAGCCTCCAACCACGACGAACTGCAGTGCCGGTAGTTGCTCCGCGATGTCGAGCATGATAGACAGCTGCTTTTGCGGACGGATCTGTGAGACCCAAATGGCATCGATCGTAGCGTCCTCAAACCAGCGAGGCTCATCGGGTACTGTACGCACCAGATTTGGGATGAGAACTAACCGACCTTTGATATAGGGCTTGACCATCTGCGCCTGTGCCTCGTGCTGGATCGCGACCAAATGCACCGTGGGTAACCACAGAGCGTAGAGCAGATTGTGAAACCACCTACCGCGTGATGGAGGATAGCTGTGCCATGGGTTGCAGGTTCTATCGTTCGACAGGGCGTAGACAAACTTGGATCGAGTGGTTCGCCGGGTAAAGAGTCCAACCACACATAAAAAGTCGCTCGGCATCCTGGCGTAGATCAGGTCCGCGTTCGATATCCGAAGCCCTTCCCAGAACCCTATCAGCGATGTGGGGCGGCGCCAGCTTGGGAACGCATCTATGCAGCGGATCCCTGCAATGACACGCGGTGCATACCCTCCCTGGCCGTTGCCATAGATCAGGTCCACTTCGTGACCAAGGCCCGCGAATGCGGCTGCAAGATGGGCTACTTGCGCCTCTGCGCCTCCGGACCGTCGAGTGTCGCCTTCCAACACCTCGACCGATCTGGATCCCTGGGATAGGAAACAGCACCTCACTGCTAACCCCTCCCGAACAGATGTATCTTGCCCACGCGCGCAACGATCGCCTTTCTCTCGCTCATGGTCAGCCCAGCCATGATCGCAACCCCGAATGCGCAGGCAAAACTCAGACAGCCGTACACAAGAAACTGGAACCAACCCTTCACCAGGAGGTATTGGCCAAGGTAGGTTGACGCAGCGAACAGCACCGCCGTTGCCACGGCTGGCCGTGCTAGCTGCTTGAGCTTTCTCTGCGAGCTGAGCTTCAGTGCTGAGTCGACGAGCACCGGATAGCCGATGCTCAGTATCGAGCGCCCCACCAGTAACCCCAGGCAAAGTCCCACGATGCCCAATGGCGGAATCAGAATGGCAGCCAAGGCCAGGGATAGCAACACAGACAACCCACCCAAGAGCACTTTGCGACGGAGGTTGAGCGTTAGATCAATGATGAAAGCGTCGTTGCGGATAAGGGTGAGCTGCAAAACCGTCCACACAATCATAAGGTTGGCCAGAGTCCCGGCGTAGTACTCCGTTCCTACCCAAAGCCCTAAGAAGGACTGGTTCCAAAGCAGGATGCTGACCCCGATTGACACGCATAACAACCAATTCATGCTGAGCATCTCATGGCGAATAGCTCTGGCCGCGGCATATCGCTCCCTGCCGATGTACATGCCCAGTCCGGGCATGACTGATCCCAGTGCTAGTGCTAATAGGTCCACTACCATCCGTGCAACGTAACCTGTAAGAGCGAAGGTAGTCACCGCTTCCGGTCCCGCTACCATGCCAAGCACCACGACGTCCCCATTCAACATCACCTTATTGATGAGCGTCCAACAAAAGAACCAACCGCTGACAGCAATGAACCGCCGCAGCCCCGCCGGAGATGGTCTGGCGACCCCAAACCAGGGCAGCAAGCTGCGAATTATTCCCCACCACACCACTCCCGTGATCAAATCAGCCACTAACGCAGCGGCGGCAATGCCTGGCACACTAAGGCCCAGCAAAATCGCGCCTACAGTGAGCATGGCGCTCAGGACAACGAAAAAGGGCGCTAGCATCATGCGCTTGTAGCCGAGATTCATTCCCTGCAGCACTGCCGCAGGCAAGATGGCAATGCCAGTGACAAGGATATCTATGGCGTAAAAAACCGTAGTCAACCGCACCATCAGATGCAGATCCAGGGATACCTTGGTGATTGCCGGTGAGAGCCATACCAGGATCCCGCCTACTGTGAGGACCACGGGGGAGAAGATCAGCCAAATGAACATTGCACCGCCAATTGCCTGCTTCTTCGCGACGTAATCTGTTGTGCCTTGCTGATTGGCGATGAACCACTTCAGGGCCTGCGTGGGGCGCCCATCGGCGGCTGTCATGAAGGTAGTCATCTGTTGAATTATCTGTAGGATGCCATAGTAGGTGCTTCCCAGCGCTCTGACCATGAACGGATTAAGAAAAAGGCTGGTAACGCCTGTCACAGCAAAGCCAAGCATAGCAGCGATCGCGTTCAGATACGCCCTTTGAGTCAGCTTTTCGCTGTTCTCAGGTTTCGAGTCAGATTCGGCAGGCAGGGATGTTGGTGCGGTCTTGGATTCTAGCATGAATGTCCTGCCAGAAGCTTGATCAAAATCTGGTCTGCAACCTTGTCAGGCGATTCCCGGTCCGTTAACAAATAGTGCACCCTTGGCCCTTCACCGGCAGTTAGCTTGGCTATGGTGCGTCCGTATTCCTCGCGATAGCACGCGAGGAATGCGCATGCTTCTTCATCCGACAAATTCTGTATTCGATGTATCTTGTTGCGGTTTCGGACGCGCCTGATCAGGGCTGTGTCGTCACCATCAAGGAAAAAAATGATGTCCAGCATCGAGGACCAGTCGCTGACACACCGGTCCCACCACCGGGTGAACCACTCGTCCCGGATGCCATCTGATCCGAAAGCGTGCAAATATGTGAGCCAGAAGACGGGTCCCTGATCCAGTAGGATTCGACCATCCTTGTCCAGCCGGGACAGAGCGTCATGCAGCTTCTCCAGGTAGATCATCCACCTAAGTGCTGAGCAAAGCACTTTGCCTTTGCCTCGATAGCGAACAAGGCGTGTCGGCAGGATCCACGCCGCCCTAGCGTAATAAGCTGGCAAAACATACCGCCAACGCACACGGTAATCGGTCTGGATGGCAAGGCTGCGTTGGGCGACGACCTGTGCGATCGTGCTCTTGCCTGTACCCGCCACACCGACGATTTCCGCAATCATTGAATTTCCCTTGGCCTTGACATCAGTATGCCTGGCACGATATAACTAATTATGAAAACCGGTTGCAGTGCTTCTACAAATTGCATCTTTTTGAGTTGACTATCTCGCTTTATCGGAGAACACCATGAGAAAGATTGTGGTGTTTTCAATACTTCTTCTTATTAGCAATGATGGGCTCTCCGGGTGTATGGGAAGCCGCCCATTCGACGCAGTCAGAAGCAATGTCATTTTGACACCCCTTGGACCACGTCAAACATTGCTCCCCTTGATAACGAATGAGTTGCCAGGCTATTTCGTTGCCCCAAATGGGAATGATGCGAACCCGGGTACACGCGACCTGCCATGGAAGACGATTGAAAAAGCATCCCAGATAGCCGGGGCGGGCGACACGGTGTATATACGGGATGGTATCTACGCCGAATCGGTAAGCTTCGGAATCTCGGGAACGGAAACCAACCCCATCCGGATCATGGCCTATCCAGGTGAGAACCCGATCCTTGATGGTGGCTTTGCCGGGTATTCGGGGTTTCTGTTGAACGTCAGTGGCGCCCACATTCAGATATCCGGAATTGAAGTACGGAATTCCAAAGACAGGGGCATCGAAGTCCGCGGTGACTATGATGTCCTCGATGACGTATACGTTCATCATTGCATGAAAGCCGGCATATTCATTACCCAAGGACAGCATTCCACAGTGCAAAACAGTCGTGTTTGGAGGAATTCACTGATCAATGAATACGGGCAGTCCGACCTTTGGGCCTCTGGCCTGAGTGCAGCTCGTTACGGAGTAGCCTATGCAACGATCCGCCATAATACCGTATGGGAGAATTGGGGAGAAGGCATATCGGCTTTTGAAGCAGACCACGTAACGATCGAAGATAACATAGTGCACGACAGTTCTTCAGGCAATATCTACATCTCGGATGCCACCAATGTGCTCTGCCAGCGCAATTTCGTTTATACGGACTCAACCAGCTACACATTTTCCTATGGTGACCACGGCGGTATCATAATGGGTGATGAAAAAAGCAATCCTCCATCATCCAATATTACGGTTCTCAACAATATCTCGTTCGGCAATAGATGGAATTATGCCTTGTTCAGGGGAAGATACGCGGCCACAATTTACAATGTCCTCATTGCCAACAATACATTCGTAAACGGTATCATTACTGGCGGGGTCTTGCTCAGGAGTGACCACCAGAATGTGAGCTTTGCGAATAACCTCATCCAGCAAGATGGACCTCTGCCAATAATCACAATAACTGATAATCCTGATGTGAATTTCTCAAACAACCTTTGGTCACAAGCCCCTGTGGAAACCGCCTCCGGATCCGGAGACATAATCGCTGATCCGCAGCTGGCAAAGAGGGGGACACCCTATGCAGTGGAGTGGTTTGAGCTGACCGCCCTATCGCCTGCGATCGACAAAGCCCTGTCACATCCAGAGGTTACGGTTGATTATTTCAGCAACCCCAGAGACAATCGCCCTGATATGGGTGCAGTCGAATACATTCCTTGAGTGCCTACTCTCTGTCAAGAGGCGCCAGCCAATCCTTCAGCAGTCCCCAGCTCAGTTGATAGCGTGCAACGACATGAATCACATCAGCCGACTGAAGATCATCCCGGATCACCAGAAATTCACCGACTGGCAAGGCGATCGGCTCCCCGAACAAGACGAGGATTGCTCCAAGCAGGAGGACGGCCGCGGGGGCGATGAGGTGCATCACCGGCCAAGGCAGGTGATGAACTCCTTCCTCTATGTCAATCGACGCCGCTTGACAAGAACCTATCGAGCGGTTTGTTGCACAGCGCAGGCAGATCCACCGCCGGAGCGGTGTTGATGCCGGTCAGATCGATCTGCACGCCGAGGTTCCCATCCAATCCGATCGGTGCATACTCGCCGGTGTACTTGCCCCGAAAGGCCACCGGATAGCCGCTCTTCGCGTCCACGTATACGTCGGCGTCTTCCGCGGACCGCAATCCCTCGCCGAAGGTACGCAATTTCGGGTGTTGGCTCTTCCGCGCGGCCGCCAGGAAGGCATCCCCGTCGATGACATAGTGCTTGACGCGAACGCCGTTCAGGGTCACTTCACCGACCAGCTTACCGCGCGCCACGTCGCCGTCTGTCAACAGGATCAGCAGTCCCTGTGGGCTGACCTGTTGAAGCCAGCCGCTGGCATTAAGAACCTTGGGCTTGATGCACGCAGTGAACAGGGCATCGACGAAGATGTAGGCGCCGTCGGGGACCGCGTAGATATCGAGCTTGGGTGGCGTGACCAGCCCCGCCAGGGGGCCGCCGAGCTTGGCGGCAAGTGTCCGAAGCAGACCGCCTGACACTGTGATCCGATTCTTGTCCTGGTTGTTAAGCATCACACCGGTCAGCTGGCCTTGTGCGCGCTTGCCGTCGATCCGGCCGTTGACGTCAAGCCGGACGGTGGCATTGAAAGAAGTGAGGTCCGTGATCGGCCGGAGCGGAATCGGCTCGCCGGGTAGCGGCGCCGGCAGCGCGACCGGAGCTACAGGCGCCGATAAGGTGGATGCCGAGAAAGCCGTTGTGCGCGGGTCCAAAGCCAGGAACACTAAGATGGCGATCACGGCCAGGGCGATCACCTCGGAAAGATGCGTATTTGCGGCTTTCATACGGGTGGGCTCCTTTCGAAAAGAAGCAGCATAGCTCCGCCATTCTTAGGCTCAAGCAGGTCCTCCAGGAGACATCAGGAAGAGCCTGCAAGCCGGAAGATCTGATAGGCCGGAACGAACCGGCCTACCCCTATGGAGAACCACAGGGAGCGAAATCGCCTGATTCCGCTACAACGCTATGGCTCACTGCCCAGGTGAATCGTTCTCGAACACGCTGTAAATGTGCTGACAACTCGCATCCGGTCAACTCCGCAGGCGGTGAAAAAGCCGAAAGCTTCCATCTCTCTGCGCTCGCCGCCCGCCTTTTACATACGGCAAGCTCCATGACAGCATGCGCGGTAATTCGTTCTGCCCCGAGCCAGCGACCTTCTCTTCCTCTGAAGCGCCGTAGTACCGGTAGTACCGCTCACTTTGATCGGCTGCACCGTTCAGAACCACACCCAGCACGGGCGTCCTGGCCTGGCGCAATGCCTCTACTGCGCGTCGCGCAGGCTGGCGCCCCGTGCGGCCTGCCCGCACAACCAGCAGCACGCCATCGGCTCCGGCCGCCAGGATCGTCGTATCGGCCACAGCCAACACGGGCGGGCTGTCGACGATGACCAGGTCCGCCTGCTGCGCGAGATTGTCCAACAGCTTCTTCATGCGAGGCGAACTGATCACGCCGACCGGGTCCAGAGGCAGCTTGCCGCTGGCGAGAACCCGCACACCCTCCACCTCGATGGATCTCGAGTAGCAGTCGGTGTCCCCCTGCCACAAGGCATCGGTCAGTCCTTGGTCCCGGTTGACGCCAAAAAGCGTAGCCTGCCGGGGCGAGCGAAGGTCCGCATCCACCACCAGCACGCGCAATCCGGCGCCAGCCATGGCAATGGCCAGATTGGCAGTGACCGCCGACTTTCCGTCCTCGGGCGCGGGACTTGTCACCACGATGGTGCGCAGGTGGCTGTCCATGCTGGCGAGACGAACGTTGGTGGCCAGCACGCGGAAAGCCTCTGCCGTAACCGAATGAGGGCGCGCAGCGATGATTGGCTTTTCCTGTTCCGCGTCAAATTGACCGATCAACCCAAGGGTGCCCAAACCAAGTGCGTGGCTCACGTCCTCGGGCGTCCGGATGGAATCATCCAGGTACTCGATGAAACAGGCGGCGCCCAATGCGACCGACATAGCGACGATCGCAGCAAGGACGATGTAAAGCATATTGTTTCCAGCCGTCTGTTTCGGCTCATGGGCAAGCTCGGTGATGACGACCGTACCCGGGACCTGGCTTGCGGTCAGGCGCACCTGCTCATAGCTCTGCTGCAGCATACGATAGTCGCTGCGATACTCGGCCAGCATAGCTTCAAGTCGAGCCAGCTCGGCCTCGCTCTGGAAGTATGCCGTATTCCGAGCCTGGACCTCCGCCTGGGTTTGATCGATCAACGTTGACAACCTGGCTATCTCGGCCTGCATGTTGGCCAGGCGGCCGGAGTCGGGATTCTCGAGCACCGCCTCTAGTTGCAGTGTGCGATTGGTAGCGCGATAGTCTGCCAGGAGGTCCTGCAGCCGGGCAAGCTCGGTTTCGTCAAAGACCTTCTTCGCTCTGGTGGCGTCGAATTGCGCCTGGGCTTCTTCGATTAACTTACTCTGCGCCTCAATATTCGCCTCCTTGCCCAGAAGATCGGCTCGATACCGGTCCTCCTGCAAGACCTTGGCATGCTCGATGAATGCCTCCCCAATGGTATTTGCGATCAAGGCTGCGTACACAGGCGAAGTGTCTCTCACAGTCACACGAACCAGTTGGGTATCCTTAATCGTCACCGTCTGAACGTTCTGTGCCAATGCTTCGGGTGTTACATCCAGTCCTAAGCGCGCAACCGTGGTTTCCAGAACTGATCGCCCCTTCAGCATCTGCGTGTAGGTTAGAGCGAGCCGCTCACCCGCCATCAGCGAGGTGTACTCGCTCGTGTTTGCCTGCTCCACAGGCGCCACCAACAGCGTCGCAGTCGCCTCATAGGTGGGCGGCATCCGAGATGTGACGAAGAAGGCGACCGCCAGTGCCAGCAGGGTGCAGCCGGCAATGAGCCATGCCCAGCGGCGAATCACCGCGAAGAACCAGCGCAGCTCCAATGTCTCTTCGTGTGCCATCGACAATCAGTCCTCCAGCGTGACCGGTTCCTGGCGGCCGTTTCCTGCCTCAATCACCTGCAGAAGATCATCCACGGTGGCGAGTCGAGCAGGCTCGCCAGAAAACAGGATCATCTGCTGGGATGGCAGGTCACAGCCGATCAGCAACCAGCCAGGGTAGGTCATTAACTCGAGAATGGGCCCATCCAACGGGGCTGACCCCATCTCGAAAACCACCGCATCCGGCGCCAGGACGATCAGTTCAGCGAAGCATTGAGCCGGTGAACATTCGAAGCGCAGCAGATCCACACCCGGAACGACTGCCAGCGCCGCAGCGATGCTGTCGATCGCGATCGACGTTCCTAACAAAGCAATCCTGCAATTCATTGTCACCACCTGAGAAGCAGGCGCGTCTTCGCCAGTTACAATATAGAGCATTCAGCGCGGTTGTCACTGTCTGCAGGCGCGGCAAAAGGACAGTCGTGCGGGACAGAAAAGTTCAGGTGTGGACCGCGAAAGTACAGTCAGATGAGGACAAAGTGTCGATCAGAGAGAAGGAGAAGACTGCTGCGGGAGGAGGACCAACGATCGGCCGGGCTTAGCCCTGGTGATCGAAGCCATGTGCGCGGGCATAGGACACTGCCTCGCCGCGATTGCTGAGGTGCAGCGCGGAGAGGATTTCGCCCATGTGATACTTCACGGTCCGCTCGGCCAGGCCCAATCGGGCGGCGACCTCCTTGTAGGTGAAACCGTGACAGATCAGGGTCAGAATCTGCATCTGGCGCGACGAGAGGTGGCCGCCTCCCTCGCCTTCGAGGTCAGGGGGCTCGGCAAGCCGCGCAAACTCGCTCATTACCCGCTTGACCAAACCGGGCGCCAGGGCCACTTCGCCCCGGCCCAGCTCTTCCAGCGAGGAGAAGAAAGCCCTGGTGTCTTGCGTCTTGACCAGGTAGCCAGAGGCCCCCACCCGAATAGCCTCGAACAAGTCCTCGTCTTCCAACGATGCGGTGAGCATCACGACCCGGATCTCAGGGAATTCGGCCTTGATGAGGCGCGTTGCATCCAGGCCATTGCAGCGAGGCATCTGGATATCCATCAGCACCACATCGGGGTGCAATTCACGGACCTGCACCAGCGCCTCAAATCCGTCGCGCGCACTGCCCGCAACCTCGATCCCGCGACTGATCAGGAGGTTGCAGAGACCCTCCAGGAACAGGGAATGGTCATCCACGAGGAGTAGTCGCATATTCCCCAGCCTGTTGAGACACCGGCACCTGCACGAGGACAGTCGTTCCCCGTCCCGGTGCACTGATGATATCGAGCCGTGCGCCTACCGCTTCTGCTCGCTGGTACATAAACGCCAGGCCGTAGTGACCGTCGTCAAGGCCCGGGACCTCATGCGGGTCAAATCCCTTTCCGTCGTCGCGCACGATCACCTGCAAGCAGTAAGTCTCGCAGGTAGCTGCCAGGTCAACCCTGGAGGCGCCAGCGTGCTTTCGTACGTTCGTCAGAGATTCCTGGATGATGCGCAGGAGCTGAACCTGTGCCACCGGGTCAAGGACGATGTCTTGAGCCTGTTGCGGCAGAGCCAGGTCGATCCTAAGTCCATAGACCACGCTGTAGCGCTCGGCAAAGTCGGTTATCGCATCCCACAGACCGCTGCTGAGCCGAGACGCCGCCCTGGCGCCGAGCAGGAAATCCTGGATCTCTTCGTGCGCCTCCTGTGCGATCGCGGCGATGCCTTGCAGCCCTGCGTTGGCTGTGTCAGGACGGCCGCGCTCAAGCGCACCACTGGAAGCCTGGGCCTGCATCTTGATATACCCCAGCACTTGCACTAAGCCATCGTGCAGCTCACGCCCCACCTGCTCGCGCTCCGCCAATGCTGCCAATGCAAATCGTTGGCGCTCGTTTGCCGCCTGTGCCGCCTTGTTCTCAGTCACGTCGATCCAGAGGACCAGTTTCCCGGTGCATTGCCCGCCGGAATCGAAGAGCGGGGACGCATGGACGTCGAAGACGTGCTCAGGCTGTCCATCGTTGACCGCGACCTCGGCGTACGCCGCGGCGTCATGGGTAATGATTCGCAGGAGCTCGGGCCACGCGGCCAGCAGGTCACGCGCATCCTGGCCGATCACCTCCTGACCCTCCGCGCCCAACAGGCGCTTCGCCGCCAGGTTCAGATCGACGACCCGATGCCTCCAGTCAAGCACCATCATGCCGTGGCTCATTCGCTCGACGATGGCGTGGCGGGTGGCCATGGCCGATTCGGATGTGCGGGTTCTGAAAATCGTGGCGGCGGCAAGGAGCAGAAAGGCGAGGAGCGGCACGCGGCTGCGGCGCGGCCAGGCAGACGCAACCGACAACGTAGCTACGAAAGTAGCTACATTACGAAGCCACACCCGCGCTGACCGAGAGAAAGTGGGCATCACCGTCTTCACCCCGAGCTTCAGAGAGCAGACTCGCCCGAACGACAGGGACGGCGTTGCTCACCCATGTTGCCGGTGAATCCTCACATATTTTAGCACGAATGAGTGTCTGCGTCAATGGCGTAACAGGAGTCAAATCCTTAAAGATTGCCAAGCAAGCGAATTTGTTCAACTGCGATGGCTAACCAAATAATTTGTGGACACGATCATTCCTCTCCTGATCCAAAAAACGATTCGCGTTCATCGTCTTCGAAAACCGCCGCGCGGCCGTTGATCCATTATAATAGCGGCCATGATCGAATTGGCGCCCAACAGCAAGACTGGCCTTAGCCTCCGCTCACCCTTCCTGCTCGGCAGCGCCGCGGTGGGGTGGGGAGACGCGTGGCCGCCCGGCGTGGAGCGGGAGTGGTTCGGCGCGCTCGTGACGCCGCCCCTCACGCTGCAGGCGCGCCGCGGCGCAACGGGCGCGCGTCTCGCCGAGATCCCCGGTGGCTTCGTCCTCAATACCGGCGATCATAACCCGGGCCTGCGCCGCGTCCTGCGCGATGATGTGACGGGCTGGGACAACCTGGGGCTGCCGGTCATCGTGGCGCTGGCGGGCAGCGCGCCGGACGACTGGCTGCGGCTGGGGGAGCGGCTGGAGGATATGGGGGTCGCCGCGCTGGAGGCGCAGCTGCCTGCGGGCGTCAGCCCGCGCGAGGCCGGCGGGTGGATCGCTAACCTGAAGCGCGCGTGCCAGCTGCCGGTGCTGGCAAAGGTGCGCGCAACGAATGCCATCCTCCTGGCCGAGGCGTGTGCCACCGCGGGCGCGGATGCGCTGGTCGTGGGAACGCCGCCGAGGGCCGCCGCGCGGGCGCCCGAAGGCGACATCGTCGAGGGAGCGGTCGGCGGACCGGCCGCGTTTCCGTTCACCTTGCGCGCGCTGCGCGCCGTGGCCGGGCTGAACCTGGGCCTGCCGCTGATCGCGGCGGGCGGGATCACGACGGCAGAGGATGTGCAGGCCTGTTGGGATGCCGGCGCAATCGCGCTCGAGCTGCGCAGCGTGTTGTGGACCGCGCCCGCTGCGGTGGCAGAGCTGGTGGCCCTAGAACACGATCCCGGCCGCGAAGGCGATCGCGTATAGCACGGCGAGCTGCGCCGTGCCGCCGAGGGTCTTGTTGAGCGCAGGCCCCAGCACGGTGAAGAGCGCCCGCGCGTGGCGGACGGCCAGCGGCAGCGTCACCAGGGGCAGCAGGACCCACGGCCGCATCCCGTATCCCAGCCACAAGATCAAGGGCACCGCGTACGCCAGGACAAGCATGACGAGGAACTCGATGCGCGCGCCGCGGCGGCCCAGCACCACGGCCAGCGTCCGCTTGCCCGCGCGGCGGTCCGTGTCCGCATCCCGAACGTTGTTGACCACCAGGATCGCGGTGACCAGCGCGCCCATGGGGATGGCCGCCAGCCACACGAGCGGCGGCGCGGCATGGGCCTGGGCGTAGTAGGTCCCGACGACCGCGATCAGGCCGAAGAAGACGAACGTGCCGAGGTCACCCAGCCCATAGTAGCCGAACGGCAGCGGGCCGTAGGTGTAGGCGACAGCCCCGATCATCGAGAGCACGCCGATCGCGAGGATAGGCCAACCCCCGACGGCGATCAGGTAGATCCCGCAGATCGCGGCCAGGCCCAACACGGCAACGATGCCGCGTTTAATGCCCCTCTCGCTGATCAACCCCGCTGTGGTCACACGCAGCGGCCCCACCCGCTCGGGCGTATCTGTTCCCTTCTTGAAGTCGCCCAGGTCGTTGGCAAAGTTGGAGGCGATCTGGAGGAGCAGCGCGGCCAGGAGCGCGGCCAGGCTGGCGATAGGATCGAACGCACCGTCGCGCACGGCCAATGCGGTGCCGACGACGACAGGCGCCACCGAGGCGGGCAGGGTGCGCGGCCGGGCCGCGAGAACCCAGGCCTGCCGGCGGGTGATGTTTCGCGACCCCGGGGTATCCGAGGTGCCCGAGGTGTCCGAGGTGCCCGGCACTGCGTTGCTGCGCAACGTAGAAGTGCCGGGCACCTGAGTGTCAGACGCCTGAGTGCCGGGCACCTGAGTGTCAAGCGTACTTTGTGCGTCAGGATCGGTCAACGGGGACCCTCCGAGAAATACGCGACCATGTTGTCGGGGTCCGAGGTGCCGGGCACTGCGTTGCTGCGCAACGTTGAAGTGCCGGGCACCTGAGTGTCAGACGCCTCAAAGAAATGGAGCGCGGTGCTGCCGTACTGGCGGCGGTCGGTCTGGACCAGGTGCGCCAGGGCGACGTCATGCCACTCCTTGGGAAAAATCTGGATGATGGCCACGCCATCCCGCGCCAGGAGCTCGGGCCGGCCATCGACGAGTTCCAACGCCTTCAGCCACAAGCCCTTGTACTGGGGGGGTGCGATGTAGATGACGTCGAAGGGCGCCAGGCCGGCGCGCGCCAGGTAGGCGAAGGCGTCGCCCGCAACCACCCGGCCGCGATCCGCCAGGCCGGTGCTTTCGAGGTTGCGCTGCAAAACGCGCAGCGCGTTGCGGTCGCGCTCGCAGAAGACCGCCTGCGATGCGCCGCGGCTCAGTGCCTCGATGCCCACTGCGCCGGTGCCCCCGAACAGGTCCAGGTAGCGCCGGCCCTCGATCAGATCCTGCGACGCGAGGATGCTGAACAACGCGGCCTTGGTCCGGTCCGTGATGGGCCGGGTGCTGTCGCCGGGCACTGAGGCCAGGGTCCGGCCCTTCGCCGAGCCTGCGATAACGCGCATGCCCTACTTCCGCCGGAGGATGGTGCGAAAAACGGGCGTGTCCACGCCGCCGAAGCGATACTTGTAGTCTTCGTTGCCCTGCAGAAAGTCGAAGCGCCGCCGGCCAATGGCAATGGCGTGCTCGATCAGCCGGGCCAGCAAGACCCACCCGGGGCTCAACTGGGGCACGCCGGCAGGGTCATAGCCGGAGTTGTAGACCAGGATATCGTTGCGGTAGTCGAAGCAGAAGTACGTGGCCACCGGCTGGCCCCCAACCTCCAGAAACGAGAGCTGCAGCCAGCCGCGCTCGGCCAGGACCCCGGCGATCGCGCGGAAATACGCCTGCATCTCTTCCGTCATGAACGCGTGCTTGTCCGACCGGCTGTTGCGGTGAAGCGCGATGAACGTGTCGACGGCCGCGCCCAGGTCCGGGCCGGCCCCGACGAAGCGGATCGCGGCGTCCGGCGCCTCCCGCTCGACGCGGCGCAGCTTCCGGCGGATTTCGTGCCGCTCCTTCTTGTCCAGGGAGGCCAGGTAGGTATCCCAGGCATCCTCCTGGTCCTCAGGCCCCGGCAGGGTGATGACCGGGCTGACATCTTCCTGGGCCACCTCGGCCACGAAACCGGCTGCCTCGGCCAATTTGGGGAGCAGGGTGTGGCTGAGAGATGCCGCGGGCTGGTTGCACAGGTCCACAAAGTCCCACTCGGGCGCGTCCGGCCCGCTCAGCCACGCCAGGAAGCCCCGAAAGACTTCCTCCTCATAGCCTTCCTCGATGATCAGATCGAGGTAATCCGAAACCTCGATGCAGCCCACGACCTGCAGGGCCGGGCCGTCCTGCTCCTGCGCGTACATCGGCAGGATCGCGACCAGCCGTCCTGCATCGCGGCCGGCCAGGATGTAGAGCGGGCCGCGGCTCTGGCCCAGGTATCGCCACCAGGTCGACTGCCACTCGTGAGTGAGAAATATCGTGTCAAAGCGGCTGCGCCCCAGCAGGTCGTTCCACTCGTCCCGAAGCGCGTCGAAACCGCTATCGTCCCGATAGAGAGTCCATTCCACAAACAGGTTCCTTTCGTCAGGCCCGGGCGCCCCTTTGCGTGAGCCATATCAAGATCAGGAGTAAGATCAGAACAGCGCCGACCACCCAGGGCCATTGCCTCGGCCAGGCGGACGTCACTCGCTGCAATAAGCCGGGCGTCCGCGTCGCCCCCGGAACGACCACGACCCCGGGTTGGGGGGTCGAAGGGGGAGCTGCGCCAGCAAGCAGCGGCGTCGCCTCGGCGCCCGCGACAGCCACCGTGGTCGCGATGGCCGCGCCGTCGATGGCGACTTCAGTCCACCGGGCCCCCGGGGGAAGTGGGGTCTCATAGATCGTGCGCGCCTCGGCAGGGGCAAGCGTTTCAATCGGCGCGATCTCGCCTGGCGAGAGCGTCCCGCCGGGGACCGACGCGGCGCCGGAAAGCACCTCAGCGGACGTGTCCAGCGCGAGCGGCGTCTCGACCAGCAGCACGCCGGCGGCGCCGGACGGCTGCGTCGAAATGGGAGCCGGCAGGTCGAGGGATGCCGCGCCTGCATCGAGCGATGTGTCGCCCGCATCGAGCGAGGGCGAAACGATCGACGGGTACGCATCTCCAGCGCAGCCCCAGAGGCGCACCTCATCCAGGAGAAGCACGGTCCGGCCGCCCTTGCCGTCGTTCACCGCCGCGAAATAAAGGTCAAACGTCTCTCCGACCAGATCCGAGAGATCGAACGTATGCCGCTCCCACGTGCGCGCATCCTCCAGGACCTGCCACGGCACGGCCCACACGGCATCCCCGGGGCCCAGCACGACGAACTGCTGGAGATCAGAGCCTCCGGTCGATTCGGCCAACGTATAGGCCCAGAAGGTGACGATCGCGCGCGCGTAGCCGGGCGGCACAAACACGGTCTGGCGGATCGACGAATAGGCCTTCCGGTTCTCCAGCTGGGAGCCAAGCTGCAGGCTGTATGAGCCGCCGAGCGCCGGATGGGTCACCAGGCGCGGCGGCTGGCGGCCGTTGCCCGGGGTCCACCCCTCCAGTCCCGACTCGAAGCCGCCGTTATGCGTCAGCTCCTGGCAGCCGGACGCCACGGTCGGAGACACCGAGGGCGTTGCCGCCGGTGTGGGGGTTGCGGTGGCAGTGGGGGGCCAGGGCGGACAACCCGGTGTACAGGCAGGTGCAGGCCAGCAGGGCGCGCAGACCGGGGTGGCGGTGGGCTGCCAGGGCGGGCAGCCAGGTGTACAGGCAGGTGCAGGCCAGCAGGGCGGGCAGCCTGGGGTGGCGGTGGGGGGCGGCGCAACCGTCTTCGTCACGGCCGCGGGACACGCGGACAACGAGACGTCGTCCAGGAACATGGCCGCGCGGCCACCCTTGCCGTCGTTGTACACGTTGAAATAGAGCTGGATCGTCTGGCCGCGCCACGCGCTCAAATCGAACGAGACCTGGTTCCACATCTTGCTGTCGTTGTGCGACCGCCATGGCTTTCCCTGGATGGCCGACCCATCCGCATTGAAGATCACCAGCTCCATGTAGTCGAGCGTAGCGGGCGCCTCCGCGATGGCGTAGAACCAGAAGGAAAGGGTGGCGCGGGCGGAACCGGGAGGGATGGACACCGTCTGGCGCGCGGAGGAAAAGCTCTCGACGTTCGCGCCGCTGGTGATGCCCATCTGGAGCGAATGGGCGCCGGCGTGGGCCGAATACGTGACCACCTGGGGCGGCACGGGGCTGGCGCCGAACTGCCAGGCCCCACCGGTCTCAAACCCGCCATCCGCGACCCGCTCGGTGCACGCACCCGAGGGTCCCGGAGAACTGGTGTGCCCGGGAGTCACGGTGGCCGCGTTGCCCGGCAAGCCGAACGGCGCCAGGGCTGCAACCAGTGCGAGCACTGCGATGACCAGCAGGGCCAGTATCAACCGCGTGAGGTCATCCATCTTGAGTCCACCTTATGATTCGCTTGCACACCAGACGGTCCATACGATACGAGCATTATTGTGAAGACATTCTAACATGAAGCCCCGCTGAGAGCAATTGACCCTTAAGGGCGCGACGTGTATAATGCCCCCGCAATGAACGAAACGGCCTCCGGCAGCCCCGATCTCGTGATCGTTATTGTCAACTATAACACCTGCGCCCTCCTGCGCGATTGTCTGCAGTCGGTCTACGCCAGCGAGCTCGACATGGCGCAGCTGCCGGCCGGGGAACGCGGGCCCGCGCCGCGACGTCTGACACTTGCAACGTGTGTTGTAGACAACGCGTCGCCCGACGACAGCGTCGCCATGGTGCGCCGCGAGTTCCCGCAGGTGCAGGTGATCGCGAACGACCACAATGTTGGATATCCTGCGGCCAACAACCAGGGTCTGCGACTGTATGGGTTCGGAGACCAGCTGCCGAACGACTTTAGCAACAGGTTGCCAAAGGACGCCGGCAGACCGCTGCCGGCGTTCGCGCTGCTGCTGAATCCGGACACCGTGCTGCCTCCCCATGCGCTGGCGGCCATGATCGCGTTCATGGATCGCGGGGAGCGCACCGGCGTGGCAGGGCCGAAGCTGGTGCGGCTGGACGGTTCGCTCGACAAGGCGTGCCGGCGTTCCTTCCCGACGCCCATTAACTCGCTCTGGCACATGCTGTACCTGGACCGGCTTTTCCCAAAGAGCCCCCGGTTCGGCCGCTACAACCTGACGTACCTCGACCCTGACGAGGTCACGCGCGTCGATGCGGTCGTCGGTGCGTTCATGCTGGTCCGGGGTGAGGCCATCCTGCAGGCCGGATTGCTCGATGAGTCCTTCTTCATGTATGGAGAGGACCTGGATTGGGCCAAACGGATCACCGACGCCGGCTGGGAAGTGTGGTATTATCCAAAGGTGACGGTGCTGCACATCAAGGAGGCTGCGTCGCGCAGCTCCTACAAGGCACGCGTCGAATTCTATCGTGCGATGAACATCTTCTACGACAAGCATTACAAGGCAACAACCCCCTTCTGGCTGGACTGGCTGATCCGGGGCGGCGTGGCCGTCTTCGGCTGGGCCGATCTGACAGTGCGGCGGTTGCGCGGACAGTACGGGAGAACGACGCCATGAGGCGGCCCCGCGTGCTGTTCGGCCTGAGCCTGGTGCTGGTCGATCTCCTCATGAGCGGCCTCGCCTTCTTCATCGCGTACCTGATCCGCTTCTGGACGCGCGGGGATGAAATTGGCCCGTTCACTAACTACCTGGCGCCCGCGGCGATCCAGGCCGCCAGCACGGTGCTCGTCTTCTTCTTCAACAAGTTCTATCACCGCCGCCATGCCGCGCTGCTGCTCGATGAGATCTACCGGCTTATCGGCGCGGTGTCCATCGCGACGCTGATCACGGTGGCGTTCATCTCCTTCGCGCTGCGCGACACGCTGGAATACCAACGATCGATGATCGTGATGGCGTGGGCCGCTTCGATGATCACCATCACCGTCGGCCGTGCGCTCCACAGCCGGATCCAGCGCGGCCTGCAGCGCCGCGGCATCGGCCAGGAACGCGTCCTCATCGTGGGCACCGGCGAAGTCGGCCGGATGATCCTTCAGAAGATGCAGCAGACCCCCGGCCTGGGCTACCAGGTGGTGGGCTTCGCGGATTCGACCGCCAACGGAGCCAGCACCGAACGCGTCATGGGGCTGCCGGTGTTGGGCCACATCGAGGATCTGCCCCAGGTCATCGAAGAGCAGGACATCCAGGAGGTCATCATCGGCCTGCCTGAGGCCACCCACCAGGAACTGGTGGGCATCATCTCCCAGTGCGAGCGTGAAAAGGTCAGCATCCGGGTGTTCCCCGATGTCTTTCAGATCATGGCCTCGGAGGTCACGATCAGCGACCTGGCCGGGCTGCCCCTGCTCACCATTCGTGACGTGGCCTTGCGCGGGTGGAAGCTGACGCTCAAACGGGTCGCCGACATCCTCGGCAGCAGCCTCTTCCTCCTCTTTGCGTCGCCGCTGATGATGCTGACCGCGATCCTGATCAAGCTCGACTCACCCGGTCCTGTCTTCTTCGTGCAGGAACGCATGGGCATGGATGCCAAGCCCTTCAAGATGCTCAAGTTCCGCTCCATGCGCGCGGATGCCGAACGGCTGGCCAATTGGACCACCAAGGACGACCCCCGGCGCACTCGCATCGGCACGGTCATCCGCAAGACCTCGGTCGACGAATTTCCCCAGTTCATCAACGTACTGATGGGCGACATGAGCCTGGTGGGCCCGCGGCCCGAGCAACCCACCTATGTCGAGCAGTTCCGGCAGAGCATCCCGCGCTACATGGAGCGCCACCGCGAGAAGGCCGGCATCACCGGCTGGGCGCAGATCAACGGGCTGCGCGGCGACACCTCGATCGCGGAGCGCACCAAGTACGACCTGTGGTATATCGAGAACTGGTCGCTCTGGCTCGATTTCAAGATCATCATGCGCACCGC
>CAYLZG010000034.1:0-29714 GCA_964387985.1 uncultured Anaerolineales bacterium | reverse complement strand
AGCGCCTCTGTGGCCTCAAGTCCGCCGATGTGCTTGGTAAGGCCCACCTCAGCCGCAAAATCGAAGAAACCTGGCCGGTCGTTCATCGGTCAGCCCTCCTTGTCGGGACTGTCACCACACCCCCGGAAGCAGCCGGTAGCGCACACGCGCTGCATATTCCTGGTAGCCATCCAATTCGCGCTGCAGCATCCGGTCTTCCAGGGCCGTGCGCAGTACCATCAGAAGTCCGCCGAGCACTCCGGGGATCAAGGCCCAGATCGAGCCAAGCAGCAACGGGGCGAAAATGGCCTGCAGGACCGCGCCCACGTAGCTGGGATGGCGCACGAAGCGATAGGGCCCGCCGGTCACGACCGTCTGTCCGCGGTCAGCCTGGATGCGCACGACCAGCGCGTGGTAGCGGTTCGCAGCCATGGCCCACAGATGCAAGGCCCAGCCCAGTGCGTAGAGTACGCCCCCGACGACCTGGAGCCAGGTCGCGACTTCCGGCGGCCAGCCGAAGCGGAAGTCCAACGCCGCGACGATGGGAAGAACCAGGGGTGTCAGCGTGCCGTAGATGCCCATCAATACCTTGTCCCAGTCCTTCTGGCCCTTGACTCGCCGGGAACCGGTGCGCTCGGCGAGCAGCGATGGATCGGTGACGAACACTGCCACCACCGAGACGACCAGGTACCAGACCAGGTACACCCATGCGTTGAGCCAATTCATCGTGCCTGCCGCCCAGAAGATGATCGCGCCGATACACGGGACGGCCAGAACTGTCCTGGCGAGCCAGCCGGTGATCGCCCGCCGGGCGTCAACGCCCGCTGGCGCTTGCTGGATTCCCATGCTTTCCTCCGTATCTGCCGCGGCGCCAATCTTGTCGCTCCGACAACCGGCTCGACGATCGCCGCGCCTTTGCTTCTTGACTAACAGGATACAACAAGAACGGCGCTACGGCATCGGCCAATTGGAGGACTTCCGGGATTGGACAGGTGGATAGTGCGCAGCCTTCCGCCTTGGAGGGGATGTATATGCTGGAGAAATGCGCGATAATGCGGTCATCACGAGCCAACTGAGGATGACCTATGAGCAGCCAGCTTCCCCCTGTCTTCGTCATTGCGGGCTCGACGGGCGCCAGTGGCGAGCTGCTGGTCCGGACCGTCCTCGCACAATTTCACCGGACGACCCCAGTTCTGGTCGTGCCTCACGTGCGGACCCTGGCAGACCTGGAGTGCGTGGTCGGGCAGGCCGCGTCTGCAGGCGGTGCGATCATCCACACGCTGGTTGACACGCGCTTGCGGCATCAACTCACGGAGCTTGCTCGGGCACAGCAAGTGCCGGCCATCGATCTGATGGGTCCGCTGCTCGACCATCTCACCGTTGTGCTCGGAGAGCGGCCGGCGGAAAAGCCGGGCCTCTATCGCCAGCAGCGCGAGAAATACTTCGAGAGGATCGCCGCGATCGAGTTCAGCGTCGCCCATGACGACGGCCAGCGCATCGATGAGCTGCCCCAGGCGGAGATCGTGCTGGTTGGGGTCTCGCGGACCGGCAAGACGCCCCTCAGCATGTACCTGTCGGTGTTGGGGTGGAAGGTTGCCAACGTTCCCCTGTTCGCGGAGTTGCCGCCGCCGCCTGTTTTGTTGGACATCGACTTCCGCCGGGTCGTCGGCCTGACCATCGAGCCGGGACAGCTCATCGCGTATCGCAAGTGGCGGCAGTCGCGTCTCGGTGTTGGAGGCGCAACGCCCTACACGGATCCGAGCCACATTTATGAGGAAGTGGAGGAAGTGCAGCGCTTCTGCCGCAAGCAAGGCTTCGCGATCGTGGATGTGACCGACAAGCCGATCGAATCCAGCGCCGATGAGGTGATTACCCTGGTCACGCAGCGGCTGAAGACGTAGCACTGTCCCCAGCTGTTAAACGGGCGCCTTTGCAGGCGGCAGCACAGGATGGAGTCGGAGAGCGCGCCGCGTCTCCTGGGGCGCGGCGCGCTGCGGTGCGGCTCAGTCAGGATGCAGGTCGATGTAGCCCAACGGCGCCCGCGTGATCTGCTCGACAGGCATCACGTCGATCAACTCATAATCGCGCGAGCCCAGGCCCAGCTTTTCTCCATACTCGACGACCTTGTAGGGGTCCTTGAGCGGGCCATGCAGGTGTTGCCACGGGTGCCCCCCGGCATACCAGGGCTCCATCGAGAGCGGGACGTTCTCTTCGATCAGCCGGGTGCGGCCGATCATGTCGAGCGCGGCCTGGTCGACGGCAACGATGTCATCCGAACCGAAGATGCCCACGTCGGGCAGGACCGGCAACCCGGTGAAGCCGAAGCAATCGCAAACGGGTGTCATGTGTGTGCCCACGCTGATGAAGGTCGCCTTGCCCGGCGCGAAGGTTGCCATGCTGAGACCGACAGAAATGGCGCAGGCCTCCTGAAACGCGTGGAAGTTGACCTTGTCTATCTTCCACGAGCCCGGGGGCGCTACCTTCACGCAGCGGCCGCACTGGTTGCAGTTCTCGATGTGCAGATGCAGGCCGTCGGGGTCTTCCTTATCTTTCACCACTGCGCCATGCGGGCAGGCGTCGATGATGGCCTGGCGGGCCTGCGGGTCGGGGCACAGCTCGGGGAACCAATACGGATCGAAGTGGCATGTATCGTGCATCGCACTGCGGGTAGGCTGCATCATGCAGCCCAGGGCCAGGTTTTTGAAGGCGCCGCCGAAGCCACACGAGGGATGACCCTTGATGTGCGCGAAGTCGATCAGGAACGAGGCATCCTGGATGCCGCCGCCCACCAGCCATTCCGTGATGTTCTTGAACGGTCGCGTGTGCCGGTAGAAGTAGTGCTCGTTCAGGCCGCCCGTCGGAAAGATCGAGCACCCCAGGGTTTCGGCGGTGTATCCGCGCTCTGCAGCGTCGCCGGTAGACCAATTCAGATCGACGATGAAGGGCCGGCCACCCCCGTCTTTCACGGCCCTTACCACCCGCCGTACAAAAACCGGATGCAGGGTCGAGTAGCCGACGTTGCCGCCGAGATGCATCTTGATCGCGACGTTTTCGCCCTTGACCCGGTCGCGGATACCCAACTTGTCGATGATCAGATCCAGCTTGATAGGCAGCGTTTCATTGGCTTCCAGCCGGGTCTGGCGGGGTGAGGCATAGTAGACGATGCTTGGCATGTAAGCTCCCTGTTTCTCTTGATTTTCCCTGGCGAACATCGCTGCCCGCGCAGGCGCTCCCTATTGTCCTACCGGATCCTTGATGGCCCCGCGGCCGATCAGGGGGACATCGGCCCCCGGACGGTCCTGGGGCGGCTCGGCCCTGGACAGGCGTACCGCGCACACCTTGTAGTCCGGGATCTTCGCCCGCGCGTCCAGCCGGACATCGGTCAGGACGTTGGCGGCCGCCTCTGCAAAGTGGAACGGGACGAAGACCAATCCGCGCGGCGACCTGCCCGTGACCAGCGCGCGCGCCGTAATGCTGCCGCGGCGGCTGCTGACCTCCACCCAATCGCCGGAGGCGACCGCGAGGCGTTCGGCGTCCTTCGGGTGCAGCTCGACGGTGCATTCCGGCCAGATCGCGTCGAGGCTGGACACGCGCGTCATGGTGCCTCCGTGCCAGTGGTACAAGACGCGGCCGGTGCTCAGCACGAAGGGGTACTCGTCGTCCGGCAATTCGCTGTCCGTTTTCCAGGCAACCGGCCAGAACTTGCCGCGGCCGCGCGGAAACTCCTGCTCGAACAGATACGGGGTGCCCGGGTGGTCTGGCGCAGGACACGGCCAGTGTACGCCGTGCTCGCGCGCCAGTCGTTCGTAATCAATGCCCCAGAAATCCGGCGTGAGTCGCCGCATCTCTTCCCAGACGTCCGACGCGCTGGTGTACGACCAGCTTGCCGCGGCTTCGGGCCGTCCCATCTTCTTCAGGGTCACGTGTGCCAGGTCCGTCAGGATTTGCCAGTCGGGCCGCGCCTCGCCGGGCGGCGGCACTGCCACGGCTACCCGCTGTACACGCCGGTCCGTGTTGGTGAAGGTGCCTTCCTGCTCGGCGAAGCTGGCCGCAGGAAGGATCACGTCGGCATAGATGTTGGTTTCGTTGAAGAAGATATCCTGGGAGACCAGGAACTCCAGCTGCTCCACAGCCTCGCGCGCATGCGCCTGGTGCGGCTCGCTCATCAGCGGGTTTTCGCCCATTAGGTACCAGCCCTTGACCCGGCCGGTGAACACGCCATCCACGAACTCAGTCGTCGTGAGGCCGGGCTTATCCGGAAGTGTCGCACCCCAGGCAGCCTCGAACTTCGCGCGGACCGCGGGATCTGTCAACGGTTGATACGCGGTGTACACGCCCGGCGACCCACCGGAATCCGAACAGCCCTGGACGTTATTCTGCCCGCGCAGCGGGTTCAGGCCGGTCCCTGGACGGCCGACATGACCGCAGAGCAGTGCGAGGTTCGTCAGCGTGAGTGTGTTGTCCGAGCCGTGAGTGCTCTGGCTGATGCCCATGCCCCAGTATATGGCCGCGGTCTTCGCACCAGCGTACATGCGTGCCGCCGCCCGGATATCGGCTGCTGGAACGCCCGTGATCTGCTCGGCCCACTCCGGGGTCTTGCCTGCCAGATCCGCCACATATGCGTGGTAGCCTTCGGTGCGCGCAGCGATGAATGCCTGGTTGGCAAGGCCCTCGCTGACGATCACATTTGCCATCGCATTAAACAGGACAGTGTCGGTGCCGGGGCGGTGGCGAAGCCAGAGCGCTGCGAACTGCGTCATCTCCGTCTGCCGGGGATCCGCCACGATCAGCCGCGCGCCCTTCCGCTCCACGGCCTGCTTTAGGAAGGTCGAAATGACCGGATGGGTTTCGGTCGTGTTCGAGCCGGTCACCATGAAGCATTCGAGATCGCTCATTTCCGCGATGGAGTTGCTCATCGCGCTCGATCCGAGGGCCAGCTGGAGCCCGGCGACACTGCCTGCGTGGCACAGGCGCGCGCAGTGGTCGACGTTGTTGGTCCCGATTACGCCGCGAATGTATTTTTGGAGAAGGTAGTTATCTTCGTTGGTGGCCTTGGCGCACGCATTGGCTGTGATGCTGTCGGCTCCGAAACGGTCAGCCAGGCTGAGGAGCCGGTCTGTTACTGTGGCCAGCGCCTCATCCCAGGATACCTGGCGCCAATCCTCCGGGCCCGAAGCCGGCGTGCGATGTCCGGGCGTCTGCAGAGTGCGCCGGACAAGCGGATATGCCAGCCTGGTCGGATGGCCTACGAAATCCCAGCCGAAGCGGCCTTTGACGCACAGCCGGCCGTAGTTGGGCGCAATATCGAACGGCGCGTCCGCGCGGAAGATGCGCCCGCCGTGCACGTGCAGATCAACCCGGCACCCAACGCCACAAAACGGACACGTCGACCTTGTGATGGATTCGGCCTGCATAGTCGCTCCTACTTGCTTTTCAATCTTCAAGCTTCAATTCATACTCTGCTCGTCCCTTGAGTGCGCCCGTGGGACAGACGCCGACGCAATTGCCGCAGAAGACGCAGGTTGTTTGGGGCATCGGCACGCCATATGCGGTGGCCACGTGGCTGTGGATGCCGCGGCCGCCCCAGGTGAGCGCGTATGTGTTTTGCACGTCACCCGCACACACCTGGATGCACCGCCAGCACATCACGCATTTTGAGTAGTCCCGGATGTAAAACGGATTATCGACCGCGACCGGGAATTCACGGCGGACGCCGCCTTCGAACCGGCCTTCCTGCGTGCCGATGCGCTTCATATACGCCAGGATTTCGGGCGCCTCGCTGAGATCCACCGTAGACGCAAGCAGTTCGAGGATTACCCGCCGGGCTGTGAGAACACGCTCCGTCTCCGTATTGACCACCATGCCCTGCGCCACGGGCACGACACAGGCCGGCTGGAGGTTGCGCGCACCGACGACCTCGACCACACAAAGACGGCAGATGCCGTTCGCGGTCAGGTTCGGGTGATAGCAGAGCGTGGGAATCTCCACGCCGGCGCTGTGCGCGGCGTTCAGGATCGTGGTCCCGGCCGGGGCGCGCACGGTCCGGCCATTGATGGTGAGCGAAATCAGGTCAGCCATGGTGCCCCTTGTCTATGTGAACAATTCAGGCCAGCGCACTTGTGCGCTGAGGATTGCGGTCGCTGCGGCCTGGCCGAGACCACAGATGCTCGCATCGGTCATGGTGGCCGCCAGCTCCTGTAGATCGATCCAATCGCCGGCACGCTTTTCGCCCCGTGCCCTGCGCGCGAGGATTTCGGCCTGCCGCTGTGTGCCCATCTGGCACGGATAGCACTTCCCGCAGCTTTCGTGCGCAAAGAACGCACCGATTCGTGCCAGAACGTCAGGGAGATCGACCGTGTCATCGAAGACCATGATGGTTCCTGCGCCGATGGTGCCCCCCACCTTGCGGAAATCCTCAAACGTGAGCGGAACATCGAGGTGAGTCGCGGTAAGGAATGTCCCTGCAGCGCCCCCTGTCAGTACGCCCTGGAGGGTGCGGCCCTCGCCCAGCCCGCCTGCCAGGTCGTAGATCAGGTGGTGCAAAGGCATGCCGAACGGTGTTTCGTACACACCTGGCCGCACCACAGAGCCGCTCACCGCGAAGAGCTTGGTGCCGGCCGACTCGCTGGTGCCGAGTGCGTTGTACCAGACGGGGCCGTGCATGATGATGGACGGGACTTTGGCGAGGGTCTCGACGTTGTTGATCACGGTCGGGTGGCCCCACAGCCCCGCTTCCACGGGATAGGGCGGGCGTAAGCGTGGGAAGCCCCGTTTGCCCTCGATGCTCTCCATCAGGGCGGTCTCCTCGCCGCATACGTATGCGCCCGCGCCGCGGCGCACTTCGATCCGGCAGGCGAACGAGGTGCGCTCCTGCGTACCTTGGTCGACTGATTCGCCACAGAGATAACCCGCCTGTTCCACCTGCCGGACGGCCTCGCTGAAACGTTCGTAGCCCAGCCGGTGTTCGCCACGCACGTAGACGAACGCATGCTCCGCGCCAGTCGCGTAACATGCGATCAGCAGCCCTTCGATCACCCGGAACGGGTCGCCGTCCATGAGTACGCGATCCTTGAACGCGCCGGGCTCGCTTTCGTCTGCGTTGCAGATCACGTAGCGCGGCCGGGGATTGCGCGCCGCGAACTCCCACTTCAGGCCGGCTGGAAACGCAGCCCCGCCGCGGCCGACCAGCTTACTGGCCTTCATCTGGTCGATGACCTGTGCCGGCGTCATCTCGCGCAGGACCTTGCGCAGCGCGGCCATGCCGCCCTGTGCTCGGTAGTCCTCCAGGCTGGTGGGATCCACCACGCCGACATTGGTGAGTGCGACCTTGACCAGCCCGCCGATCTTGAGTTGCGCGGGCACGGGCGATCCATCCAACAGCGTATCGGCTGCAGCCGGCGCATGCCGCGCGCTGTTGACCAGCGCGGCTGGCGCGCGGTCGCACAGTCCCAGGCAGCGGACAGGCTCCAGGGTCACCGCGCCGTCCGCGGTGGTCTGGCCGGGCGCGCACCCCAGTCGTTCTCCAAGTGCAGCCAGCAATGCATCGCTGCCGCGCACCGCGCACGGGCCATCGACGCAGACGCGGATGAGTTGGCGCCCCACCGGTTCGGTGTGGAACATATCGTAGAACTCGGTGACGCCGTAGACATCGGCCAGGGGGACGTCGAGGTAGGCGGCGATCCGGCGAAGCGCTGGCTCGGGCAGCCAGCCGCCGAAAAGCGCCTGCGCGTCGTGCAGCACCTCGAGCAAGATGGTCTGCCCGCGCGGGCCATGCTGTGCCAGGATGTGTTCGAGCTCGGAGAGGCGTTCCTGGGCCAGCGGCGACTCTATGGTCGGGGCGAGTGTCGGTGCATCCATGAGCAATTCCTATCGATCAGCACTGAAGGATGGGGCTATGGACGGGATTGTACCTTTACGCGCGTTGGGTGTCAATGTGAGCGGACTCCGGCACGGGGGCAGTGCTGCGCAGCGCGCCTTGTTTGAGCACCCAGGACCGATTACAATCTGTAAGAAAACCACTTTCTGCCTCAAAGGTGGACTCTGCTCCTGGAGGTGCCGGATGATAGGCCTGGAAGCATTGCGGAAGAGTGACCTGTTCGAGGGTCTGGGCGACGACGAACTCATCGCGATCGCAAAGCTGGCGCGTGAAGTCACATGCGAGGCCGGCGAGATCATTTTCCGGGAGGGCGATCCGGCCAGGGATCTATATATCATGCGCGAGGGCCGCGTCGCGATCCTCATCGATATCGGTCGCGGCAAACAGACCGTCATCGAAACAATCTCCCGCAACAGCTCCTTCGGTTGGTCTGCCATGGTCTCTCCGTACACCTTCACTGGCGCCGCGCGTGCGCTGGAGAGGACCCGGCTGATCGTCTTGTCCGGCCGCGATCTGAGGGAGCTCTGTCGTACGAATTGTTCCACCTGCTACACCATCATGGAGAAGATCGCAATGATCATCTCCCGGCGACTAAAGGACACCAGACTGCAGCTGATCGGCCTTCTGCAGCACTGACACCGTGCCAGCGTGACATCGAATTGCCGGATCACACCACGCGACTGCCTCCTTCACCCCGCTCCCAAGCTTGCGATATTCGTAATAGTTTATTATATGTATTACGAATAGTGTCAGATTAACCGCAATACATTGACATTCCGCGTGATCTCAGAAGATACTGTTCAAGCGGAGGTGCGATGGCTCACACCCTGGATGAAACCGACCGGCAAATCATCGCCTTGCTGCAGCGCGATGGTAGGCTGTCGAACGTGGAAATCGGTCGCCAACTCGGCCTGGCTGAGGGCACCGTGCGCAAGCGGCTGGAGCACCTCATCGCGAAAAACGTCATCCGCATCATCGCCCTGGCCGAGCCCGCTGCGTTTGGGCTGACGACACATGTGCTGATCGGTATTCAGGCTGAGCTCGGCGAGCTCAGCAGTGTGGCGCAGTGCCTGGCACAGATGCCGGAGGTATATTCGGTCAGCGTGATAACAGGCAGCTTCGACATCATGATCGAAGTTGCGCTGCCATCAAGCGACAGACTGCTCCCCTTCCTGATCGACAAGGTTTCTGCGCTCCCAGGAGTCAAACGGACTGAAACCAGTCAGGTGATGCAGGTGGTCAAGCATCCCTGCGATTGGGCAGTTGGATCAGCGGGAGGGGGCGGGTCATCATCTACACAGGCGCTGCCACCGGGCGACCAGATCATGCCTGGCGCCATTGTGATTTCGGTTTGATACGATTCGCCGTTGATTCACCCTTTTGAGGAGGCAAACATGCGAGCTTACATTTTGGCACATGTCTGCACGGGGCAGGAACAGGATCTTTTGGAGACCCTGAGGCCGCTTCCCGGTGTCGTCCGCGCTGACCACGTCTTCGGCCCATACGACATCATCGTTGAGGTCGACTCACCCACCCTCGCGGCGCTTGGCAAGTTGGTGTTCGAGTCTATCCGCTGCCAGCCGTGTGTGTCAGATACTCTGACGTGTCTCGCGGTGGAGTAATGGACTGAAAGGGGGCAGGCCCTGCCCCCTTTCATGCACGAGGATATCCGAAGGCTCAGGCAGCGATGAATGCCTCGACCGCCGCGCGGGTGGGCAGCGCCGGGATCGCGCCCTTCTGCGTCGTCGCGAGTGCGCCGACCGCGTTTCCGAGCCGCAGGGCATGCTCAAGGGTCGCGGAATCCCAGCGGAGATCGCTCTGATCACCGCCGGGGGGCATGCTGTCCAACAGACCGGCCAGAAGCCCTGCCACGAAACCATCGCCAGCGCCTGTCGTGTCGACAGGGGTTACTGTGAAACCCGGCGCGGAGCCGCTGCCGTCACGCGTGAAGTAGGCGCAGCCGCCCGGCCCGCGCGTGACCACGAGCATGCGCAGGCGATCGCTCCAAAGGCTGCGTGCAGCGCTCTCCAAGCTGGCGTCGCCCGTGAGAAAGACCAGTTCCTCCTCACTCACCTTGATGATGTCGGCGAACGGCCAGGCGGCCAGAATTCCGGCACGGGCTGCTGCTTCCGAGGGCCACAGCGCCAGGCGCAGGTTGGGATCGTAGGAGATGAGCGCGCCACCGCTGCGGGCGTATTCAATCGCGGCCAGGGTAGCACTCCGGCTGGGCTCGCCGATCAAAGAGATCGAACCGTGATGGAAGATGCGCGTGCTGGCGACATACTGGTGGTCAACATCCTCCGGTCGCCACAGCATGTCGGCGCTCGGATGGCGGTAGAACATGAAGCTGCGCTCGCCGTCGCTGCGCAGTGAAACGAATGCCAGCGCAGTACGCGCCTCATCGGAAAAGCGCAGCCCGCCCACGTCCACCCCGGCTTCGGCAATCGTGTCGGCCAGGAAGTGCCCGAAGTCATCTTCGCCCACCTGCCCCAGAAAGCCGGCGCGGTAGCCGAGGCGCGCGACGCCTGCCGCGACGTTGGCAGGTGCGCCGCCGGCAGCCTTCTGAAAAGCCGGCGCCTGGCCGACCGTTACGCCCGATTGCGTGGAGACGAAGTCAATCAAGAGTTCGCCGCAGGCAATTACATCAAACATGATCGGGTATCCCCTCTCCTTGCAGATTCCCCATACGGTGCGCCAGGGCGCACCACGATGGCTCATTTCGTCGATAGGTGCACGTTGATTATATAGCGCCCATCATGGCGGTCAAGGCCAGAAACGATACGTAAGGCGCCTGGCCCGGCATGCCCGACGAAAGGTGCGCTCAATCAGCTTGGCGGTCTTTTCAGACGCCTCTGACTGCGGTTTCCTCTCGGGCACTGCATACTTCGATCCAGAACGTTGCTTGCCAACTCTAGAGCCTGTGAATTGAGACGCGCTCTCGCGCGGCTTCGACAGCGGGAATGGATGGCAACCCGGACGCGATGCGACTGACGGCAATCATCGAGAAGGCTGTCGCCAGTTTCGCACATTCAAACAGAGAGAGGCCGCGGATCTTGCCCGCCACAGTGCCGGCCACCATCGCGTCGCCGGCGCCAACTGTGCTCTTGACCTCTACAGGAGGTGGCACAGCCCAGATTGCCTCGTCGCCTTCAAAGTAGATGGCGCCCTCTTTTCCCATGGACACTACCACACTCGTGATTTTGTGCTGCTGCATCAACGAGTGCGCCATCTCCGCAATAGCATCAACGCTCTCCGCTCTCCTTCCAATGAGTTCGCCAAGCTCGTCGACGTTTGGCTTGATGAGCCACGGTCCCGCGGCAACGGCCTGCCGGAGCCCTTCACCGCTGGTGTCCACCACGACCTTCTTGCCGGCCAACACGTCGATCATCTGGGCATAGATGCTGGCGGACACACCAGCGGGAACACTGCTGGATAGTACGAACCACTCGTGATCGGCCGAGAGCTCCTTGAGAATGTCGAAGAGGCGCATGAGGTCGGCTGGCTCAGGCGCCTGGCCGGGAAAGTTGATATCGGTAGTCTGTCGCTGGATCACGTCGGAGATCTTTACGCCAATTCGGGTGGAGCCCGCGATGCGGACGCAGCGGTCCTCAATTCGCTTTTGCTGGAACAGGCGGCGGAAGATTTCGTCGTTGTTGGCGCCAAGGAACCCGGTGGCTGTGACGGGTTGGTTATAGTCTGCCAGAAACGAGGCAACGTTGATGCCCTTGCCACCGGCATCCATCCGGGAGTTCTGCACCCGGTTCACGGCGCCAGCGGTGAAGTTTGGGATGGAGATGGTCTGGTCGATGGATGGGTTGATAGTGACGGTGACGACGCCCTTGGATGGAACCATGAATGCTCTCTCTTCATAAACGGGTCCCATTCATTACATGGGACACCGTCGTGTCTGATGATCTGCGATGATGATGGTCGGGCATGGTTGACGTAATGATTGGCAATTTGGAGATCAAGCACGAAGTGCACCAGCCGCGAGCCAGATTTGGTACATTCCGAACCCCAGCAGCGCCAGCGCAGAAAGCCCGACCAGGGCGCGCGTCAGCCGGGGGCCGAACTGGCGCGCAACACCGAAGATGATGATGATGCCCATGAGGCTGAGCACCATGACGCCGTAGAAGCCCGCAAGCATCGCAATCCCGTGCGTCGCCGCTTGTCCCCACGCCTTGAGCAGAAGGGGTCCCATCACGAGGCTCCAGGCAAGCCACGGGCCGGGATTCAGCAGGTTCACCAGGGCTGCCTTCAGCACGGTTTGGCCGCTTGCGGTTGCAGCCAGGGGTTCGTTCGCGCGAAAGGTGCGCCAGCTCCGGAAGGCGCCGTATGCGAGATACAGCAGGAAGACTCCGCCTGCCAGCCGCAGATAGATTAGCATCGCTGGCGGCAGGCGGGTCAGAATGAACAACACGACGACGATGATCGGCCCGTCACTGAGGAACGGGGCGAATGCCGCGGGCAGCGTCCGGCGCCACCCATGGGTCAGCGACTGGGAGACAAGGTAGGCCAGAAAGGGGCCGGGTTGCACCGCGGACGCGAATGCGTAGCCTCCGGCCATGATCAGGATCGGCAGCAGGCCTGACATAGGATTGCTTAGCGCGCCGTGCCTGTGACAAGATCAGCCCTATCCTGAACGACGCTCAAAGCGCTGCCCGAACGGCTTGTCACGTACACCCGGCTGTTGACCGGGTCGACCGCGATCCCTTCCTCTGCGCCCGGCGGCACCGCGATCTCGGCCAACAGTGCATGATCGCTGGTCGTGTAAACCTGGACGCGATCGCCGCATGCCACGAACAGATGTCCCGTGGTTGGATTGATGGCAAGCACAAATGGCTCCCGGCCGATCGCAAGGGTGTCGAGCAGCTCGCCCGTAGTTCCGTCGAGCACTGACACCGTGTGGCTGGGCCCGCGATTGGCCACATAAAGGTGGTTCGTAGTCTGCTCGTAGGCCAACCCGTACGGCGCCTCGATGCCGTAGAAATGGCCCGCCACCTCACCATTTCGCAGGCGGACGATCTCGTCGTTGCCATGCATAGACGCGAAGAGGTCTTCCCCGTCTGTGACCGCGAAGTGCGACGGCTCGCTGCCCACGTACAGGAGACCGCCGCCTGTCAGCGTGACAGGATCGAACACAGTGATGGTGGAATTGCCGAAGTTGGCGATGTAGCCATACCCATTGTGCACCGCAATGCCGTTGGGCAGCCAATTGGCCGGAATCCATGTCACACTCTCGCCGGTTTCCGCGTTAACCACCCAGGCTCTCGCTGTGTCGCGCAACGCAACCGCGACCCGTCCTGCTGCATCCACCAGCGCCACGCCGTTTGGTGCAGTCTCGTCGGTGCCCAGTGGAATCTCGGCCGACAGTGCGAGAGTGGGCAGTGCCTCGAACACGGCCAGCTCGCTCATCGCGCCCGCCTGCTGGGCCATGTACACCTTCTTGCCGTCCGGCTTCACCGCGACGCCGGCTGGGTGCACGTCCGGTGCGAAGCTGATCGTCTGGCGCAGATAGGGCTGTCCCGGCGAGAGCGTCCCGGGGCAGATCGTCAGGGACACGTCGTCGACGAAGGTGCGGCTGATGCCGCCCTCGCCATTATTGTACGTGCCGAATTGCAGGCGTATCTGGTGACCCGCATAGCGGCTGATGTCCACGACGGTCTGGCGGAATACATGTACGTCGACCCGCTCGACCAGCAGCCAATCGATGGTGTCGTCCTCATAAATGCCGATAGCGTAGAAGAAGTCGGTTCCTAAGTCTGCCGCCTGTAGTTCTGCCAGGGTCCGCGGCAGAGAGGCGCGGTCCGGCAGCGCGGATGCAGCGGCCGTGGTGGCATCACCGTAGGCGTTGTAGTGCCAGAAGGAGAGGGTTGCGTGCAAAGCCAGGTCCGAGCCGGAAGGCTCGGGAAAGGTGATAACCTGCTGCACGGGAGAGTAGCTTGTGACGTTTTCGCCTCCCCAGCGGATGCCGGTCCGCATGCTCCGCAGGCCGCCGTGGGCTGCCTCAGGTGCGTATGCCGCGAGCACCGGATTGTCGCGGATCTCCCAACCTGCGTCACTTTCGAAATCTCCGTTCACCAGGCCTTCATAGCAGGAAGGAGGCTCGGGTTGAGTGCCGTCGCTCAGCATCAGCGGCAGATATATGCGAGTCAGTTCCACATCAGGATCGCCCTGAGGGGCAGCCGTGAGGCCGGGGACGGCTGCCATGAGCAGGGCGACGATCGAGACGAACACGGCGAGGGATCTTAAAGTGATGCGTGTGCGGTCCATGCCTGTACCCTCCTTCTCGCCGGTGACCGGCGGTGAGCTGTCAGCGAGTCCAGTGAGGCGCGCCGTCTGAGCCTGGCGCGACGAGCAGCGGACTCAGCGCGCCGTCCGAGACGCGCACGCCCCAGAGATCGCTTTCGTCCCCGCGGTCGGCCGCTCCGTCTTTGTTGGTATCCTGCCAGCGGCTGAACACGAGCCACTTGCCGTCGGGCGACCATGCGGGGGTGGACGCGAGTTGGCCCTTTGTGAGTTGGCGAACACGGCCGCTGCCATCGGGCGCGGCCAACCAGATATCCCCATAGGGGTCTTCGGTTGCTTTTCGAAGGACGAAGGCGATCGCGCTGCCATCAGGCGCCCATGCGGATTGGTTTTCATCGCCTGGGGATGCAGCCGCAGTCCGCTGGTTCGTCCCGTCATCGTTCATGATCCAGATATCCATGCTGCCGCCCTGCGCTGAGGCGAAGGCGATGGACTTCCCGTCCGGTGACCAGGTGGGCCACTCGTCGCGGCTTTGGTTGCGCGTCAATCGGTTTGTGCTGCCGCGTGCATCCGTTGCGAAGATCTCTGCGTTGGCGACGCCATCCGTCAGTTCAGTCGAGACGAATGCGAGACGCTTGCCATCAGGCGCCCATGCGGGATATTCGTCCCAGGCTTTGGTTGTGATCCACGGGGCGCGCTTCTCGCCGGTCGCAGTCATGGTCCAGATGTCGAAGAGCTCACCACCACTCCCGGAGTTGGACGCAAATGCGATCTGGGCGCCGTCAGGCGACCAGCGGGGAATGTGATTTTCGCCTTCCTTTGTAAGGCGCGCTAATTGCCCGTTCTGCAGGTTGTAGGTGTAAATGTCGCCTCGGCGATCTTTTCCGTACCGGGTGAAGACCAGGCGGCCCGCATGCTGAGGAGGCGTGCTTGTTGCCGTCGGAGGTTGGGTGGGTGATGGTGTGGCGGTTGGCCGGTCAGTAGCAGTTGATGTCACGGTTGGCAAAGCCGGTGGCAGATCGGTGGCAGTGGGCGTTGCGGTCGGCCGGCTCGGAGGTGGCTGTGTCACGGTGGCGGTGGGTGGGACGGCGGGTGTTGTCGGAGAAGGCCGGACCGTGGATGGGGCCGGCGGTGATATGTCTGCCTCGACTTTGCCGGTCGGGGCAGACGTCACTTGGGCTATCGAGTCTGTATTGCTGCGTCTGCCCGTGATCCGGGGGATGAGCACAGCCAGGACGGCGACGATGAGGATGCCGGCCGCGATCCAGATCAAGAGCGGGCTGCGCTTGCCGCTGCCAACGTGCGATGGTGGAACCGTTGTGACAACCGGCTCCGGCTTCTCGATCCCGGCAGGTTTTGTGTCAGGCCGGATTGGCTCTGCTGGCGGGACGATGGGGGTTGGGGTGGAGGCTGGCGGAGTCCCAGGTGTCCATCTCTCACCATCATGGTAGTACCACTGCCCTGTCTCGTATCCGATGCTCCACCAGCGACCCTGGTCATCTTCGACCATTAACTGCGTGATGCGATTACGAAGCTCGTCCTCCGAGAGCTGGCCAGCGTCGTACCGTGCTTTGAGCTTCCGGTATTCGGCTTCTACCTGCTGGAAATCCATGCTGGCCTCCTCCGGGTGAGCTACTTCGGCGGTTCATCTGGCTTCGGACGGCCTCGCGGAGGCGGCGGCATGCTCGCGACCTCTTTGCGCCTCAGGGCGGCGGCGAGCAAATCGGATGCTCTGCCGCGCGCGGGATGGTTGGCGTCAGGCTGCACGGCCAGCAGCGAGCGGAGGGACCGACAGGCCTCGTCCCAACGCCCCGCCTCGATGGCTGCCAGGCTGCTGACCCAGAGCTGAGACACCTGCTGCTCGGCCAGGGCGCGCTGGCCGCGTTCCAGCAGGCCGCCGGTTGCCTGGTAGCCGGGCTGCAAGCGCTGCACCTCCTGGAGACGGGTGACTGCTTTTGCCCACTGAGCTTCATCGAGCAGCCGCACGCCTTCCGCGTAGAGCTGGGCGACCTTAAGATCGTGCTCCTCGATCTCGACCTGCTGCCGGGCCGCAGCAAGCAGCCCCTCGGGGTCGCCGTAGCTTGAATCGATGGTTTGGATGCGGTCGAATACCTTGAGGATCGGGCGCCACCTGCCCGCAGTCGCCAGCATGCGAGCTTCTTGTTGGAGATCTGCGAGGGTAGCCTTGCGCCGCGCCTCTTCTGCCAATGCGGCCGCATCCCGGTACTGCGGCGCCAGTCCCACCAGTTCGCTCAGGCTTCTGGAGGCCTCGCTCCAGTTATGGTCTGCCAGCGCGCTGGCGCCCGCGCGGTAGAGCTCTGCCAGTCGGCCCTCTTTTTCTGCCTGTGCCAGTCGTGCAGCAGCTTCCCGATAGCCCGGCTCCTCGGCGACGATCTGGCGGAGGAGGGTGCATGCTTCTTCCCATTGATCGCTGTAGAAGGCGGCCAAGGCCTGCGTGTAGGTTCGTTCCCGGCGCGCGGCAGCTTCGGGGTCTGGGCGCGCAGGCGCCGGGGGCGTGGGCGCCTGCCGCACCTGTGGCGACGTCTCCGAGGCTTCCACTTCGAAAACGCGGCCATCTTCGCACCGCATGTAAAGGACGGGCGTGCCCCACTCGAGCTCATTCTCCCCCGCGAAGACCGCTCGCCGCGCTTCGGCCAGGGCTGCGTCGACCGGATAGCGCCGCGCCAGCGTGTCATAGAATTCGTGAGAAAAGGCGATGGCCGCGCTGTCGGAGATCTCGAATTGCATCGCGATGACTGCCGGAATGCCTTGCTGCAGCAGGCTTTGTGCCGCGCCGGCAAAGGGATCGACCCGACCGGCTCGTGCACCCTCACAGGCATTGAGCACAATGAGGCGCAGCGAGCGGTGATCGGCGAGCAGCATGCCCAGATCCTGACCGCTGACCACCCGTCCCCGCCGGTTTTCATCTTCGAGTACCAGGGCCCCGTCCTGGGCCACATCATCGAAGCCTGCATGGCCGATGAAATGGAAGATGTGATACTCCCGGTCCTTCAACCGGCGCTGCAGCTGTAACAGAGAGGCGATCTTCAGCCGGTGCACCGTCACCAGCCCCGCACTCTGCGCGTCGGCGAGCGCACCGGAAAGCTGGGACCACTCCCGCTCTACATCCAGCGGCGGATAGTCGGTCGGGCTGGCGATCATGACGAGCACGTGCAGGGGCGGCTTCACCGTCAGGGGGCGGGATGCGTCGGGCAACTCCAGGAAACGAACGACCGGCGTCTCCTTTGAGAGGCACAGAAAACGATTGAGGGCTCCGTCGTAAAGGAACTCCCAGGGAAGGTTGCAGAGTTCGGGCGCGTCGGTGAGGCGGAGGCGCAGGCGCAGGCCGACGTTGCGCCGCCGGACCTCGGCGAGGCTTGCGGACAGGGCGCTGCGGATGGCGCCGCTGAACACTGTCTCGAAGAGCTGACCGCCGAAGAGCTTGGCCGTATGTGTTTCTGTCGATTCGAGACGCCTCATGCGCCGCCGGGCGTGGCCGATGCGAAGAAGAAAGTTCTCCAGTTCAAGGTCGGAGAAGGGCAGGGAGAATTCGTGGGAAGCCTGGCCGCCGGGCGAGTCCAGCACGCGGGCACGATAGCGTCCGCCGCTCTTCGGCTCGATCTGCAGGTCGAAATCGACGTACTCCACCGCTCGGCTCCTATCAGCGCGCTATTCGTGCTGACATTGCACAGTATAGCCCGGTAGGATTGTGATGTCAATTGCCTGTCGTTCTTCAAAGATGCCAATAATGTCGACATCTCATCAATTGACACCCAATCCAGTAGTGGGTATTATTGGCTCACACCGTCTGTGTGTACCCGCTTTCCTGCCCTGCTCATGATCGGTTGACGTCGCTCACCGTAGAGTTGATTGGGCGACGCCTGTTTTGTCGTCGAACCGTACGTCATCCAAGTTCACCGGGAGGAAAAATGTCCAAGTTTCACGTCTACGTCTCCGTCGTCGTGCTGCTCCTTCTTGCCAGCCTTGCCGGCTGTGCACCGGCTCCAGCACCCGCCCAGGCGCCCGCCCAACCCGCAGCGCCTGCCGAACCTACGGCCGCACCTGCCCAACCTGCGGCTGCCGCTGACCCGCTTGCGGACCTCATCAAGGCCGCGCAGGCCGAAGGGGAACTCACCACCATCGCATTGCCTCGCGACTGGGCCAACTACGGTGAAGTCCTCGACACGTTCTCGAAGAAGTATGGCATCAAGCTGAACGAACTCGACCCGAACGCTGGAATGGGCGACGAGATCCAGGCGATCAAGGCCAACAAGGATAACAAGGGGCCGCAGGCGCCCGATGTGATCGACGTCGGCCTCTCATTCGGCCCCTCCGCCAAGGCAGAAGGCCTGATCCAGCCCTACAAGGTTAGCACGTGGGACACCATTCCCGACAACGTGAAGGATCCCGAGGGCTACTGGTACGGCGATTACTACGGCGTGCTCGCGTTCGAGGTCAACAAGGACGCGGTGAAGAATGTGCCGCAGGACTGGCCCGACCTCCTGAAACCGGAGTACAAGGGGCAGGTGGCCCTGAGCGGCGATCCCCGCACCTCGAACCAGGCCATCCTTGCCATCGGCGCAGTCGCTCTGGCCAACGGTGGCACCTTTGCAAATCCACAGGCCGGCCTCGACTACTTCGCCGAGATGAACAAGATGGGCAACTTCGTGCCTGTCATTGCCAAGCCCGGCACCGTTGCCAGCGGCGAAACCCCCATCTCCATGTTCTGGGATTACCTGGCGCTGGGCGATCGTGACAAATTCGCCGGCAATCCTACGATCGAAGTCGTCATCCCGCCGAGCGGCGTGATCGCAGGCGTCTACGTGCAGGCCATCAGCGCGTACGCACCCCATCCGAATGCCGCTAAGCTGTGGATGGAGTTCCTCTACTCGGACGAGGGACAGCTGCTCTGGCTGAAGGGATACGTCCATCCGATCCGCTACAATGACCTTGCGGCGCGCGGCGTGATCCCGGCCGACCTGGCAGAGAAGATGCCGCCTGCGGACATCTACGCCAAGGCGATATTCCCCAGCCTTGACGATCAGACCGCACTCAAAGAATATGTCGTCGCCAATTGGGAGAAGGTCGTCGGCGCAGAAGTCAAGTAGTTGCCGATGGAAACCAGCGATACTCGCTGGCAGGCGGAGGGCGCACCGTCGCCGGTGCGCCCTTCACAGAGCCGGCTTAAGCTCAACTGGAACTGGGTCGGCGTCGCACCGTTCCTGCTGTTCGCCGTCCTGTTTATGATCCTCCCTGCCGGAGCGCTCCTCGTGGGCGCGTTCCAGGATCCGGCGGGCAACTTCACCCTGCAGAATATCCGCGACCTGAGCAGCGATTACATCGTCAATGCATACAAGCTGAGCATCTCGGTCAGCCTGGTCACCGCGGTCGGCGGCGCGCTGTTCGGCTTTCTGCTGGCCTACGCCGTCACGCTCGGCGGGCTGCCGCAAGGGCTCAAATCCGCGCTGCTGACCTTCAGCGGTGTTGCCTCAAACTTCGCAGGCGTGCCGCTGGCGTTTGCTTTCATCTCGACCTTTGGCCGGGTCGGGCTGGTCACGATCGTCCTGCGCGACCTGTTGGGCGTCAATATCTACGATCAGGGCTTCAACCTCTACGGCTTTGCCGGACTGTGCCTGACCTACATGTACTTCCAGTTCCCGCTGATGGTCCTGATCATTACTCCTTCGCTGGAAGGGCTTCGCCGTGAATGGCGCGAGGCGTGTGAAAACCTGGGCGGGAACAGCTGGCACTACTGGCGGTACATCGCATTGCCTGTCCTGATGCCCGCGCTGTTGGCTACATTTGTGTTGCTTTTCGGCAATGCGTTTGGCGCGTACGCCACCGCTTACGCGCTAACTGGCGGCATGCTGGCCGTAGTGCCGATCATCATCGGCATGCAAATCCGTGGCGATGTTCTATTCAACGAAGGTCTCGCCTACGCGCTGGCACTCGGCATGGTGATCATCATGGGAATCTCGATCTTGATCTACAGCACGTTGCAGGCCCGGGCGGCCAGGTGGCGCCAATGAAGCGCAGTAACTTCTGGTCATGGGTGTGGTTCATTCTCGGCGCGATCTATTTCCTGACACCCCTCATCGCTACGCTGAACTTCTCCCTGCGCATGAAAAAGGGCGTACTGAGCTTCATGGCTTACGAGAAGGTGTTTCAGGATCCTGCGTTCGTCAAGGCGTTCATCTTCTCTGCCGAGATGGCTCTGTTCACGATCCTGGTCAGCATCATCCTGATCGTACCGACCGCCTACTGGGTGCAGCTGCGGCTGCCGCGCATCCGCCCGTTGATCGACCTGATCACCATGCTGCCTTTCGTGATTCCTGCCGTGGTGCTCGTGTTTGGCCTCATCCGCACGTACGGCCGGCCTCCCTTGCAGCTGACTGCCAGCCCGTTTCTGCTGGTAATGGCTTACGTTGTCTTGGGCCTGCCCTACATGTACAGGGCGGTCGATAACGGACTGCGGGCGATGGATGTGCGCGCATTGACCGAGGCCGCACAGAGCTTGGGCGCGAGCTGGTTCACGATCATCGTGCGCATCATCCTTCCGAACCTGCGCTCCGCGCTTCTGAGCGGAATGTTTCTCACGTTCGCCATCGTGATCGGCGAACTGACGATCGCTTCCCTGTTGGCGTGGCCTGCGTTGGGGCCTTATATGGCGTTACTGGGCCAGAATCGCGCGTATGAGCCTGCCGCGCTTGCTATCATGAGCTTCGCCCTTACCTGGGCCGCCATCGGTCTTATTCAATTGATCGGACGCGGCGCGCCCGGGCAAGCCGGGACGCAGGTAGGCGGCGCGCATTGAGGCAGGCCGGTCGAAAGAGCACCGAGCTTTAGGAAACTATCATGCCATTTCTAACAATCGACGCTGTCAGTAAGCACTTCGGCTCCTTCACCGCAGTCGAGGGATTCAATATCGACATGGACAGGGGCGAGTTCGTCTCGTTCCTGGGGCCCAGCGGCTGCGGCAAGACCACGACATTGCGGATGGTTGCAGGCTTCGAGACGCCGACCACCGGACAGATCTTCATCAACGAGCGCGATGTAACCTACAGCCCGCCCAACCAGCGCAATATCGGCATGGTGTTTCAGTCGTACGCCCTCTTTCCGAACCTGACAGTGGCGGACAACATTGGCTTTGGGCTTAAGGTCGCGCGGCGTCCGCAGACGGAGATCCGCCCGCGTGTGGAAGAGATGCTGCGCCTGATTCACATGGAGCAGTTTGCCAGGCGCTATCCATATCAGCTTTCCGGAGGTCAGCAGCAACGCGTTGCCCTGGCGCGCGCGTTGGCCCGGAAGCCAGAGGTGCTGCTTCTGGATGAGCCGCTTTCAGCGCTCGATGCCAAGATACGTGTGGAGCTGCGGAACGAGATTCGCGCCATCCAGCGGGAGCTGGGCATCACAACCATCTACGTCACCCACGACCAGGAGGAGGCGTTGTCATTGTCCGACCGGATCGTGGTGATGAGTGCGGGCCGGATCGAACAGATCGGCTCACCCTTCGAGATCTACAATTTCCCGGCTACGCCTTTCGTTGCTTCCTTTGTCGGCACGCTGAACGTGATTCACGCTGTCTTGCGCGACCCGGCCCAAGGCATCTATGAGATAGATGGCCAGACATTCCGCGCAAGCTGCGTGAAGGAAGGCCTGTCCGCGGGACAGGAAGTCAAGTTGGCCATACGGCCGGAGATCATCAGCATGGACCCGGCGCCGGGGGCCAACACCTTGCGCGGTGAGGTCGAGAGCGTGGTCTTCCTCGGTTCTATCGTCCGCACACGCGTCAATTTGGGCGCGAACACCCTCTTCTTCGACACGTTCAGCCATCCGCGCTTGGTCTTGCCGAAGGTGGGCGATACGATCACCGTGGGATTTCCGCCCGAGGCTTGCCTGCTCCAGGCCTAGTGTACCAGCCGGCAACACAAGAGGCGGCTCGCTGCATTCAAGGTCAGCGGGCCGCCTCTTTCTGCGCGGCGTTCTCACGCTGATGTGGCAGCGAGCCCTGAATGCGATGTGCAAGCTGCGTTGGAACTACTCAACGCGTTACTTCGTCTGTAGTTCAGCGTCAAGTGAGTTACAGGAGGGGTGCAATGCGTTCACAAAGACTCAGTCTGTTTGCCCTGTTTGTTACAGCGATCATCGTATTCAGCTCGGGGCCGGCGATGGCGGCAAGTGCGTCAGCGGTAGTCGCCAACCAGGCGCAGGCCACCACCGTCTACACCGTGCGCCGCGGCGATACGCTGATCAAGATCGCGAGCCGCTTCGGCGTGACCGTGGGCGCGATCCTGCGCGCCAATCCACAGATCAAGAATCCTGACCGCATCTATGCAGGCCAGCGCCTGAACATCCCGTCGGGTGGATCGCAGCCTCCTGCACTCACGCAACGCGTCAATATCTACATGATCGGTCTGGAAAGCGGCAGCGTGGGGTGCGGCGATGAGGTCGTAGCGGTGCGCCGCGATATTCAGAAGACGCAGGCGCCACTGACGGCCGCTTTGACCCTGCTGTTGGCACAAAAGAGCCAATACTACGGCGAGTCAGGGCTGTATAATGCGCTTTACCAGTCCAACATGCGGATCGGAAGCATCAGCCGGAACGGGACCGCCTGGACCATCCGCCTGACCGGCAGCCTGGTCCTGGGTGGGACTTGCGATGCCCCACGGGTCAAGGCACAGCTGGAGCAGACTGCGCTGCAGTTCAGCACCGTCAAGAGCGTCCGCTACTATGTGAATGGGCAGCCGCTGGAGAGCCTGCTCTCAGGCAAGTAGACAGCGGATCCCTGTCACTGGAAACAACGAGGACACCGGGAGTATAGCGCCATCAGGCTGCTATACTCCCGGTGTCCTTCGTCGTGGATTCCGGCCGGCCTCTACTTGATGGGCCAGTAGATGTACAGGGGGCTGCCCTGCGGGTTGGTCATGTCCCACTTCTCGTCGTATAGCTCGAAGTCGGGCGCATCCGCATGCTCGTAACCCGTGCGAGGCTGCCATTGCTCCATGATGTACTGGTAGGTCTGGCCGATAGTCGGCAAGGTGCATTCGAAGACGGCGTACTTCTGGTTGGGCACCGTCATCGCCATCATGCCCGGGGGCACATCCTCTGCTCGTGACACCTGCATCCCCGCAATGTACCATGGCTGTTCGGTGTCCGGCATGCCGAAGCACAGGCCAATGCCGGGACCGGTGACATGTTTGATCTCCGCGTAGCGAGCGTTAAGCTCATCCCACGCCTTGCCTATCTCGTTGTTGTGTTCTCCATCGGCATACGGTCCGCTGCTGATCTGTCCCTTGAAGGGGAGGCCGACGACCGTAAATGCCTCCTTTTCGAAGATTCGTGGTTCCATCGTAACTGTCTCCTTGGCATGTGAAAGTCCAGCGGGCAATCGCTGCACCGGGATCTGGACCTCTGTGACGTACTGGGCCGGCTCGATCTCCGCCCCGGGTCCCTGGAGGTAGACTTCGCGGTTGGGCCCTGCGGCCCGATAACCGTGACTTTGCGTCCATGACATCAGTGAGCTGTATGCGCCGGTCAGCGACTCGTAGCTGCCGGTGTTCACCAGGCTGGCAGCATGGATGGCCGGCAACGTGTGAATGTTGATTCGCGCGGTGCTCCTGAGTCGTTGGCCTCCGCCGAGCGGCACCGCTACCTCAACATCGGCATCCTGCTCGCGATACTCCGCATCGTAGTAGATGGCCAGGGGCGGCGCCATTGCGGCAGCCATCCCAAACTGCTGAACGTAGCTCAACAGCTCGCCGAACAACTGCCCCAGGTCCCGATACGAACCGATGCAATCCCGGATGCTAGCCACCTGGCATGCAGCGATCGGCTTGAGGAGCACTTCGTGACGCGGCAGCCGGCCCTCCAGTTCAATCTGGCGCAGGCGCAGCGCGACCCGCTCCAGCCGGTCTTGTTCAGCCTGCACTTGCTGCGCCAACTCGGCATGTTTGAGCCTCATGATGCGCTGCAGCTCGCCCGCACGGAGGTCTTCACGCACCAGCTGCTCGATCTCCATCAGCGAGAAGCCGAGTTCCTTCATCGCCAGGATGCGATTGAGTCGAGGAAGCTGTTCCAGCATGTAGTAACGGTAGCCGCTGTAGCGGTCGACGTACGCTGGCTTCAGCAATCCCAGGTCTGCATAGTAACGCAGCGTCTTCACCGAGACCCGGCACAGTTTTGAGAACTCTCCGATCTTCAGCATTTGAACTCCCCAACAACCGGTCGTTGATCGTAGTCTACACCCTAACCTTACTGGAGAGTCAAGGGGGCAAATCGACGCAATCGAGCAGTGAAGCGTTTGGGGCCGATTTGCGTAGTGACGCGCTTCATGGCACACTACATCAGGCATTTAGTGGAGGTTACCCGTATGACGGACAGGATTGCAGCCTGAAGAGTCTCACCCCGCTTCTCTCCATGAGGGAGAAACCACCTCGCGCGTAGTCTGCGCCGCAGGGGCGATGGCGGGGCGTGCGCCTGCTGTGATCGCGTCATCATAACTACTCGCAAAGCGTATTCAACGCCACAGGCAGTTTGCTTGTGGCGTTTTTGATTAACGGCAGCCGGCCCGTCCCGATGTTCTGTTGAGGGCAATCGATGCTTACAGTCCGAGATATCACCAAATGGTTTGGCGACGTGAAGGTCCTGGATAAGGTCAACTTTACCCTTAACCGGGGCGAGGCCGCGGGGCTGATCGGCCCCAACGGGTCCGGGAAAACAACCTTGCTGCGGATCGTTACGGGACAGCTGGCCCCTGACCGCGGGCACGTGATGCTTTCGCCAGGTTCCGCGCGTATTGGGTACCTGGCGCAGGCCCTGGAATTCGCGGCGGACGCAACGGTCAGCGATGTGCTCGCGACTGCCGAGGGCGAGCGCGAGGCGGCGGAGGCGCGGCTCGCGCACCTTGCAGAGGCCGTTGCTGCAGCCACCGACCGGGATCTGGCTGCTGCGATGGCTGACTATGACCGGGCGCTGGCCGAGTTCCAGGCGCTCGGCGGCGGTGCGCGGTACGCCGATGCAGCAGCCGTGCTGGCGGGGTTGGGCATGGCGGATGTGGGCCACGAAAGGCTTGTCGCCAGTCTGAGCGGTGGGCAAAAGACGCGACTGGGCCTCGCGCGGCTGCTTCTCTCCGAGCCCGATCTGCTGCTGCTCGATGAGCCGACCAATCACCTCGACATCGTCGCGCTGGAGTGGCTGGAAACCTATCTGGCCAGCTATCCGGGCGCCGTGTTGATCGTCTCGCACGATCGCACGTTTCTCGATCGTTCGGTCACACGCATCCTCGCGCTGGATGATGTCACACACATGTTGAAGGAATACGCGGGCGGCTACAGCGACTATGCGCTCGCTGTCGACCGCGAGCTAGACAAGCAATGGGCCGCATATCGGGAGCAACAAGAGCGTTTTCGAAAGCTCGAAGGCTCTATCCGCCGGCTGAGCAGCCAGGCCAAGAACATCGAAGGCGAGACCATACATTTCTACTGGAGACGCATCGCCAAGGATCTGGCCCGGCGCGCGGTCGTGCAGAAGGAGCGGCTGGAGAGAATGATCGACAGCGAAGACGCGGTCGAAAAACCCGGTCTCACATGGAAGATGAAGCTGGAATTCGCTGATACACCACGCAGCGGGCAAGACGTGCTCAGTATCCAGGACCTCTGTTTCGGCTACGACTCTCATGTGCTGCTCGATGAAGTCAATCTGCACCTGGGTCTGGGCGAGCGTGCCGTGCTTATCGGACCGAACGGCGTGGGGAAGACGACGCTGCTCAAACTGATCACCGGCTCGTTGCAACCCTGGAGCGGTGTGGTGCGCGTTGGAAGAGGAGTCAAGATCGGCTATATGGCGCAGGAGCAGGAGAACCTGGATCCGCGCTCTACACCCCTTCAGCTGATCCGCGAGGCGGCGCCGTTGGATGAGACCGAGGCGCGCTCGTTCCTTCACTATTTCCTGTTTGCAGGAGACGAAGTATTCGTGCCCATCGGCCAGTTGAGCTTCGGGGAGCGGAGCCGGTTGAGCCTGGCCCGGTTGGCGGTGGAGGGATGCAACCTCTTGCTGCTCGACGAGCCGGTCAATCACCTGGATATCCCTTCTCGCGAGCGTTTCGAACAGGCGATTGCACGATTCCAGGGTACCGTGCTGGCTGTGGTTCACGATCGTTACTTCATCGAACGGCTGGCGACTGCTGTGTGGGTATTGGAGGGCAAGAAGATACGTGTGGACTGAGATCAACGGACGGGCACGCACTTCGACGGAGCACTGCTCCTACTTGCAGGCCGTTCGTGTTGTGGCATACTGCCGATATGTCATTTTGGCCATTTACACGCGATGATCGGGCCGAGGCGCGCATAGCTCGCCCCGGAGATCGGGCTGCGCTGACTTCGCTGCTGGCTCGCACATGGCGGCGCCACGGAAGCGCGGCACTCGAAGATCAGGCGGAGCTCCTTTTGAATGGGATCAGCACCATCCTGCCTGTGCGCGACGAGGTCGAGGGCTTCCTGGGGCTCTATCTTCGTGTGCCGGCCGGGGATCCTCCGCAGGTGTGGGTCGACGTGAACCTGGCTGCGGTGGAGCCGAACGGCCGCGTGGATGGTGCACTGGCGCCTCTGGTCAAGGCGGCGATGCCTGGATTGAGGCACGCCGGCGCCACCGGCATCGTGTGCCTCGCGCCGCCCGGATGGTTGCAGGAAGGACTGGCACGGGCCGGCTTTGTCGAAGAAGACCACGTTATTACCTACGCATTTGCCGACTATCTGCGGCTCCTGCCCGCGGACCAGCCGGCGATACTGCGAGAGGCCGGGTCGGGCGACGCTCAAGCAGTGCTGCAAATCAATGCGCTTGCGTTTGGACCCTTCTGGCAATACGATGATCCCGTAGTCATGGGTTGGATGCTTACTGCAGATCGGGGCGTTGTGGCCGTAGCGAGCGAAGAGATTGCCGGATTCGCGATTACGACCACCGGGCTGGCCGGAGGGTACGCCCACCTGATTCGGATCGCAACACATCCTCGCTTCCGGGGCCGCGGCATCGGCCGCCAGCTTGTCGTCGACGCCGTGAGTTTTGCCCGCGGCGCCGGTGCACCTGGCCTGGCACTCAACACGCAAGCCAGCAACCGGGTCTCTCGCAGCCTGTATGAATCACTGGGATTTCGTCCCACGGGTCACACCCTGGCAGTCATGGTGCATCGCTTGTAAGGGCCGAAAACTGCAGGGTTGGTGGATCGATGCTTTGACACACCCTGGTCCGCGTGTTAGCATTCGCAGGGCACGAGAAGAGCGGGAGTGATCAGTTGTAATGGAAGCCTGGTATGCACTTTACACCAAACCAAACGCGGAAGCGCAGGTTGCCCGCGCGCTGGAAGCGCGCGGATTCAAGTTCTTCCTTCCCTTGCTGCCCCCATCCGGGGAGCAGGGCCGCGGTCAACCGCTTTTTCCGTCATATCTGTTTGTCTTCTGCAACCTGGCAGAGGTCATGGCAGATGCACTGCAATGGCTTCCCGGCTTGCGACGTATCGTGGGCTTCGCAGGCAAGCCGGCCGTCGTGCCATCCGAAGCCATAGATCTCATGGTGCAGGAGCTGGCGGAGATCGAGGCCGCCGGTGGTCTTCTGAAGCATCACTTCAAACCCGGCGATACCGTCGTGATCGACAGCGGCCCACTTGCCGGATTACGGGGCGTATTCCAGGGCCCGCTCGGCCCTGCGGAGCGAGTTCACATCCTGGTCCGCTTCCTGGGCGAGACCAATCGAGCGGAGGTGCCTGTCGAGGCCCTTCGTAAGGCCGGCGATGAGGGCTTCGGCCCTCGCAGGCGGCGGGGCACACGCGGCCGCGGCCGCCGGATCAACTACGGGTCATAACCCCCTCGGAGCACATTCTCTCATGCCACTGTGGCGTCGCACCCTCTACACTGTCTGGATCACGCAATTCATTGGGGTCGCTGGTTTTTCGTTCGTTATGCCGTTTATCCCGTATTACATCCAGGAATTGGGCGTCACCGACCTGGCCGAGGTCGGAATCTGGTCCGGCGTGGTCACGTCCGCACAGGCAGTTAGCATGGCAATCATGGCGCCGGTCTGGGGCGCGTTGTCCGATCGATACGGCCGGAAGTTGATGGTGCTTCGTGCGTCGTTCGCCGGTGCGATCGTCCTGACGCTCATGGGGTTTGTCACGAACGTATGGCAGCTGGCTTTTCTGCGCGCGATTCAGGGCATGCTTACGGGCACCGTCTCTGCCACAACCACTCTTGTAGCCAGCGTGGTCCCGAAAGATCGCAGCGGCATGGCCCTGGGTTCTCTGCAGACAGCTATCTTCCTCGGCGTCTCTTTGGGCCCGCTGTTAGGTGGCCTGTCGGGCGATGCGTTTGGTTACAGGCAGAGCTTCTGGATCACCGGCGCGCTGCTGGCGCTCTCGGGGTTGCTGGTCCTGATTTTCGTTCATGAGGACTTCCGCCCGGCCGAGGCCGGTGCAGGTTCAGACCGGGCCAGTTTCCGCCAGGGCCTTACGGTCGTGTTTGCTTCGGGCGCGCTGCTCGCAGTGCTGGGCAGCCGCATCCTCCTGCGTATCGGTACACGCACACCGGACCCGATCCTTCCCTTGTTCGTTCAAACACTGCTATCGGGCGAAGGCCAGGTGGGCACCATCACAGGCGTGATTGCAGCCGCGTCTGCATTGGGCGCGGCTGTTGGCTCGCCGCTGATCGGCAGCTGGAGCGACCGAATGGGCCGACGCAAGCTGCTGCTTGCTTCCTCGATCGCGGCGGGGTTGCTCTATATTCCCCAGGCCTTCGTGCAGGATGCGCGATGGTTGATTGTCTGGCAGCTGGCCAGCGGATTTGCAGTGGGTGGGACATTGTCGACCCTGACTTCCCTGTTGATGCATGTGGCCCCAGCAGGCCGGGAGGGCACGGTGTTCGGTTTGGATGCGAGCGCTGTCTCGGCAGCCAATGCCATTGGCCCATTGATGGGCGCGACTGTCGCCGCATGGGCCGGTTTGCGCGCACCCTTCCTTCTTGCGTCGGTGCTCTTTGGAGTAGGAGTGCTGGCAGTGACACTGTGGGTGCACGAGGCGCCACCCGCAACGATTGACGCCCATCCGATGCCGCGCACGGGCAGATTTAATTAACGAATCTGTGTAAAAACCCGTACAATGGATTTGCGCTTGGAGGCGCGACCTGTTATAATCCGCCCCGTCGTGATAACCCGGTGACGCGAGCGGCGATCGGTGAAAGATCTGCTGACGTCTACATCCTTGCTCCAATTGGGATGGATTGTGGCCCTTTCCACATTGATCCCACTGGGTGTTGGCGTACTATTGGATCGTCGTTTCGGCACCGCCCCACTGTTCATTCTGGTCGGTGCTCTGGTCGGAATCATCGGAAGCACGGTTGCGGCGGTGCGCATCACAGGCCGCACGATCGATGCTTTAGGCGACCGGTCGTCACGGCCCGGCCCTGAGAACGAGTCAAATCAAGGGAAGGAGGAGTAAGCGTTGCTCAAGAAACTCTTCACACCTCGCAATCTACTGATCATGGCTATCGGTGTGGCCATGATCGTCGTCAGTCAGATGACTCCGTTCCTGAAAGTCCCCAAGCCTGTGGTGTCACTGGCTGCAGAGCCG
>CAYLZG010000033.1:0-30015 GCA_964387985.1 uncultured Anaerolineales bacterium | reverse complement strand
GGCCAGGCGCAACGCGGTCGGCGTCCTCATGGGCGTCGAGTTGATGCTTAATGCCGTCAACATCAATCTCGTCGCTTTCTGGCGTTACATTAACGTCGGGCAGATGACCGGGCAGTTGTTCGCCATCTTCGTCATCACCGTAGCGGCTGCCGAAGCAGCAGTGGGTCTGGCATTGATCATCGCGATCTATCGCCAGCGCAGAACGGTGAACGTCGAAGAAATCGACACGATGAAGGGATAGCGCGATGAGCGAACATGCTGCTACACTGCCGGCCATCTTCAACCTGACTCCGATCATCCCATTCCTGCCGTTCGCTGCATTTGTGCTTATCGTTTTATGGGCTAACCGCAGCAAGAAATTGAGCGCAGGATTGGCAATCGGTGGCATCGGGCTCGCCTGGATCATCAGTTGGGCCATCACCTTCACGACATTTGGCATCGAGCACTTCGGCGAGCATCCCTACCGTGTGTTTCGGGACTGGCTTCCCACCGGACGCACCTGGCACGCATTCGGCTTTGCGGTCGATCCGCTCACGGCGGCCATGCTATTCATGGTCTCGTTTGTGTGCCTGATGATCTTCATCTATTCCGTTGGTTACATGGGGGTTGGCAAGCCGGAGAGCGAGCACGACGAGCGCGGTAAGCCTGCCGAGCCGGGCCATGTCGACCGCCTCGCCAGCCGGTTCTTCGCATACATCGCCCTGTTTGCCACGGGTATGCTCGGCTTCGTGCTGGCAGACAACCTGATCCTGGCGCTGATCTTCTGGGAGGTCATGGGTCTCTGTTCGTATCTGCTGATCGGCTTTTGGTCCGCTCGGAAGTACCCGAATCCCAGGCAGATCACCCCCAAGGAAGCCGGCCTCAAGGCTTTCCTGACCACGCGGATTGGGGACACCATCATGCTCGCGGGCATGTGGTTGCTCTATGCACGCACCGGCTCTCTCAACTTTGCCGATATCTTTCGGCCTGAAGTGCTGGATGGGCTGGCTGCTGCCACGGTCAACCTCCCCATCTTCGGCGCCACGCCATGGGCTACCCTGATTGCGATCCTGATCTTCTTCGGCGCCATCGGCAAGAGCGCTCAGTTCCCCCTGCACGTTTGGCTGCCCGACGCCATGGAAGGCCCCACGCCCGTCTCGGCACTGATCCACGCGGCGACGATGGTTTCTGCAGGCGTCTACCTGGTCATCCGCACCTTCCCGCTGATGCAGGCGGTCGACCACGGCGCGGCTCTGCGCTTCATCTCGTTCATCGGCGCATTTACGGCCTTGTTCGCGGCGACGATCGCGCTCGCGCAGAACGATATAAAGAAGGTGTTGGCATATTCCACCATTTCCCAGCTTGGCTATATGTTTGCTGCGTTGGGCATGGGCGCGTACATTGCCGCCACGTTTCATTTGCTGACTCACTCCTTTTTCAAGGCGCTTTTGTTTCTTGCTTCTGGCAGCGTCATCCACGGCATGGAGCACGGCCATCACGAGAGCGAACACGCAGGCGCCCGTCACGCGGAGGCGCATGCAAGCGCCGGACACCACGCGGGTGCGGCGCACAACTTCGACCCGCAGGACATGCGCAACATGGGTGGACTCTTCCGCCGGATGCCGCGCACGGCGTGGACCTTCATCATCGGCGGATTGGCGCTGAGCGGGTTCCCCCTTGTCACGGCGGGTTTCTGGAGCAAAGATGAGATCCTGGCCGATGCGTGGGGGCATGACCATACGATCATCTTCATCGTGCTTGCGCTTGCCGCGCTTCTGACCGCGTTCTACACTGCGCGGCAGATCATGATGACCTTCTTCGGCAAACCGCGCACGAAGGCTGCCGTCCATGCCTCCGAGCACGACAGCATCTTCACCTGGATGACAGTCCCGTTGATGGCATTGGCGGTCTTTGCTGTTGTCGGCGGCTGGATCGGGATCCCAACCTCTTTCCCCGTGCTGGGCGCTCTCTCTACCAACCCCTTCCATCACTACATCGGCGGGTTGGCTGAAGCGCTAAACATCAAGGTTGGCGAGCTTGCCTTCAACGCTGTGCCGCTGTTGACTTCGTTGGTGGTGGCCCTGGGTGGCTTGTTCCTGGGTTGGACGGTCTATCGGGGCTATGCCGCACGCGGCCAGAGTGGGGCGCTCGATCCGCTGGCGCGGCCACTGGGCGGCCTGTACCGTGTGCTCCAGAACAAGTACTATTTCGATGAGTTGTATTATGCGGTCTTTATCAAGGGCAGCCAACGACTGGCTAACTGGCTCTACCGGTTCGATGATCTGTGGGTTATCGACCCCATCGTCGATGGTGTAGGTAAACTTGGCCGCCGCCTGTCCGAAATCGGCCATTGGGTCGATGTCAACATCGTCGATCGCGCCGTGAACGGGGTCGGCCAGGTCGCGGACACGTTGGGGATTGCGCTCCGCAGCCTGCAGACCGGTAAGGCTCAGAATTATCTCTTCACCGTGCTGGTGATGTTGTCTTTGGCGTTGGGCGTGTTCTTGTTGTTGCCCAAGTGATCTTCCTGACATTTATCTTGTGCAATCGGTCCATCGGAGGGGTCTTTGATGAATAGCCTGCTGCTGACTCTTATTACCTTCATACCGCTTGTCGGTGCGATCCTGACCCTGTTGCCATGGGGCAAGTGGCTGCATCTTGATAAGGCGCGCGAGGAAGGACTCATCAAGCAGGGCGCGATTGCGATCAGCACGCTCCCGCTTGGCCTCTCGATCCTGCTTTGGTTTGCGTACAACAGCGCGATCGGGGGCATGCAGTTCGAAGTCAAGATCCCCTGGATCACGGCGGTCAACGTCAGCTTCCACGTTGGTGTGGATGGCTTGAGCGTGCCGTTAGTCTTCCTGACCACGTTCCTGACGACCTTGGGGCTATGGTATTCAGCACGCACGATCAGGACTCGCGTGCGGGAGTTTTTCTTCCTGTTCCTGCTGCTCGAAATGGGCATGCTCGGGGTCTTTGTATCGCTGGACCTTGTGCTCTTCTATGTCTTCTGGGAAATCGGCCTGGTGCCGATGTACTTCCTGATCGGCATTTGGGGCCAACCCAAGGACCGTCCTCAGTACTCGGCCATCAAGTTCTTTCTGTACACGATGGCCGGATCTGTCTTCATGCTGTTGGCCATTCTTGCCATCTACTTCACTACTGGCAGCTTTGACATCATCGAAGCCCAGGCTGCCCGTCCGTTTGCGGACAATGTCCTGTTGTCGAGTCTGGCGTTCTTCGCTTTCTTTGTTGCCTTCGCGATCAAGGTGCCGAGCTGGCCCTTTCACACGTGGCTGCCCGATGCCCACACCGCGGCACCGACGGCTGGTTCCGTGATCCTGGCGGGCGTACTGCTGAAACTGGGCGCCTATGGCATCCTGCGCATCGCCCTGCCAGTCTTTCCGGAGGCGGCCCGCCGTTACGCCATCCTGATCGTCGCATTGGGGATCATCTCGATCATCTACGGCGCGTTCGTCTCTATGGCCCAATGGGATCTCAAGCGTCTGATCGCTTACTCGTCCGTGAGTCACATGGGCTACATCATGCTGGGCGTTGGGGCAGCCGCCTACGCCATCGGCAATCCCGCCCTGATCGATGCGGCTGCCATGGCTTTGAACGGTGCGGCGCTCCAGATGTTCACCCACGGCCTGAGCACGGGCGCCTTGTTCTTCCTCGTCGGCGTGATTTACGAGCGAGCGCACGTGCGCGACCTGAAGATGTTCGGTGGCCTGAGCGGCAAGTTGCCTTACTATTACGGCCTCTTCGCAGTGGCTGCGTTTACATCTCTTGGCTTGCCTGGCCTGGCGGGATTCTGGAGCGAGTTCTTTGTCTTCCGTGGCGCCTTCGCCATCGTGAGTGTCTGGGCGGCGGTCGGTGTGATCGGCATCGTCTTGACCGCAGCCTACATTCTCTGGAAGATCGTGCAGTATACCTTTCTGGGTGAGTATGACCCGCACAAGATTGCTCACTGGACCGATGTGGAAACGCGCGAAGAACTGCACGAGCCCAAGGATCTCGCCATGTTTGAGAAGGTGACGTTGTGGCCGCTGACGATCTTCATGATCCTGTTTGGCCTGTTCCCGGCGCTGATCCTGGTGTTCTTCAATACGACGTTTGTCAATCTGATGACCGGGCTTGCCGGTAAGTAACGGTCCAGGGACGGAGGCGGTCCTTTGAAACTGACTGATCTGATCTATCTTCTGCCCGAGGTTATCCTGCTGCTGGGCGCAGCGTTGATTTTTGTGCTCGATATCGTGTGGCTGCGACGTGCCATGTCTGCAGAACGACGTTTCTCGTGGCTCGCCGGCGCCGCACTGGTCATCCTGCTGCTTGCTGCGTTAGGCTTGATACCCTCCCAGGACCAGACAGCCACGGTCGCGACGATGCTGTCAATCGACCCGTTCGCGATCTTCTTCAAAGCGCTGGCCATCATGGGCGTGGCCCTGGTGATCCTCATCGCCATGCCTTATCTGAAGGGACGCACGGCGTACGGCGGAGAGTTTTATGCGCTCCTGCTGATCACCGCGCTGGCAATTTGTTTCGCTGTGTCCGCTAATAACCTGATTCTGATCTACCTCAGCATGGAGTTTCTGAGCATTACCAGCTATGTGCTTGCAGGCTACCTGCGGCAGGATCGGAAATCAGGTGAGGCCGCTCTGAAGTACTTCCTCTATGGTGCGACTGCATCGGCCGTGATGCTCTACGGCATGTCCTTGCTCTACGGTGCAACAGGCACGACGGATCTTGCGCAACTGGCAGTGGTCCTGGGCGCCCGTGCTCAGGGCGAACTGGTATGGCTGGTGACACCTGCCGTCGTGATGCTGCTGGTTGGCTTCGGCTTCAAGGCCAGCCTCGTGCCGTTCCATCAATGGGCTCCCGACACGTATGAGGGCGCACCCACTCCTGTCACGGCATTTCTATCCACTGCTTCCAAGGCCACGGGGTTCGCGCTCTTGATGCGGGTTCTGCTGACCGCACTTGGCGGCCGTCCCATCACCGGGATCTGGATGACGTTGCTGGTTGCGATCTCCGTCCTGACCATGACGCTGGGCAACCTGACAGCGCTGCGTCAAACCAATATCAAGCGCCTGTTGGCCTATTCCTCGATCGCACAGGCCGGCTATGTCCTGATCGGCGTAGCTGCTGTGTCGGCAACCCCCGGGTTGACATTCAACGGCATCAACGGCGTGCTGATCTACTTACTCGCCTACCTGTTCACCAATGTCGGTGCTTTCGCGGTAGTGACAGCCATCGAGACTGAGACGGGCAAGGTAGATCTGGGAGACTATACGGGGTTGATCCGTCGCTCACCCTGGTTAGCCGCATTGCTGCTGATCTTCCTGTTGTCGCTGGCTGGCATCCCACCCACCGGTGGTTTCCTGGGGAAGTTCTTTGTGTTCGGCGCTGCTGTCTACCGGCAGATGTGGGTGCTGCTGGCTATCGCAGCGGTCAACACGGTTGTGGCCGCATTCTACTATCTTAACATCGTCCGCTACATGTTCCTGACCCCGCTCGAAGCCGCCGAAGAGCGTGTTTCTGTGTCACCTGCGTTTGGCGCCGTGCTGGGCATTACTGCTCTGGTGACATTGTTGCTCGGCATCATTCCTGGTCCACTGATCGCATGGGCCTCGGATTCGGCTCGGGTTCTGCTGGCGGCCTTACGCTAGGGGGTACAACACGCGTCGGGGATGAAGATCACATTTGTCCTGCGCAGGCGGGATCATCTCTGCTCGGTTTTGCCCTTTCAGTGTCACAAGGTTCGATGGTCCGATGCGCCTGACTCAATTGATCGAGATGCTGCCTGGGATCATCTCCCTGAGCGGCGAAACTGATATCAACATCTCACACATCAGCTCAGACTCGCGCCAGGTCACGCCTGGCGCTCTCTTTGTTGCGTACCGCGGCGTCGGCGTTGACGGGCATCGATATATTGCGGACGCGGTACACCGGGGTGCGGCCGCTGTAGTGTGCGAGCAACCGGTCGTGAATGCTTGTGTGCCAACAATACAGGTCGCGGACGGGCGAAGCGCCCTGGCGTGGCTGCATGCAGCCTGGCATGGTCACCCGAGCCGGAGCATGACCGTCATCGGGGTCACCGGCACGGACGGCAAGACGACCACCTGCAACCTGATCTACAGCATTCTCAAGGCGGCCGGTATTCGCGCTGGCATGATCAGCACGGTGAATGCGGTCATCGGCGATGAGACATATGACACCGGTCTTCACACCACAACACCGGATTCGGCTGACGTTCAGCATTTGCTTGCCCGGATGCGGGATGCGGGAACTGAGGTCGCGGTCCTGGAGGCGACTTCACATGGCCTCGCCCAACACCGCGTCACCGGTGTCTCTTTCGATATGGCCGTGGTCACTAACATCACCCACGAGCATCTGGACTTTCATGGCAGTTACGAGGCGTATCGCCAGGCCAAGGCCATGCTCTTTCGTACACTCCTGCAAGATGAACATGTCGGTGTGAAGCTGCCCCACGCCTACACAATGCCTAAGACATCTATCCTGAACGGCGACGATCAATCTTTTGCGTTCCTGGCCCCAATTCCTGCAGACCGGTACACCGTGTACGGCGTCGGGTCGCAGGGCCCGCTTCAGACGGTTGGGGAGCATCCTTCCATGACTGCGCCGAAGACCGTACTACGCGCGATTCAAGTGCAGCAGGCGCCTTCGGGAATGTCGTTTGAGGTGCAGGCGTCTGGATATGTCTCCGTATCTGAACCGTTACACATAATGACTCCCCTGGTCGGGCGTTTCAATGTGTCAAACATACTGGCTGCGGTTGGCGCAGCACTGGCGCTCGAGATTGCTCCGGCCTTCATCGAGCAAGGAGTTGCCGCACTTGCAGGCGTGGCCGGCCGCATGGAACGCATCGATCGCGGGCAGTCTTTCACTGCGATTGTCGATTTTGCTCACACACCTAACGCGCTTGCCTCCGCGCTGACGGCCGCGCGCGACTTGGTTGAAGAGGGTCGCCGGGTCATCGTCGTTTTTGGCAGCGCAGGCCTGCGTGATCGCGAAAAGCGTAGATTGATGGGGGATATCGCCGCCCAGCTTGCCGACATCACGGTGATCACAGCTGAGGATCCGCGCACCGAGGACCTGGCGGCCATCATGGCCGAAACTGCGGAAGCTATGGCTGCTCACGAAAGGGTCGAAGGCCGCGACTTTGTCTGCATACCAGACCGGCAGGCCGCGATCTCCCATGCAGTTCTCAGCGCAGCGCCTGGAGATATCGTCTTGGTGTGTGGGAAAGGCCATGAGCAGTCGATGTGTTTTGGGGATGTCGAATATCCATGGCGTGACCAGGACGCGTTGTCCTGGGCATTGGACCGGCTGGTAGGCCAGACGGACGCTCCGCCTCCTTATCGTCTGCCGTCGTGGGCCCAGTGATGCGCTGCGATTTGACACACCCTCTGCAAAGAGTAAAATATCTTAACGTCGTGTAACTGCCATCCAACGAAGCGGTGTAACGAGTGGGCTGGGAGATTGCGCTCCCAAGGATGAATCAACCAAGGTTATGGATACGGACACAACACCTGGTAGTAGTACCAGCAGTGCTGACGGCGATAGTTCGACCGTCAGACCCAAACATAGCGGCCGGCCTGTGGCCGGCCACCGCACAGTGACCCCTCTGCCGGCGTAATTGCCTCCGTCGGGCCTCCGCTGTGCGGTGGCCGATGCTTCCAGGCCTCACCTGCTAATCGATTAAAACCAAACAAATCCGGTCGCCGTGCCTTTGCGCGGCACCGGCTGATGCGCGTGTACCAATCGCACATCAGCCGCCTGAGCAGGGACCGACAGGAGGAACCATGATCACGATTTACAAGACCGGGGAGCAGGGCCTGGAGGTCCTCGAAGAAATCACCAAGGGCTGCTGGATCAATGTCGTCGATCCGACACCGGAGGAGTTGGCTCGGCTGCGCGAATTGAGCATACCCCCTGAGTTCATCACCTACCCCTTGGACCAGGACGAACGTCCTCGTGTCGAACGCGAGGATGGTGAGACGATGATCCTGCTGCGCGTGCCTTTCTACTCCGGCCCGAATACGGACGTGCCATTCACGACCATCCCGATGGGGATCGTGATGGATGGACAGTGGATCATGACCGTGTGCCGTCACGATAACGACCTGCTGCGTGAGCTGGCTGCCGGGAAAGTGCGAGGGCTATCCACCGCAAAACGCAACCGGTTCATTCTCCACGTGCTCCTGGCGGCAGCCAGCAAATACCTGCTCTATCTGCGCGAGATTAACCGCACGGTTGATAGCCTGGAGGATCAGCTCCAGATGTCGATGCAAAACCGCGAGCTACTGGGGCTGCTGAAATACCAGAAGAGTCTCGTCTATTTTACGACGGCGCTGAAGGCCAACGAGCTGATGATGGAGCGGCTGCACCGGTCGGGGTTCTTTCGCACCTACCCGGATGATGAGGACCTGCTCGAAGATGTCTTGACAGAGAATCAGCAGGCCATTGAAATGACGAACATCGCCAGCAACATTCTCAGCTCGATGATGGATGCCTTTGCGTCGATCATCTCGAATAACGTGAACGCGGTCATGAAGTTTCTGGCTGCGGCCACTATCGTCATCGCGTTGCCCACGCTCATCGCCAGCCTCTATGGCATGAATGTGGATCTGCCGTTCCAGTCACACCCGCTTGCATTTGGGTTTGTGCTCATTGCGTCGATGGTGGTGGCCGCGTTCATTACCCGGCTCTTTGTGAAGCGAGGGTGGTTCTGACGATAGGGGTAGATCAATCGTTCAGCGCGTCCAGGGCCTTGTCGAGCGCGGCCAGCCGCTGGCAGGCCAGCTCCAGGCCCAGCTGCGCTGCCTGTCGAACTTCAGGGCGCGGATGGCCGAGGTGGGTGCGGTAGGCCTCTTCGGCCCGCTCCGTGAGGCGCCGCCAGGTCTTCAGTGTCGCGATATCCGCTGATGCCCAGTCATCTTCGGTCTGCAGGCTGGCCTGCAGAGAGGCTGTTAACGCCGCAAGTCGCTCGCGCTGCGCGAGTGGGTCGAGTGTGCCGCCTGCGCGTACCCGCGGCGGAACCACAAAAATGATGCCATCCGCTGCATGCGTATACAGCACGGGTGCAGCCCAACTGCGGTCGCCTGGATGGAGCACGGACAGCATATTTCGCGCGTAAGCGACTGCCAGGTCCACCTGACCTGCACCATCCCCGGCACACAGCCGCTTGTAGAATTCCCGCGCGAAGGTCGCGGCAGCCTTGTCGGTGATCGCAAACTGCATTGCGACTACGGCGGGTACGCCATAACGCACCAGCTGCGGTGCGAGACCCATGAATGCGCGACCATCATCGGTCTGCCCGCTCTCGCACGCGTTGAGCAATGCCAGCTTGATCGAACGGTAGTTGACCACCAGGCGCGCCAGCGCGTCGCCGTCGATCCAGTCGGGTGCGCCGCTCGGCTCATTTAGCCCCAGGTAGCCCCGTCCCTCGATGAAGCCGCCGTGTCCACCGAAATGGACGATCTGATAGTTGCCCATGAGCAGCGCGTCTGCCAGGTCGGCGCGCGTCACCGAGCCGTCCAGCGTACGCACCCGGAGCGCACCATCCGTTGCGCCGGCGACCTGCTCAACATTGCGTCTCTCTTGAGCCAGATCCAGGTCTGGCGTGGCAGGGAGCACGAGGAGCAGTTCAATGGGTAGTTCAGCGCCTTGTTCGGCGAGGCTGCCGAAGCGATCGGCCTGGTCGAAGTAGCGAACCAATGGAGTCGATAGGGATGTGGCGAACGTATAGTCACGCTCTGGGTCGTGAAGTAACTCCCAAGGCCATGCTGCGATTTCGGGTGCGTCGATGGCCAACCGCAGGCGTAAACCCATGGCCGCGCGCTCTGCGCGATCCCACGCCACACGCAGGTGGGCGCGCACCGGGGCAGGGAAGGCCCACTCGAACAAGAGCGTGCCCGCCTTTCTCATGATCTCCGGGGGTGCAGGAGTAGGCGCGATGGTGCGCGCGAGCGCGGCCGTCAAGGCTACGGGCGGTGGGGGCAGGATGGCTGTGGCGCGGCCGATGCCCGATGCTACTGCTGCCAGTGCATACCCGCCCGTTTGACGTTCTCCAACGCTGAGGGTGAAATCCTCGTAGCGCACCGCCCTATTCCTTTCCTCGCATCAGGCGAGTAGCTCGTAACCGCCGTCCATGATGATCGTCTGTCCCACGATCATCTTTGCATCGTCGGTGCACAGCCAGGCAACGAGCTTCGCCACCTCTTCCGGCGTAACGAGCCGGCCCGCAGGAGTGCGTCGCAAGCCTTCTGCGATGATCGCATCCTTGCTAGGGAAGAAGTCGAGTGCTTCAGTCTCGACGACGCCAGGGCTGACCGCATTGCACACGATCCCGTGCGGTGCAAGCTCAACAGCAAGGTAGCGAATCAACGCTTCAATGGCGGCCTTGCTGACACCGACCACACTGTACTCGGGCAGAACCCGGCGGGATCCGAAGCTGCTGATGCCTATCACGCGGCCCCAGCCGCGCTGTTTCATATAAGGCGCAGCTGCCTGAACGCCAAACAAGATCGAGCGGGCGTTGATGTTGACCGTCCACTCCCAGCCCTTGAGTTGTTGTTCGACCACGGGTTTCAGCACACCCGACGCAGCGTTTCCGACGAAAATGTCGACGCCACCGAATGCTTCCGCGGCTGTCTCAACCAGGCGCTGCACGCCCTCCACTTCGCCGACGTGCGCTTTGACCACGATGGCCCGTGCACCGGCCCGCTCGACTTCGGACGCTGTCCGGTCGGCCTGTTCTTTGTGGCGGAAGTAGTTTACCGCCACGTTGATGCCGTGCTCGGCAAGCTGCAGCGCGATGGCCCGGCCGATACCCCGGCCGCTGCCGGTGATCACGGCTGTCTTGCCGCGCAGAAAATCGTAGGCCGTCATCAGCCAACCGCGTCCTCTCCGCCGTCCACGAAGATCACCGAACCACTGACGAACTTCACTTCGGGGTGGCTAAGCGCAACGATCGTCGCAGCCACATCGTGCGGCGTGGTCATCCTTCCGCCTGGATTGCGACGCAGCGTGGCCGCGATCATCTTTTCGTTGCCGGGGATCTTGCGCAGCGCGGGCGTATCAGTCACTCCGGCCTGGATGCAGTTGACCAGGATGCCGCGCGGCCCCAATTCCATGGCCAGCTGCCTGGTGTGTGACTCAAGCGATGCTTTGGCGGCCGACACCGCTCCGTAGTTCGGCACCACGCGATGGCTGCCTTCGCTGGTCATGCTGAAGATACGGCTGCCCCGCCCCAGCAGACCCCGTCCCACCATGTCTTGGGTCCAGTACACCAGGCTGTGGGCCATCACGTTAAGGGTCATGTCCATCTGTGCCGGATCAATGGCCTCTTCAGTTGCTCCAGGAGACCCATCCTCGCGGGGCGAGGGAATGAAGGGTCTGAGGGTCCCGAAAGCCAGAGAGTGCATGAGTATATGGACCGGTTCGCCCGGGCCGATCTCCTCCGCCAGCGCGTCAAGCACCTTGCGGCGGCGATCCGGATCCGCCGCGTTGGTGTTGAAGAAGAGGGCCCTGACGCCCTGTGCTTCGATGCTGGCGATCACCTCCCTGGCCTGGGGAAGAGTCGCGCGCAAGTCCAGATGCACGCCGGCGATGTTCATGCCCACGGCTGCCAGCGCCTTGCCTGTCGCTGCGCCGAAGCCGCTGGATGCCCCCAAGATCAAGGCCCACCGGCCCTGTAGCGGTCGTTCCATGATGATGGCTCCTAAGGTGGAAGTCGGAGTTCGTGCTGAACTCCTGCCGCGAGATTAACCCAGTGGGTCCGGCAAGGTCGCGTCGGGTGCTCCCGGCAGATCAGTCTCCAACCAATGCTCGCAGGAAGAACAACAGATTTGACGGCCGTTCGGCCAATCGCCGCATATAGTAAGGGTACCAGTGGGTTCCGTAGGGAACGTAGATGCGCACCTGGTGGCCCTTCTGAACAAGGCTGCTCTGCAATTCGCGGCGGATGCCGTACAGCATCTGAAACTCCACTTCGCCCGGCGCCATTCCGTGCTGGTGGGCATATGCGCGTGCAAAGTTGACCACATCCTCGTCGTGCGACGCCACTGCTGCAAACGCGCCCCTGGCACGCGACTCAGGAGCGAAGCATGTGCTGATCAGTGTTTGCATGGCCTGGGTTACTTTGGCCCGCTCCCGATAGGCAATCGTTGCAGGTTCGTCGTATGCGCCTTTGCACAAGCGAAAATGTCCCATGCCGTCGGCGATCAGCGCTTCCACATCGGCTTGCGTGCGGTGCAGGTAGGCCTGGACGACAAGGCCTGTGTTGTCGAATTCTTTCCGCAGGCGCCTGTACATGGAGATGGTGCGCTGAGTGTACTCAGAGCCCTCCATGTCGATTCGCACGAAGTTGCCCAACTCCTGCGCATGAACGATGATGCGGCGGACGTTATCGAAGCAGAAATCATCGCCCAGGTCCATGCCCATCTGGGTCAGCTTGATCGAGACATTGGACCGCACTCCAGCTTCGGCAAGGGCATCCAGGGCAACCAGGTACTCGTCCGCGGCAGCCACGGCCTCGGCCGCAGTGGCAACATTCTCACCCAGGTGGTCCAGCGTCGCGAGCATCCCTTGATCATTGAGGTGACGCACTGCCCTGATCGCGTCATCTAATGTCTCGCCGGGCACAAAGCGCCGCGCCATTTTGCGTGCCAACGGCACGCCCACGATCAGATCTTGGAGATTCTTGTTGCGGGAGAGCGCAATCAGGGTGGTTCGCATCAGGGACATCGCTCATCTCCTATGGCCATCGTTGCATCCAATTGGCGTATTGTGCCGTGTGGCACACCAGTTGTCAAGCGATATGAGCCCGGTGGCCATCGGGCGCTTCAAACCTCCAGCACCAGCGGGAAGATCAGGGGCCGCCGCCCCGTCTGGTTGTAACAGTACTGGCTCAGCACATCCTTGATCTTGTTGCGCATGGACGACGCGGCGCCGCCCGGCCCGCGCAGCACTTGCCACATCCGATCAATGGCCACCATCGCCACCAGGAAGCCATCGCGCGCGAGGTGTTTGCGGTCTCGCAACACGGCCGCACCGATGTCGCCCACGCTCAAGCCGTCAACCAGGACGTTGCCACCGCCGGCCTCCTCACCCAACCGGAGTGCATCGGGATGGACTTCGATCACCTGGCCGCTTTCCACCACAACCATGTTCTCCGGCGGGATACCCATTTCGCGCGCCAGTCGTGAGTGGAGGACCAGGTGCCTGTATTCGCCGTGCATGGGGACAAAGAATTTCGGTCGCGTGAGTGACAACATCAGCTTCAGATCTTCCTGGCTGCCGTGGCCCGACACGTGGACATCGCACAAATCGGAATAGATGACATCTGCGCCCAGGCGGAAGAGATCGTCGATGATGTGGTTGACCAACTCTTCGTTGCCCGGAATCGGCGTGGCCGACAGCACAACGGTGTCAGAAGGAAGGATCTGCAGTTGCTGGTGCTCGTTGGCGGCCAATCGTGCTAGCACGGCGCTTGGTTCGCCCTGGCTACCCGTACAGACGATCACCACCTGTTCGGGCGGCAGGTTGTTCATTTCGTGCAGGCCGAGCAACTCGTCCAGAGTGACATTCAGGTAGCCCAGATTGATCGACATGCGCACATTGTTGACCATGCTCCGGCCGATCACACCGACGCGACGCCCATACAACCGTGCCGTTTCGATCACCTGCTGGATGCGAGAGATGTTGGAGGCAAATGTGGCGATGATGATGCGCCCCGGAGCGGTGGACATCACCTGCTCCAGTGTCTCGTTGACACTTTGCTCAGACGGGGTGAAACCGGAAGCGTCTGCATTTGTAGAGTCCGACAACAGCAGCAGCACACCTGCGTCGCCGATCCTCCGCAGCTTCTCAACATCGGTGAGCTTGCCATCGACCGGGTGTTGGTCGAACTTGTAATCGGTGGCGTGGACCACTGAGCCAATGGGCGTATGTATCACGATGCCGATCGCATCGGGGATGCTGTGGCACACGTGGAAGAACTCCACCTTGAAGCTGCCGAGCTCGATCTGGCTGTCCGCCGTCACAGTATGCAGTTCGCTATCGGCCAGCAGACCCGCTTCTTTCAGCTTGATCTCCGCCAGTCCGCGTGTCAGCGCCGTAGCGTAGACCGGCACATCAAGATACTTGAGCAGATAGGGTAACGCGCCGATATGGTCCTCGTGGCCATGTGTCAAAAGGATCGCTTGAATACGGTCTGCGCGTTCCGTAAGGTAGCTGATTTCAGGGTAAACCAGATCGATGCCGGGCATGTCGCTTTCCGGAAACATGAGGCCCGCATCAATCACCAGTATATCGCGGTCGTACTCTAGCGCCAGCAAATTCTTGCCGATCTCACCAAAGCCGCCTAACGGGATAAGCCGTAAAGGAGTGTCATTCACCAATCGGTCCTCCAAAACATCTTGTCATGCGCTCCATTGCATCCTGGCGTGCGACGAAGAGCCGGGAGGTCATCTCCGGATCGTTAAGGTTTGGTGTGGTCATGATCAGCCCATCTTCGCCGTCCCGGTAATACTTCCGCCGCGTGCCCACCACATCAAATCCAAGCTTGGCGTATAGTTTCTGTGCGACCAGGTTGCTGGCCCGCACCTCAAGGGTGGCCACCCTTGCCCCGAGCTCCAGTGCCTTGTCCATCAACGCCACCATCAGCCACTGTCCCAGACCGCAGCCCCGGTAACTTGGGTGTGTTGCCACGGTTGCAATATGGGCCTCGTCGACCAACAGCCAGAAGCCGCCCCAGGCAAGGATAGGCGGCAACTCACCTCCGTTGGCGGGCCGAATGACCTGGTAGTTTGCCAACGAGTTCTCGGTTAGGTCGCTTGCGTACATGCGCCGCGTCCATGGGTCGGCAAATACCTGACGTTCCAGCGGCATGATGATATCCAGGTCAGCCAATTCCATGGGGGTGATCAGCGGTATGATCTCACGCATCATGTTGTCTTGGATCCATCGGGCTGCTGCAAATAGATGGGACTGAGCGCGGCAGGATCATCCTCTTGCCCCATATCCAGTCGTTTGGCAGCCAGCTCCGCAAGGTAGCCGGCCCGGCGCAGACCGAGTGTGGGGGATAGGAGAATGACTCGTTGCCTGCCTGCAAAGCGTGCCAGAGCTTCCTGGTCTTGCTCGTTCAGTTCCCCGGCAAAGGCCATTGGCCTGACCACGGTGTTTGCCATTTCGATAACGGTCGATAGCGCGTATGGCGCCTGTGGCCCCCAGCCTCCGGGGCCGTGAGCATAGGGCGCCCAGTAGATGCGTCCCCGGCCCGCCTGTGCCACCGCCACCACCGGAACAGGTTGCGATTGGTGCGGATACGCGGTTACATCCAGGGTGGGAACGCCGACCAGCTTGAGGTCTTGCGCCAGGACCAGCCCTTTGGCTGCGGCCAGACCCACTCGCAGGCCCGTGAAGGAACCCGGCCCGATGGCCACCGCCACGGCTGTCAGGTCGCGGGCAGCAACTCCGGCCAACGAGAGCAGCGCAGAGATGGCAGGCATCAGCTCTTCAGTGTGGCGGTTGGCCGAAAACCAGCTCTGTTCTGCGAGCAGCTGCCGGCCGCGCCCGGCATCGGGTTGGCGGGCAAAGAGGGCGATGCCCGCTTGATGGGTGGAGGTGTCAATGGCCAGCAACATGCTTCAGGCCTGCACCAGAATCGAGCCGCGCAATTCCTGCAGCAAGTCGGCATAGCGCGAGCCATGGGCTGTCAACGTGAATTGGCGGTCGTCGCCATCGCCATGGTCGATGGCAATGTCGAGATAGTCAGGCGGCAGCAGCCCTGGGATGCGGTCCGCCCATTCGACGACAACTACATCATCGCTCCAAAACAGATCTCCGAGGCCGATGTCCCACATCTCGAGCGGTGCATTCGCTAACCGGTAGCAATCTGCGTGCTGCAGCTGTCGACCGTCTGCACAACGATAGCGGTTGATGAGGATAAAAGTGGGACTGGTAATGGCTTCCTTGACGCCCAGACCCGCACCGAGACCCTGTACAAGAGTTGTCTTGCCTGCCCCCAGATCGCCAGTCAGTGTGATGAGTGCGCCCTCACGCAGCAGCCGCCCGACAGCCGCGCCCAAGCGGCGCGTCTCTTCGGCCGATCGTGTTTGAATCAGGAGTTGTATATCGCTCATTGTCGCCCGCCATTATACCAAGGGACTGAGGCCCAACAAAACATTGTGAGTCTTTTGATACGAGAAGCCTCATCGTGGTATCATGCGCCACATCTTTGGCAGGAGTCGATCCGGTATGCGCGTCCTGGTTTTGTCCGATATTCATGCGAATCTGACCGCCCTCGAGGCAGTGATTGACGACGCGCATGGTGCTTACGATGCGGTCTGGTGCCTGGGGGATACGGTTGGGTACGGGCCCGAGCCAGATGAATGTGTGCAGCGCGTTCGCAGCCTGGGCGCCACGACCGTTTTAGGCAATCATGACTGGGCAGCGCTGGGCCGCATGGGTGTGGAGGACTTCACCCCGGAAGCTCGCCGGGCGGTCATCTGGACTCGGGAGCACCTGAGCGATGCCAGTACTGCGTGGCTGGCCGCGCTGCCCAGCCAGCCGATTACGATCGGCAGTTTCACGCTGACCCATGCAAGCCCTCGCGACCCAATCTGGGAATACGTTCTGTATCCCTCGATCGCATCGGCTAACTTCGAATACTTCGATACACGGTTCTGCCTGGTGGGCCATACCCACGTGCCAGCGTTGCATGTCATGGTGCAGGACGAAAACAAGTTGCGTCTCCTGGCGCCCACATTTGGTGCAGAGATGGCCCTGAAGGAGAACTGGCGGGTGATCCTGAACCCCGGCAGTGTCGGACAGCCACGCGATAACGACCGGCGCGCGGCTTATGCACTGCTCGACACGGATGCTGCTGTGTGGGAGCCCCGACGGGTCGATTACCTGATTGAGGTGACGCAGAACCGAATGCGTCAGGCGGGCCTCCCAGAGCGTCTGATCAACCGGCTTGCATTTGGTTGGTGAGCACTCGGAGGGTCATTTTAGCCCTGTGAATCCATCTGCTTGAGGGCCGCCACCGCGCACCTGATGATAGACGGATAGGGCCTCGATCATTTCCTGCTGCCTGCCGCTCGCGCGGCGATGCTCTTCGCGCGAGCGAAATTGCTCGAGTTTTTGGAACACCGTGGTCTGCACTCCCTTGGGGTTGGGCACCATGATGAACGTGAATCCTTCATCGGCTGCGGCTGTGCTGATCACGACATCGCCGTAGTCGAAGATGTTGGCCCAGAGTCCGTTTTGCTGAGCCACGACGTTCTGAACCTTCGACAGCCCGCCTTCGCGGCGCTTCATGCTCAGACCGAGCGGCTTCATCTCGATATCGATGATTCGATCGTCGGTGACCACATAGATGTCATTCCGGTAGTCCGTATATTCCCACCAGAACCAGATCACCGCGCCTGCCATCAAGACCAGCCACCCGAACAGCAGGCCTGTCGTGCTGAGGGTTTGAACGCCGAAGAACCCGGTTAGAGCCAACCCGGCTATGACAAGCAAGATCAAGATCGCGAGAAATGGGGGACCCGCCCGGCGCAGCGCGTTGAGCCAGTGCTTGCGCCAGGTCATTCCTGTTGTCTCGCTCTGAGGACTACTGGGGAGCGTCGGGCCGAACAGTGCTGCGCGCCACTTGTCGGGCAGGATGGTCGTTCGACGCGCAAGCCAGATCCTGGGGTTCGGCGGGGTCGGCAAGCGTTCTCTTCGCCGCGGCCGTACGAAGAGCCTTCTGAGCCACACCGGCACCACCGAGTGCATGGGCGGCTGCACATCACCGAGCGCTTGTTGCCGTTGAGGGACCGCCAATGCGAGCCCCAGATCTTTGATCAGGCCTCGCCGCAGTTCTTCCTTTTGCCACGCCCGTTCCTGGGCCTGTGCCTTGATGCGAGCACTTTCGATTTCCACTTTGATCAGGTCGGGATGAGGTGCATTGTTCAGCCTGATCGGTTCGCTCTTTGAAGCAGTGCGAATCGAGACGTCTCCGTAATCAAAGATCCGTCCCCAGAACGTGGTGTTGACTGTAACATCCTGGATCATTTCGACCGGCGCCTCAGTGCGTGACTCAAACAGCAGGAGCCGCCGGTCGCGCCGCGTGACGCGCCGGCTAGTTACCGCGTAGTAATCATCATAGTAGTTGATAGCCAAACCGATGGCCAAAGGCAGGAATACAAGGCCTCCTATCAGGAGCAAGGTGGTCCCTTCGGCGCGGTTCAATGCGCCCGATCGGATGAACAACAGAGCGACGAGGACGACGAAGGGGAGTATGACGAGAGCCAGCGGCCAGAGAAGCCAGAGGATGTGGGGTCGCCCGTCCCATTTTAGATCTTCGCCCTCCTGCATCCAGTCAAACTCCGGTCCGGCCTTTTCTTGAGTGACCCGCAGGCGTCGGGCGAAATGGGTTCCAGACCACAAATCTGGATTGTCCGCCATGGCGTATTCCAGGTCGTGACGGTAAAGCCTCAGGATGTCAGCGCCTGCTAAGACCGACCGGCCGCGTACGCCTGCGCCGCGCACGGCGCGCACCGTAGCATCGTGTACTTTGCCCTCCAGCAGTGAGCTCTTGCCGAAAGCCTCGTAAGGCTCAAGGCGGCTGCGCGGTCTCTGGCGACCGTAGTTGTCGAGTGCAGTGATGAGCGCGCCGCCTTCCCGAACCATCACATAGTCGTTTCCGGGACTCCCCTGGGTCGTGATGTTCTGGCGTTCGGGCACGAACTCCCAGGCCACAAACTGCGCCAGGTGAGCCTTCTGCTTGGGGAGCAGATCCTTGAAGAGGTCCGAGTGGTTGAGGGCCGCTGTGACGTCAACAGGCCTCTGTAGCAGGCTGCCGACATCGGGGAATGTCGAGATTAGTCTTTCGACGTGCTGCGCGGGCAGATAAAAGAGGCGCGAGGGAGCGTGCGCCGCGGCCGAGTCAGCCGCGCAGTTCATCCCGAAGCGCATCACCCCGCCTGGCTGAGACGAAAGCGCAGGGTCGCCTGGCGATACGAAGAGGTGACCCGCGGTAATCCGCCAGGCATCCCAATCTCTTGGAGCGGGATGGATGGCCCCTTTGAGCGCCATCTGACCCATGTCCACGATCCAGACGCCGGGATACTGGGGCAGGTCGAGCGTTTCACCGGCTGCAAGGCTGCGCTCTTCTACCAGTTGCGCCAACCACCGCAGCTGGCTGTCTTCAAGTGTCCGGAACAGCGGGACGCGCCGGAGCCGTGCGGCGCGGTCCTCATGGAGCAAGTCCTCGCGCAGCGCAGGCGCGCGCTCCAACGCAAATTGCAGGTCACTGGCATGCATGAGCAGCACACATACCTGCCCGGTGTGAAGGGAGGCACGTGCTGCTGCACGGTACGAGTCGTCGAAGAGCATCTGTTGGCCGAAAAACTCTCCCGGCAAGAAGGCTTGCTCGAACCAGGTCTCGCCCGCCTCCTGGAGCTGCATCACCACCCGACCAGCGACGACGATATAAAGATACGCTGGGGGATCTCCCCGGTGAAAGATAAAGTCACCGGGCGCGTAGCTTCGTGGTTCCAGACGCGGCAACAGTTGCGTTCGGAAATCAGGCCACCTCTTGACCAGCGGCGAGTCCTTGAGAACCTGCCAATACTGGGCTTGTTGTGTGTCCGTCAGAGCCATGTCACAATCCTTCGCGAATGGCCTGCGCGGCTGCCAGACTCATGCCGGGCGCGGCCGCCAACTGTTCGAGCGACGCTTCACGAATTGCCTCGAGCGAGCCGAAGTGCTTCAGCAGCGAGCGGCGGCGCGCTGGTCCGATGCCAGGGATTGCATCCAACTCAGATGTGACTGATGCCTTACCGCGCATTTGGCGATGGGCGGTGATGGCGAACCGGTGCGCCTCGTCACGGATGCGCTGGATTAGAAAGAGGCCCTGGGTTGCCGGTGGCAGCAAAATAGGATCCGAGCGGCCCGGGAGGAATACCTCCTCGCGCTGCTTTGCCAGGCCTGCCACGGGCACCACTTCCGTCAGCCCGAACTCTGCCATAACTTCGATGGCGACACCCAACTGCCCCTTGCCACCGTCGACGATGAGGAGATCCGGCAGCAATCTCCACGATGCATCCCGCGCTCGCGCCTTGCCGCCAGGGTCTTTGACTGCGTCCTCGACAGCGCGGCGAAAGCGGCGGCGCAGCACCTCTCGCATCGATGCGTAGTCGTCCGGCTCGCCCTGGTTCCCACGACCCTTGACGTTGAACCGGCGATAGTCGCTCTTCAAGGGAGCACCCTTCGCAAAGACTACCATGCTGCCTACGGTGAAGGTGCCTCGCAAGGTAGAGATGTCGAAGCACTCGATGCGGCTCGGCGGCTCCTGCAATCCCAACGCCTCCTGGATCTGGCCCAGGGCTTCCGTCTGCCGGTTTGTGTCGGCCTGCCATTGTGCCTGAAGCGCGGCCAGGGTGGCGGCCGCGTTCTCGCCGGCCATATGCAGCAGCTCGTGCTTGGCGCCACGCTTTGGCACAGTTAGCGTGACCTTCTTCCCACCGCGGCGGCTGCGCAGCCATTGTTCTATGATCTTGCGCTCATCGAGGTCCTTGGGCAAGAGGATGCTGGGTGGGACAAAGGCAGCTTCGTCGTAGAACTGCTTGACAAAGGCCGAGATCAGCTCGCCGTTGGCTTCCGGGGGCACACCTTCCAGCACAAAACTCTCGCGCCCGATCAGCTTGCCGCGGCGGATGAAGAATACCTGGACGCATGCCTCGCCGGTGCGCTCGTCCTGTGCGAAAGCGATCACGTCTTCATCTTCTTGTTTGCCGCTCACGACCTTTTGCCGCTCGACGATTTGCCGGGCAGCCCTGATCTGGTCGCGCAACTGCGCTGCACGTTCGAACTGGAGAGCTTCCGCGGCCTTTTCCATCTGACCGGTCAGTTGATCGAGCACACGCTCGCTGTCGCCCTCCAGGAAAGCACTCAGTCCGCTGACCACCTGCCGGTACCCCTCTTTGTCGACCGCACCGATGCACGGCCCGGCGCAGCGCTTGATGTGAAAGTAAAGGCAGGGCTTGGGATCATGCCCGGTGATCTCGCGGGTGCAATCAAGGTAAGGAAACACCCGCCGTAAAACGTCGAGCGTCTGGCGCACCACATAGGCTGAGGTGAATGGCCCGTAGTAGCGGGCCCCATCGCGTTCCATGCGACGCACGATGCTGACTTTCGGGAAATCCTCCTGCCAGTGAATCTTTATATAGGGATACGTCTTGTCGTCTCGCAGCCGCACGTTGAACCGGGGCCGGTAACGCTTGATCAGCTCGTTTTCGAGAATCAAGGCTTCTAGCTCGGTGTCAGTGACGATCCATTCGAGATCGGCGATTTCCGTAACCAGCCGCCGCGTGCGCGGCTCGTGGCGGGCAGCTTCGTGAAAATAGGAGCGTACCCGATTGCGCAGGATGACTGCTTTGCCAACGTAAATGACCTTGCGGTCAGACGAACGGTAGATGTAGACGCCCGGCCGTTCGGGCAGGGTGTCGAGCTTCTGCGCAAGATCAGGAGTGAGACGCTGGTTGTTCACAGAAGACATTATACATGAGCGGGGAAAAGATACAAGCGTTTTTAGTGGGCGCGGAACTCTACCACAGCCAGAGACGAATGCCCACTTCGTTGCGCATCACGCCGCGCCGTCACCGAGAAGAACCGCACGTGCTGTGCGCAGCAGAATCAGCAAATCCAGTCGCCATCCGCAATGTTCCACGTAGTAGATGTCGTACTCGGTGTGCTCGTACATGGGTTGCGGTCGGCCGTTCACCTGCCACCACCCAGTCATACCCGGCTTGACCGTGAACCGTCGCCGCTGCCATGGCTGATAATGTTCGGCAAAGATGATCTGTTCGGGTCGCGGCCCTACCAGGCTCATCTCTCCGCGCAGTACGTTCCAGAACTGGGGAAGTTCATCCAGGCTGAACCGCCTGAGCAAGCGACCCACCCGGGTTACTCTCTCGTCATTTGGCTTAGGCTTGGCGCCGCCGGTCTCCGCACCAGCATGCATTGTGCGGAACTTGTAAACGCGAAACACGCTTTCGTCTTTTCCGAGCCGATCCTGCAGAAACAGAAGCGGACCCGGAGAGTCCAGCACGATCACCAGACCAATAGGGATTGCGAGAAGGCCGGTGATAGCCAACCCAACGCAAGCCACAAGGATGTCGATAACACGCTTGCCGGCCCGATACAGCATCCCCGCCTCAACTGTGCCTGACTGGTGATCCCACCCTGCCGGCCTCAGCGGTCGAGCTGAAGAACAGCATCCCCACGAGTCCGGCGCCGACGCCCAGCGCAAAGGCCGCGGCCCGCGCTGCAACGAAAAGCGGCGCCCAGAGGAGCACAGCTGGGTCCAGTACTCGAACGAGTCTGTAAAAGGCCCAACCACGCGAACCCATCCCGACGAGGCTGATGGCGGCTCCCCAGGCCAGCCCTGGCAGTGCGAAGCCGGCAAGTGCCAGTGTGACGGCGCAATAAACCAGAAGGATCTGCAGCTTCAGTACCTGCGGGGTGTAGGAATCACGCAGCGCCTTGCCGGGATGCAGCCGGTAGACCATCATGCGCCAGTAGCCGCGTCGCGCTTTCAGCCGGACATATCCTTTCCAAGTAGCAACATGGCGGTGAACCACTACGGCCTGCCGATTGAAGACCAGCTTGTGCCCCCGTTCTGCCAGGCGGAAAGAGAGGTCAACATCTTCGTTCATCTTGGGCAGCGCGGGGTCAAATCCACCGACCTCTCGCAACGCGGAGACCCGAAAAGCGGCCGCGTGGGAATCGACGAAGTCGATCGTAGGTCCTCGCGCCAGAAGATTGTAGCGCTCCTCGAACTCACATTGCGCTAGCCGTGCCACCACGGCGGTTTGGCGGGTCTTGTAACTGCCCTTCACCCCAACAACTGCGGGATCTCGGAAGGGTTGGAGCATCTGGGCGATCCAATCGGGGCGCGGTTCACAATCGGCATCGGTGAAAAGGGCGATCTCGCCCCGCGCCGCTGTGATGCCTGCATTGCGAGCGGCCCCCGGGCCGCCATGAGAACTCTGAAGCACCTGATCGGCGCCGGCCTGTTCAGCCACCTGCGCCGTGTCGTCAGTTGAGCCATCATCGATCACGATGACTTCATAGTCGTCTCGGCAGACAGTCTGATCACGGAGCGCGGCCAGGCAGGCGGGCAGGGTCGCGGCGGCCTGGTACGCCGGCACAACCACCGAAATGCGGGGAGCATCAGGGATGCCCACTGCCGCTCTCATGCGCCTGACCCTCTTCTGTGCCCAGCCCAACTGCGCGACGTAACGTACTCAAAGTCACCGACTCACCCAACTGCCAGAGCCGGTTCCACAGCGCTGCACCGCCCATGAGCACCGGGGGACCGACCAGGACCACGTTCAGCACAGTGCCCAACGCAAGACCACGCGTCTGATCTACCCCGAATGCTGACAGCACGGCGACTGTCACCGCACCCACCACGCCAATCATAGCAGGTGGCGTTGGCATCCAGTTGCTGGTGGTCAGGGCCAGCATGAGTGCCAGTGGCGCACCCCAGCCGAGGCGTAGATCAAATGCCAGGAGCATGACCTGAACCGTCAGCAATGACAGAAGCCAGATGCAGGCAGTCAGCGCGGCGATGCGCGCAAGTCGCCATCCCCTCAAGGATCCGATGCTCGTCAGGACGGCTGCGATCCCGCGTCGCGCCTTCCCCAGCCACAGAGCCCATCGCTCTTGTTTTGGCTCGGGGATGCGAGCAAGCAGATCGATCAGGACCTCCTGAAATCGCCCAATCACTATCAACATGATGAAGATTGCTCCGCCCAGGAGCAGGCCTCCCGTGCTGAACTGTGTTTCAAGGGCCGGGGGAATGAGGACCAACGGCACGGCCAGCAATACAATCAGTCCTACGGCCAGCAGGTCGAGGGATTTCTCGACGACAATCGTGCCGAACGTTACGCCGACCTGTCGCCCTTCCTGGCGCATTAACCCCAGGCGTGCCAGCTCGCCCAAGCGAACGGGTATCACCAGGTTCAGCATCTGGCTGATCATCAAGATGGCAAAGTGTGTTGACCAGGTGGGGGAGGGAAGAGCAGGTCCATAAAGCCACCGCCAGCGCAGCGCCTTGAGGACAGCCACCAGAAGGACACAGGCCATCGCCAGGAGCACCAGGGGACGCGAAAGAGACGCGATTTCAGCACCAAAGGAAGCCAGATCGGCGCCGCGCAACGAAAACCACAGGCAGACAGCGCCGACGAGCAGCGCTCCCGCCACTTGCAGGGAAGTAGTGCGCGTCCTTCCTTTGGGCATCGCTAGAGCAAGGTCTCTTCCTGCCCTTGCCGGCGGCGCACGAGAAGCCAGGCGATTAGCACGAGCAGCAGCAGGACGATCACCGCTGCTACCGCTGGCAAGGCGACAGCGGTGAATGCGGTCACGCCAGACACGACATCTTCGGCAGTGCTGACTACCGGGTTGCCCAGTCCTGCGGTGGTCGCAGTTATCACGGGCCGTACGGTGGTCTTGGCCGCATGAACCCCTCCGGCAACCAGCAGGCCGAGGATCATGGCCAGGACCGGGCTCATATCACTGATTGCATTCCCGCTGGCCGCAAACAGGATGGCGCCCGCAGTAGGCCGGACAACCGTCTGGATCACGTCGTTGACCGAATCTACAGCCGGAATCTTGTCCGCAGCCGTCTCGATGATCAGCAACACGCCCAGAACGCCGAGCACCCAGGGATTTTCCAGGGTGTTCCAGGGTGAGCTCAGCGTGATCAGATCCGTGAAGCGCGCCATCAGGCCAACGATCAGCAGCGGCAGGTAGGCATTAAGCCCTGTCGCGGCCGATAAGCCGAAAGCTGCAAGGACGTCGATCATTCCCATGCTCCCAAACTCAAAGGGGGCGGAGTGAAATCCGACCCCTGACCAACCTCAGTCCACAGGCGTAATGCTGTATTTTCCGATTTGTCCGAACAGGTGCGCCTGCACCAGGTATTGCCAGAGCATTGCGAACGGAATCGTGATCAGGATGCCAATGAAGAGCGCCACAAGACCCAAACCCGCTACGAACGAAGCAATCACACTCACGACGATGAGCAGCAGGAGCGCAATGATCACGTTGCCGAGGTTATCACGCGTGAATGCCCACATCCTGCCGAGCTCAAACGCGGACGAGAAGCGATCTGTTGCAGCGATGCGCACGTAGATCGCGGGGCTCAGCAGCGTGACGAACAGGGCCCACAGGAACAGCAGACATCCGCTGCACACCATGATCATAATGCCGATTGCCTCGCTGCCGGAACCCTGATCCAGTATTGCGCCGCCGATGACCATTGGAATCGACAGCAGTATCGCGGGCAGCGACCAGATAAGGATCGCCACGGTGACTTTGAACCCGCGGCTAAGAAAGCCGGTCCAGTCCTCCCACTCGGGCAGAGGGTGTTCGCGGCCTGCCATCACATTGCGGATGACGTCCACGGTATAGCCTAGCAGCGCAATGAGCGGAACAAGCCCGATCAGGACGGGGCTTAGCACGATGCCCACCAAGCCGACCAGCGTCCCGATGCCCAGCTTTTTGAGCCAGTCGGGATCCTCGAACATGAAGGTGAAGGCCTTGCCGAAATCCATAATGTCCTCCTTGAAGAATGCATGGCCGCAACTGACGGTCAAACACCTGTTGGTAAGATAGCACTATGATGCTCCCGTCGCGTGGCACAAGCCGGACGCCTGCCTGACCGTTACGCGACAACCGTATCATACCATAGCACTGCAGATCTTAGAACGGCAGGCCGAAGCGCGTGGTCAGAGCCTCACGGGCAATACCGATCAAGGCGATCTCACCCAGCGCCAGGGCCAGGCCGATCAAAAGGGGAGCGATGACTTCTCGCCGGTGTTCGGCGTGACCCTCGCGGTGTACGCCAGCCAGGTAGAGCATCGCGTTCAGTATGCCCAGCAGGGCAGGAATCATCGCTCCGCTGAGCAGCGCAAGGGGAAACAACAGTGCATTCATCTCGCTGCTGACCGCCAGAATCATTACTCCGCCGCCTGCCAGCAGCCAGACCAGGTCCAGCCAGTTCCCGACGCTGCGCTGGGGGCCGGGCTTGCGCCAAAGCGTCAGATTCAGTGCCGGCAGGAGCACCGCCGCGATTGCGATGCCCTCCAGCGTACCGGTCACAAGGCGCAGCAGGTTTTTCGGCTCGTACAAATGAGGCCAGCCCATCAAGGAAAGGAAGGAGTTGGTACCGTCGATGGCCCATACCAGCATGAATGCACCGAGCACCAGGAGCTGCGGTCGTGAGGGGAAGCGGCCGGCCTTTCCGCGGCCCAGAAGGACGAGCACGGCCAATCCTGCGAGTGCGCCCAGGTACGTGCCACTGCATCTCGCGCACAAAGGCAGCTGTCTCCCACCGATCACAAAGCTGTGATCGGCCAAACGGTGGCACACGGCATAGGCCGCACGATCTGCTTTGTCCAGCAGACCATGCGGTGCTGACAAGGCGAGGACGACCACTGCTACCAGGCCCACGGCGGCCAGGACAGCTTCCGGCGGCGGTGTGAAGCGTGAAGAAGGTGCAGCCATAGAGTGTATTATAATGCCTGATTGCCCCATCCCAATTGCGCCGTTTTGCTCAATTTGAGATTTGCGTTACGTTAGAAGGCGTGCTAGACTTTTCCTATCTGCCGTCCCTCTGGAACGCGGCCAGGTGTTTGCTTGGGACGGAGCCGTCTTCTCTCCGGAGCCTAGATTGTTTTTCTTATTGCGGAGGTGTATCAAGAAAACCACAACCTGATCCCCATACCTGTTGATCTGTTACATAGTCACGGCAAAGCGGTTACGGCGTTAGCGCCCGAGATGTTCGCAGCGACCCGGTCTTGGCCATTGGATGTGTGGAGGCGTGGCCTAGCCTTCCAATCGGGAACGACGATCATTCGACCGAACAGTTCTGTTTGCCGGGGCTGACTTTCATATCGCTCAATCTCTCACAATGTACAAGGAGTAAACACACTCATGGCCAGTGTAACCTACGAACACGTCTACAAGCGCTACGGTGATGTGATCGCCGTGAATGACCTCGACCTCTCCATTGCGGATAAGGAATTCCTGGTGTTTGTCGGCCCTTCGGGCTGCGGCAAGACCACCAGCTTGCGCCTCCTTGCAGGCCTCGAAGAGATTTCCGATGGCCGCATCCTCATCGGCGACCGCGTCGTGAATGACGTGCCGCCTAAGGACCGCGATATCGCGATGGTGTTCCAGAGCTACGCGCTCTATCCACACATGAGCGTGTATGACAACATGGCATTCGGCCTGAAGCTTCGCAAGACCCCGAAGGCCGAGATCGACAAGAAGGTCAAGGAAGCAGCCGAGATCCTGGGCATTGGCCAGTATCTCGATCGCAAGCCAAAGCAGCTCTCCGGCGGCCAGCGCCAACGCGTTGCGGTGGGCCGCGCCATCGTGCGCAACCCGAAGGTCTTCTTGTTCGATGAGCCGCTGTCCAACCTGGATGCTAAGCTGCGCGTCGAGACGCGCGCCGGCATCAGCAAGTTGCATCAGAGCCTCGGCACCACCTTCATCTACGTGACCCATGATCAGGTGGAAGCCATGACCATGGCCTCCCGGATTGCGGTCATGAAGGATGGCCTCCTGCAGCAGATCGATACACCGCAACACCTTTACGATCATCCTACGAACATTTTCGTCGCCGGCTTCATCGGCAGCCCCTCGATGAACTTCTTCGAGACGACGCTTGTGGAGCAGGACGGCAAACTGTTTGTCGATGGCGGCACATTCAAGCTGGCGGTGCCTGAGACGAAGAGGGCCGACTATATCCAGCACAAGGGTAAGAAGGTTGTTTTCGGCGTCCGGCCCGAGGATATTCATACGAAGGGCTTTGAATCGCCGGGCATCTCTCCAGCGCCCATGACGGCTCAGGTCGACGTTTCGGAGTTGATGGGCAACGAAATCTTCCTCTACTTGCTGACCGGCAAGAAGCAGTTCGTTGCTCGTGTTGACCCGCGCACGCACGCCCGTGTGGGTGAGACGATCGAGATGATGGTTAACATGGACAACATGCATCTCTTCGATCCGCAGACCGAGAAGACGTTGGATGTGATCGCGTAAGGGAGAGAGGTAGCTGCGCTCCCTGGGAGCGCAGGTCGTCAGATGAAACGTAGGGGCGCACCAACGTGCGCCCCTACTGTTATTTGAGGGCCGGTGTTTCCGCGCGATCCATCAATGCAGCGGCTTCCGCGGCTTCGCCTGTTGCCGTGGCAGCTTCTTCGGCGGTGAGCTTGCGGATGGTGGCCGGATCCGCCTTGTCAATGAAGAGCACGCCGTCCAGATGGTCGATTTCATGCTGGAAGATGCGTGCCAGGTAGTCGTAGGCCTTGATGCGTTGCGGCTTGCCGTATGCGTCCTGCCCGCGCACCAGGATCTCGACGTGCCGATCCACTTCGCCCAGGTAGCCCGGGATGGAAAGACAACCCTCGTCGCCTGCCTCGGTCTCGCGCGAGACCTTGACAATCTCCGGATTCACGTAGGTGTATAGCTCGGCCGGCAACCCTTCTTCTTCGTCCGCCGGCAGTTCCAGCACGATGATTCGCTCCGAGATGTTCACCTGGGGCGCGGCCAGCCCGACCCCAGGCGCAGCGCGCATCGTTTCAACCATGTCATCGATTAGCTGTTTGAGCTCAGGCCCAAACCTGGTGACTTTGCGCGCCTTTTGCCGGAGCGTAGGATGTCCCAGCGTTATGATCTCCCGAATCGCCATGCGTATTGCTCCCTGATTTTTCAACAATCCAGTATAATTATATCGCTGAGAGCCGAATGTGTCAAAGCTGCCGTGAAGGTCCTGAAGATGCCGTGGCAGAAAAATGCCGTCCATTAAGGCTGTGTTTTGCGCCGCTATGAAAGATGTAATTTGCGGCGCAATAATAACTTGCGTATAATACTGGCAGTTATGGCGGGCTCGTCAGAATGGGCTGGCGCTGCCAAGCCACAGGCTGTAACCTGCCGTGCCAGGGAGGTTTTCTTCCTCTGGTACAAGGACTGACGCACGTTCCTCATTGTATCCCAGCAAGCGTGGCGGCTGCTGGCGAGCTTTCACCGAAAGGAGGTGTTCCATCCGGATGGCAGGGTGTCCGTGGTCTAGCCTCTTGGCGCTGCGCTCCTCTGCCAGACTTTGTCCTCTGCCCGTTTTTCGGTTTTTCCACATAGTTCCATTCAGGAGGAGATACTAGTTATGCGAAACAGACTGTTCAGCATCGTGAGTGTGCTCATTCTACTGAGCATGATTCTGAGTGCGTGCGGTGGCGCCAAGGCCACCCCGACCGCAGCGCCGGCTCCTACTGCGGCCCCTGCGGCTGCCGAGCCAACCAAGGCGCCCGAACCGACCAAGGCGCCGGCTGCAGAACCGACCAAGGCCCCTGAGCCCGCGGCTAAGCCTGCCGCCATTACGGTGGGTCAAATCACGGACATGGGCGGCATCGACGACAAGAGCTTCAATGCATCGGCCTGGAAGGGCGTCAAGGATGCGGAGAAGGACTTCGGGGCGGTGGGCAAGTACCTGGAGTCGCAACAGCAGTCGGACTACGCCAAGAACATGCAGCAGTTCGTGTCGGAGAAGTTGGACCTGATCGTACCGGTCGGGTTCATGTTGGCGGTTGACACGGCGACAGCGGCGAAGGCGAACCCCGATCTGAGGTTTGCGATCGTGGATTACGTTTATCCTGATTGCTGGCCGGGTGCGGTAGTTGGCAAGGACTGTGGCTCGGATACGCCGATTGACAACGTGCTAGGGCTGAGCTACCAGACGGACGAGGCGGCGTTCCTGGCGGGTTATGCGGCTGCGGCGACGACGAAGACGGGTGTGGTTGCGACGTTCGGCGGGATCAAGTTGCCGACGGTGACGATCTTCATGAAGGGCTTCGAGGCCGGCGTGAAGCACCACAACGCGGTGAAGGGCACCAACGTTGAGGTGCTGGGCTGGGAGACGGCGAAGGACGAGGGCGTGTTCGTCAACAACTTCGA
>CAYLZG010000032.1:23848-30269 GCA_964387985.1 uncultured Anaerolineales bacterium | reverse complement strand
TGCGCTATGCCCATCTTCAGGAGCGATCGAGAGACGGGTGTAGCCTCCGACGATACTTCCTCCAGATGAGGCATCTCACTCATGGCAAGCTCCGGAACAGATTGACAGCAAAAACAGCTTCCGGTAAGCTATCACGAACAGAAATCAGCGTCAAGGAAGAATCATGGGCGATGAATTACCCGGCGTGCGGGTGGCTGTGATCCAGGCAGCACCCGTGCTATTCGACCGAGAGGCAACGACCGACAAGGCGTGCCGTCTGATTCGGGAAGCTGCGGCACGCGGCAGCCAGTTGATCCTGTTCCCCGAGGCCTTCATCCCAGCGTACCCGCGCGGGCTCAGCTTCGGCGTCACAGTCGGAAGCCGCAGCGACAAAGGGCGGCTGACATGGGAACGTTACTGGAATAATGCGGTCGAGGTGCCTTCGCCCACGGTTGCCGCTCTGGCCTCGGCCAGCCAGGAAGCCCATGCGTACGTGGCCACCGGCGTGATCGAACGCGAAACAAGCGGCACTCGAGGAACCCTTTACTGTACGACACTCGTTTTTGGTCCGAACGGCAGCCTGCTCAGCCGGCATCGTAAGCTGAAGCCGACCGCCGCGGAACGACTGATCTGGGGCGAAGGGGACGGCTCCACGCTGACAGTTGTCGAGACACCTTATGGCCGGGTCGGCGGCCTGATCTGCTGGGAGAATTACATGCCACTCGCCAGGATGGCGATGTATGAGCAGGGAGTCGATCTGTACATTGCACCCACCGCAGACAGCCGAGAGACGTGGCAGGCAACTCTCCGTCACATTGCGTGTGAGGGTCGCTGTTTCGTGTTGGGATGCAACCAGTTCGTCACGAAATCCATGTATCCCCGGGACCTTCCGGGGATCGAGGAGCTGGATGGTCTGGCCGAGGTGATGAGCCGCGGGGGCAGCGCCATCATATCACCTTTTGGCGAGTATGCTGCCGGCCCACTGTGGGACGAGGAAGGTATGCTGATTGCGGACCTGGACATGAGAGAAGTGACGCGCGCCCGGTTTGATTTTGACGTCACAGGGCACTATGCGCGGCCGGATGTGTTCCGGCTGACCGTCAGTATGCCCACCGGACTGGAGAATCCGAAATGACGCAGAAGAATCTAGTAAAGGTATATGAGTCTCAGGGTATCTTCGCCGCTGAGGTTGTCAAGGCGAAGCTGCAGGCCAACGGCATTCCAGCGATGCTGAGATATGAGTCAATCGGCCAGGTAATCGGCCTCACCGTTGACGGCTTGGGCCGCGTGGAGGTCTACGTCTCCGCAGAGCACGCCGCCGACGCTGCCGAGCTGGTACAGGAGTCCGATGACGAGATGCATTTCGAGACTGACGAAGATGTTGAAGACAGCGAGGATTCGCCTCTGCATTTGTGATTTGTGTCTTCGAGTGCTATACTAGCCGCTTGGTCCCAGATAGTGACGAACTAAGAGGAGTAAACGGCGCGTGATTCAAAGGAAGACGCAGACCCCTGAGTATTGGCAATCATTCTCACTCTCCACGACCGATGTCGAGTTCCTGCGCACCCTCCTGCTGGACGCCGAACGGCCATTGACTACCGACGAAATGGCCCGGCACCTTGTGACTGAGCGCATCCGCCGCGAAGACTCCGAGCTGCGGGCGGAGCTTGCGCGCGGTACAATTTATCAGCCCCAAAAGCAGTTTACGGTAGGCGACAAGATCCTCTTTCCGCAGCTCGACTACCGGCTGGGCGAAGTGGTCGAACTGCGCGCAGGCGAGAACCCCGAGTACGGTGAGTTTGAGGTCATCTCGGTCGATTTCGGTCCGGGCAAGCGCCAGCGCAGCTTTGCTGCGGGCCTGACCGCGCCACACAAGCTCAATGCAGACGCGCCGGATATCCTGAAGGCGGACGCCGAGTCCAGCCCGGAAGCGGTGATTACAGGCGCAGCCAGGAATCTGCCCTCGCAACTCGCGGAGGCGCTGGCCGCGGACGACGCGTTCGCCAGCTTCGAGGACCACTGGCTACCCCGCGACCTGTTGACAGAGGTGCACATCGGTCACCTGAACATCGCCGAGGCAATTATCGAAATGAATGCATCGGCGCTCGACACCGCCACGCTCCAGAAAGAACTCGACCTGCCAAAGGAGATAGGCGAGGAGATCAACGCGTTCTCGCTGCAGGCTGCACTTGCAGCCGATGACCGTTTCGACCAGGTTGGCACCAGCGACGAACGCCGCTGGTACCTTCGAAGGCTTGAGCCGGCAGAAGCGCTCGTGACACCTGAGTTACTGCGCTACGCGCCGGGCCAGCACCCGGTGATTACGCTGCCACCCGATCTGGCGCAGCTTGCGTTTCAACTCGATGATGAGTGGTCCGATGGGATCGAGGAGACCGCAGAACGCCGCGCAGCACAGACAACGACTGTCACGCTCACTTTCCCGCACGCCATGTCCGGCACCTTACCGCTGAGCAGGCGAACGCGCCCGCTGTTCCCTACGGGACACGGAGAACGAACGATGGTCACCCTGGTGGACGGACGCTGGGGCAACCCGTTCGCCGGATGGGTCAACCATGCAGGTCGTTATATCGCAGGCCTGCAGGGCTGGATGGAGAAGCATAAACTGCCGGCAGGCGCACACATCACGCTCGAACGACGCGGTGATGACGAAGTAGTCGTCGATTTCCGCCCAAAACGAATGCGCCGCGAATGGATGCGCTGGGCGCAAATCGGAGAAGAAGGCCGCGCAGACATCCAGCTTCGAAAGCAAGAAATTGCCTGCGAGTACGACGAGCAGATGGTCATCGGAGCGGAGAGAAGCGAGGAGGTCACCAGGCTGCGCTCGCTCTATAGCACAGCGTCCCTGGCGGATCTGGTATTCGAGGTATTTACGGACCTGGCCGGGCTATCGGGGAGCGTCAACGCCAAGACCGTGTACAGTGCAGTGAATGTGATCCGACGCGTCACGCCTGAACCGGTGTTCGCTGCTCTTGCCGGAGACGACCGGCTCGAACGTCTACCTGATGGCAATTTCCGGCTGATTGCATAGGTATGAGACAGGACGACAGCGCATGACTGGTTGGAAGCGACCCTCTCTCGACACGAAGTTTCACATCGACTACGACTGGTGGCAGACCAGCGGCAAAGATCTTCGCGTCTCAGTACGCGGCCAACTGTGCCGGGATTGCCAGGCGCGTTTTCCGGATCACCGCAACCTGGAGTCGGTCGACTGGGTGGATCCAGAGACCGCCGAAGTTGTCCGGGCCGACGCGCTGATGCAGACGTTGCGCAGTCACTGCTCGCGACAGACTGAGTTCATCAGCATGGGCAATGCCCTGGTGGCGAACATCTTTCGCATCTTCCTGCTCAACAGCAACCAGGCACTGACGCCACGCGAGCTGGCGAGCCAGATGCCGTGGACAAGCGCGGAAACCATCCTGCGAACCCTGGCTAGCGGCCAGATCTACATGGGCATTCGTCCAGCCACCGGGCTGGATTGATCCGGGCCGGAATAAAAAGCGGGCTGAAGCGATCAGCCCGTTTTTTGTTGGAGAACGAGCGGATGCAATCGACGAGCGAAAACGTTGATGTCGAGATTCTGGCAATCGGAAACGAGGTGTTGGCCGGCGATGTGCTGGACAGCAATTCGCATTGGCTCTGCAAGCGGCTGGCCACGCGCGGCGCAAGGGTGCGGCGCATCACAGTCCTACCCGATGAGCCGGCAACGATCGGCGAAGCCCTGTGGGCCAGCCTGGCACGCCAGCCAGATCTGATCCTAACATCTGGCGGCCTGGGCCCTACCCAGGACGATCTTACCGTGGCGGCAGTCGGAGAGGCTTTGGGATTGGAGGTGCGTGAGGACCCCACAGCCTATGCCATGATCGAAGAATTCTACACCACCTTGCATGCCCGAGGCCATGTCACCGGCTCCGAGATGACAGAGGCGCGCAGGAAGATGGCCCAGCTGCCCGATGGCGCACAGGCCTTGCTCAATACCCTGGGCGCCGCTCCCGGCATCCTGCTGAAGCATGAGACGACAAGCATCGTCCTGATGCCAGGCGTGCCGGCGGAAATGATGGACATCTTTGAGAACAGCCTGGCACCTCGGCTGGCCTCCCTCTTCTCGCGACAGGCCTATGCAGAACGAACCCTCAAGACAAACGCCTGGGACGAGTCGATCCTCGCGCCCGTCGTCGATGCGGCTGCGCGGCGGCACCCTCAGGTTTATGTCAAGTCCCGTGCACAAGTGTATGGCAGCGGCCTATCGGATTTCGTCACGATCGCGGCGCGCGGCAGACATGTGGAAGAGGTGGAGGCACTGCTGGATGCGGCCGAGGACGACTTGCGCACAGACCTTCATGCGATCGGTGTGCACATCCTGGCCAAGTGAGCGGAGGTATTTCAAACATCCAATTGCAGCGGCGCCTTGCTGATGCGCGTCATCGCCTCCTTCGGTTCCACGGGTGAATCCTGAAGACGAAGGTACAGGTATTTGAAAACATCACGAACGATCGCGGTCAGAGGCACTGCCAGGATGGCGCCCCACAGACCCGCCACCTGCGTGCCCACTATCAAGACGACAGCGATCAGCGCGGGGTGTAATTCTACGGCCTTGCCGGAGATACGCGGCACCAGCACCACGTTCTCCACCTGTTGGATGATCAGGAACAACAGAATGGTCCAGACGGCCAGCAGCGGCCTCTGAATCAGCGCCACGAGCACTGCGGGCACCGCGCCCAGAATCGGCCCCACAAAGGGTAGAATTTCGAAGATCCCGGCGACTACGCCGAGCACCAGCGGAAAGTTGACTCCCAGAAGCGTCAGTCCCAGGGTCGACAAGACTCCCACCACCACACACAGCACCAACTGGCCGCGCAAGTACTTACTCAGGATGCGGTCCGCGATGCGCACCATATTGACCACGTCTGCACGGATGGCATCAGGCACGATCTGAACTGCCGCACGCGTGAAGCGAGACTGCTCATTCAGGATATAGAATAACCAGATCGGAACGATGACCAGGCCGATGACGAAGGTGACCGTGCTTGTAACTGCACTGATCGTCTGAACCAGTGCGGTTTGGCCGGCACTCATGAGGCGAGCGCCTGACTGACTGACCGCCGTATCGATCTGCGTCTGAATCTCTGCTGGTACTGTCTGGCGATACCAGACCAGGCCCTGCTCCACCCATCCCTGCACCCCCGAAACAATCTCCTGGCGATTGTCCCACAGGGCAGCGAATTGCTGTCCGATCACGGGAAGCAGGAGCTGGAAGAACGCCACCACGACCAGGGCTGCGAAAGCATAAGCCAGCAGAATGGCAACTGGCCGGGCGCCGCCGAAACGAGGCGCCACCTTGCGTAGCACGCGGTCCAGCAAGTTGACAAGAGGGAGCAGGATGTAGGCCAACACCAACGCGAAGATGAACGGAAACAACTCACTCCGCGCAACCCACAGCAACGAGACCACAAGGACAATGAGCGCAATCACCAGAATCAGGCGGTTACGACGTTGTGGGGTCATGAAGCACCCTCCAACACATGATCCAGCCAATGCTGAACTTGAGAAGCATCTGGCGCGAGGCCGCCAAGGACGAACAACACAAGGAACTCGACATTGCCCGCAGGACCGGTGATTGGCGAGCGAGACAGGGCCACAGGCGCAAGGTCAAGCGCCGACGCGTCGTGCAGCACGCTCTCGATTGCGCTGCGGTGAAGAGCCGGATCCCGTACGACCCCGCCCTTGCCCACCTGGCCCTTCCCCACCTGAAACTGCGGCTTGATGAGGGCGACCACCAAACCGCCAGGAAGGAGCAGTGCGGCCACGCGCGGGAGCACCAATTCCAGCCCGATGAAGGAGACGTCGACCACCGCCAACTGCACGGGCTCGGGCAGACGCTCGAGATTCCGCACATTAACGCGCTCCATGCTTACGACGCGCGGGTCCTGTCGCAAAGACCAGGCCAGTTGTCCGTAACCCACGTCGACGGCATAGACCTTCCGTGCGCCGTGCTGCAGCAAACAATCGGTGAAGCCGCCGGTGGATGCCCCGATATCTGCGCATATCCAGCCGGCAGGATCGACCGCGAACGCCTGCAAGGCATGCTCCAGCTTCAGCCCACCGCGGCTGACATAGCGCAGAGAGGTAGCGACACGCACCTCTGCGTTTTCAGGCAGCGCCTGCCCTGCCTTGTCAACCACGCGGTCACCGACGCTCACTTCGCCAGCCAGGATCATCCGCTGCGCCTGCGAACGACTCTCGGCCAGGCCGCGCGCGACCAGCAATTCGTCGAGCCTGACCTTCCGCGGCCTAACAGGGTGTTGGGGTGGGAGCGATTCCGCATCCATGATGTCATTCTATATGGAGAGATGCACAATCCAAAAGTGCGGAGGGCGGTGACGAAGGGCGGCCTTCGCCCACGACTCGAAGCACATGAAGCTTG
>CAYLZG010000032.1:19567-23838 GCA_964387985.1 uncultured Anaerolineales bacterium | reverse complement strand
GGAGAGGAGGCCAGTATACTGCGGGAAAACCATCACGAAATGAGCGCCAACTTGAATCACCTGTGGCCAATCACCGCACACCTTACCGAGGATGACAGCCTCTCCATTGGCGACCTTGTAGTTACCGAACTAGCGCGCGCGTACGGCACACCGCTGTACATTATCGACGAGGCCACGCTACGCGATCGCTGCCGCGTCTATCGCCGCGGGCTCGGCGCCGTCTATGGAGGAGAAGGGCAGGTAGCCTACGCTTCGAAGGCCTACCTTTGTACTGCGATCGCACAGATCGTGATGGACGAAGGCCTCAACCTGGATGTGGTGTCGGGCGGTGAGCTATTCGTTGCATTGCGTGCCGGATTCCCGCCTGAACGGATCCACTTTCACGGCAATAACAAATCGACACAGGAACTCATCGAGGCGATTGATGCAGGCGTAGGGCGGATCGTGGTAGACAATTTCGCAGAACTGGCGCTGCTCGACGAGCTGACATGCGCGCGGGAGGAAAGCGTAGCCATCTGGCTGCGTCTCGCGCCGGGCGTACAGGCGCACACCCACAGCCACATTCAAACCGGGCAGGAAGACACGAAATTCGGTTTCTCGATCCAGTCTGGTGACGCCGAGAAGGCGCTTGCCCTGGCCATGCGCGCGGCCGGTTTGAAGCTTACGGGGCTGCATGCGCACATTGGATCGCAGATCTACGAGCCGGAGTCACTTGCCGAGGCTGCTGCGCGGTTGGTGCGCTTTGCGGCGGAGATGCACGAGCAGCACGGTTTCGATTTACATGAACTCAGCCCAGGCGGGGGCTGGGGCGTTCCAATGACGGAGGCGGATGCACCCGCGCCGGTGGAGAGGTATCTCGAGGCAGTGTGCGCAGCGGTCACCGCCGCCTGTGCGCAACACCATCTCAGCCTGCCGCATCTGATCGTCGAGCCCGGACGGTCGCTCGTCGCCCAAGCCGGCGTAGCGGTTTATACCGTTGGCACACGCAAGGAAATCCCGGGCGTGCGCACCTACGTGGCCCTTGACGGCGGCATGGCCGACAACATCCGGCCGGCGCTGTATGGCGCGAAGTATGCCGCGAGACGGGTGCAGGGCGGCCTGGGCAGGACTATGGAGAGGGTGACCCTGGCCGGGAGATATTGTGAATCGGGAGACATCCTGATTCGAGACATCGACCTGCCCCATCTGGATCGTGGAGATTTGCTCGCCATCCCAATGGCGGGCGCTTTTACATTGGCCATGGCCAGCAACTACAATCTCGCTTTGCGGCCGGCGGTCATCCTCGTGGGCAACGGTCATTCGAGGGTAATCCAGCGTCGCGAGACCTATGAAGACCTGGTGCGCCGCGATGCGAGCAGCGGCCCGCATGCGACCCTGCCCTTCCACAAGTACGATGCGCTGGGCAACGATTATCTCGTGCTCGATCCCATGGATTGGCCCGAGTGTCCGAATGGCGAGACCGTGCGCCGGATCTGCGACCGGCGCCACGGGGTGGGGGCGGATGGTGTACTATGGGGACCTGTGGGTCGCGATCCATTTGCGCTCCGCCTGTTCAACCCGGACGGCAGCGAGTTCGAGAAGAGCGGGAATGGTCTGCGCATCTTTGCACGTTACCTCTGGGACCGGCGACTCCCTCGCAAGCGCGATTTCGATATCGTCACGCCGGGAGGCACGGTTACTGCCCATATCCTCGATGCCCGAGGAGACCGGATCGCGATGGATATGGGGCGCGTCTCGTTCCATGCCTCCGATGCCGGAATCAGCAGCGCAGAGCGAGAGATCGTCGAAGAGGAAACGCGGGTCGGAGACCGAACATTGCAGTTTTCCGCGGTAAGCGTGGGCAACCCGCATTGCGTGATCTTCGTCGTGGACGGCAGAGAGATCGAGTGCGCAGACGAGCTGGTTGCCCTCGCCCATGCACTCGGGCCCCAGCTCGAGGTATTACCGCTGTATCGCCACCGGACTAACGTACAGTTCGCACGCGCCGTGGACCGGCATACGCTGGAGATCGCGATCTGGGAGCGCGGTGCGGGCTATACACTGGCCTCTGGCACCTCCAGCTGCGCGGCCGCAGCGGTCGCCGTGCGCACGGGCCGATGTGCAAACCCGGTGACTGTGCGAATGCCAGGCGGCGAGATGCTGGTCGAGATCGATGCGGACTGGAATGTGCGGCTGTCGGGTACGGTCAGTCCGGTGATGTCGGGCACGTGGGCCGATGGTATGCCTTCAATCGAGCTGCGCGCCAGCATGGCGTCGCGGCCGCACCAATGACATGAACAGGACCGCCAGCCCGAGGAAGATAGCCGTAAAAGGCCAGATCACGCCATGGCTGGTACGGTCTATCAACCCGCCGGCCAGGATAGGGCCGGTGATTGCTGCCAGCGAGGACGCGAAGTAGTAGAGGCCCGTATACGCGCCGATGCTGCCCGACTTCGCCAGGTCATAGACCATCGGCAACGAATTGATGTTGACCAATGCCCAGAACGCTCCCATGACTGCCAGCACGGCAAGGAGAATAACCGGGTCGCGCACCTGGGTCGCGACCAACACGCCGAGGATCATGCCGCCCAGGCCAACCATGATCGTGGGCTTGCGGCCGACCCGGGTGGCGATCAGGCCCGAAGGGATCGAAAAGATGATCAGCGTCGCGGCAAACGCAGTCAGCATCTGAGTAGCTCTGCCCACCTCCATGCCGAGGATGTTACGAGCATAGAGGGTGAAGAAGGCTTCAGTTGCGTTCCAGCCCACGAACCAGGAGAAGATCGCTGCAAGCAGGAACAAGCCGCTATGGTCTGGATCGGTGACCACCTGCTGCACGTTGGCCCAGAGGCCCGGCTCCTTGTGTGCTGCAGGAAGAGCCGCAGCCGGAGGCTCCTTGACCTTGAGCAGGACAATGGCGATGGCAAGAAGCATGATGCCGGCACCCACGATGAAGGGTAACGGCACGCCGATCTTGTAGAGGGCGCCACCGGCAAACAGGGCGATAGCGCCGCCAACGCCGCCCATCAAGTTAATAACACCATTTGCCTTGCTGCGCTCGGCAGGATCAAAAAGGTCGCCGAGGTATGCAATGGTTGGCGAGCGAAACAGCGCCATGGCAAGATTCGTGCCCAGGATGGCCAGAGCGATCAGAACGAAATTCTCACGGACAAACGGCACAAGAATGAAGAACAACGCCGCGAGCGGGGCGCCCAGCATCAGCCAGGGCTTCCGCCGGCCGAATCGCGTGTGAGTGCGATCGGAGCGGCTGCCCACCCAAGGCTGAAGGAACATGTTGATTATGTTGTCCCAGGTCAGAATGAAACCCGTCACGGCAGCAGTCAGGCCCAGATCTTCCAGCATGGGCGGGATCAGGCTGTTAAACAGAGGCCAGATGATGCTGATTCCGAAGAAACCGAAGCCAAGAATGAAGGTGCGAGCCCAGGGGAAGGGTCGTTGGGACATGATGCTCCCTTTCTGCAAAGCGGACACACGGCGAGTTAACGGCGCCAGTTTACCACAGCCATGAAGGGATGCCAATGACAGAGCAAAGGAATCTGGAGAGGCGGCGGGTTGTAGTCACAGGCATGGGTGCGATCTCGCCGCTGGGAAACGATGTAGAGACGAGCTGGCAGGGCTTGATTGCGGGCCGCTCAGGCGTACGGCCGATTACAGCCTTCGACACTACCGGCTTCTCAGCGCGCATTGCAGCGACTGTGAAGGGGTTCGACCCGACACAGTCAATGGACCCGAAGGAAGCGCGACGACTCTCTCCATTCATCCAGTACGCGGTTGCTGCGGCCGTGCAATCAGTGCTCCAGGCAAGCATCGACTTCACCCGGGTCGATCAAACCCGCTGCGGCGTGGAGATAGGCAGCAGCCTGGGTGGTGCAGGCATCATCGAGGAACAGCGGCTCGTGATGGAGGCGCGCGGGCCGCGAATGATCAACCCAACCCTGATCCCCGCAATCATCATCAATTCTGCGGCATGTTCAGTGGCATTACGATACGGACTCCACGGGCCTGTCAATGCACCCGTGGGCGCTTGCGCGACCGGCGTCATTGCCCTGGGTGAGGCTTACCGGAAAATCTGCAGCGGTGATGCCGACGTAATGATCGCCGGCGGCACAGACAGCGTCATGACACCCCTCGCGGTCGCAGCGTTCGGCCGCCTCGGAGCGCTATCTTCCAAGAATGACACGCCGGAACGCGCCTGCGCGCCCTTCTCGGGGGATCGAGACGGCACCGTGGTCGGCGAAACCTCCTCGCTTCATGTCCGGGGCCTCCCGCCG
>CAYLZG010000032.1:0-19557 GCA_964387985.1 uncultured Anaerolineales bacterium | reverse complement strand
ACCCCGACCTGGTGCTGGAATCTCTTGAACACGCTCAGCGCCGCGGCGCCAAAATCCTGGCCGAGGTTGCCGGTTACGGCCAGACATCGGATGCGTATCACCTGGTTGCTCCTGAGCCCGGAGGCGCTCATGCTGCGGCTGCGATGCGCGCTGCGCTCTCCGCGAACAGCAGCACGGGCGACGCACTCAGCTGGGTCTGTGCACACGGGACCGGAACACCACTCAACGACCTGGCTGAGACAAGGGCTATCAAGAAGGCGCTCGGCGAAATGGCGTACCGGGTTCCGGTGAGTTCACTGAAGGGCGGACTCGGCCACATGCTGGGCGCGTCGGGTGCGATTTCGGTGGCCGCGGCCGTCAAAGCAATCCAGACCGGGACCATTCCGCCAACCATCAACTACACCAGCGCAGACCCCGAATGCGACCTGGACTACGTGCCCAACGCCGCACGCAGTGCCGACGTGTCGTGCGTGCTGGTCAATGCTTTCGGATTTGGCGGTCAGAACGCGTGCCTGGCGGTAAAACGGTGGGCGCACTGACCTCTCAGCAGTCACCCGCGTGTCCGTCCCAGGCAGATGGTGCGGCAAAGGAGTAACAGCCCAAACCAGGTTAACAGGCCGCACCTTGCGCTGGAACGTGTCTATGCGCCTGTATCCCCAGCCACACAGTCTGGGCGATCGTGCTTACCAACATGGCGACCATCCCCACAAAGAGCCCGGTCGTGTTGCCCAACGCAACACCGGCGATCAGGATCGCCGCGGTGGCCAGCAGGAAGATAACGACTGAATCCGAAATGGCACGCGTGTGCCGGCTGTGAAGAAGCTGACCCTGGTACCAGCTCTGCAGCGCAATGAGGGCGGGCACGGGGATGCCGAACCAGAGGGCCGTGCTAGCCAGGCTGCTGAGATCTGCAGGCAGCGCAGAGACCCCTTCGAACCACCACTGGCTTAGCGGCGTGGCGGCAAGCAAGACCAGCACCCCGAAGGCGATCACGGTAAGGCCGATCGTGAACCGGCGCAGAACCGGGCGCGCGCCGGGCTCGTCCAGCAATGCGACGACCACCTCGTTGAGCGCCAAGCCCAACGAGCGCGCCATGAAAATCAATCCCGTTACGACGGGCCACACGGCCAGAGAAGATAATGCGTCAGGCATGCGGCTCAGAGCTGCGCTGCCGATAGGTTGGGCCAGCAGGCTGAGCAATGATGTCAGAACCAACGGGATGTAGAACTGGAAGAAAGCCCGATAGGTGAGCGGCGGAACGACCGGCGGCGCTGCAGCGAGCTCATTCCGCAGAAGCGGACGCACGACACGGCCGGCAAACAGGGCCTCGCTGCTCACTCCCACTGCGACGGCAAGGGTGGCCACAACGATGCCCGGCAGTGTGCCGAGCACCAGCCCTGCGAACAGCACGCTCATGCCAGCGATCAGACGCACCACCGTTCCTGCACCCACCGAACGCGAGTGACCGAATCGAATCATCACGCCCTGATTGAAGCGGCGGTATGCTATGGTCCATGTCCAGGGGAGCATGATCTGGAGTCCGATGCGGGCGGGTTCGATGATTTCCTCGGGCACGCCGAGAAGGCCGCGAACCACAGCATAGTAGAGCGGGGTAAAGGCCACCAATGCATGAAGCGCGGTCAAGCTGCCACCGGCTATCATCATGTAGTTCCAGATCTTCCGATAGGATGGCCAGTCCTTGCTCAGAGCAGTGGACGCAGAGATGAGCATGATGATCGGAGACTCGATGATCAGTGCGATCGGCCAGACGATGCCGCCATAGGCAGCAAGATGGATCCTGGCATCGGGCAGCCGGGCTACCACCGCGCTCAACACCGGCTGCTCCACGCCCATCAGAAGCCAACTGGCGGCGAGGGGCCACCAGGTCCGCACTACATGCGAGAGCCTCAACGCGCCAACCTGTCCTCGAAGTCATAAATAGTGCGTGAAAGGCCTTCGTCCAATGCCACCTGGGGCGACCAGCCAAGTATCTGCTCGGCTCGAGCTATGATGGGGCGTCGCTGCCTGGGGTCATCCTCTGGAAGCGGGCGAAATTCGATACCCGCCGCATTTCCGGTCAGCCGATTGATCGTTTCGGCAAAGGTCAGAATGGTGGTTTCTTCCGGATTACCGATGTTGACTGGGTGCACCTCATCGGACAACAGCAGGCGAACCATGCCGTCGACAAGGTCGGAGACAAAGCAAAACGAGCGGGTCTGCGAGCCGTCCCCGTAGACCGTGATGCATTCGCGGCGCAGCGCCTGGCCGATGAAGTTCGGCACAACGCGACCATCATCGAGCCGCATGCGCGGCCCGTAGGTGTTGAAGATGCGGATGATGCGCGTGTCGACCTGGTGGATGCGGTGATAGGCCATCGTGATAGCCTCAGCGAAGCGTTTGGCCTCATCGTACACACCACGCACGCCTATGGGATTGACGTTGCCCCAGTAGGTCTCGGGTTGCGGGTGAACAAGGGGGTCACCATACACCTCAGAGGTTGACGCGAGCAGGAAACGCGCGCCCTTGGCCAGCGCGAGGCCGAGCGCGTTATGTGTGCCGAGCGAACCCACTTTGAGGATCTGGATGGGGATGCGTGCAAAGTCCACCGGGCTCGCGGGCGAGGCAAGATGCATGACCGCATCGACCTTTCCAGCCACATAGATGTAATCGGTGACGTCGTGATGGATGAACTTGAATCGCCGCTCCCCGGCGAGGTGTGCGATGTTATCGACCGATCCAGTAACCAGGTTATCCATCGCAATCACCTCGTGACCATCTGCCAGCAAACGGTCACACAGATGTGATCCGATAAACCCCGCACCGCCCGTTACCAATACTCTCATGCTAATCCTCTCGCCCAACAGAATATAGCCAGAATATGCCCGATGCTGACACAAACCAACCCATCAGATCGGGCAAGAACAATGAGTTATCGATCAGGCCGTGAGCCACGGTGGCCGCGAGACAGGCAAGCAGCCCCAATGCGACCGGCCAGACTGCCGCGCCGTTTAGCAGCATACCACGATTTGCAGACAGAACATCATCACCTGTTCCGGGACTACCAAACGGGAGTCCTCCTCCTGCGCGCGGTCGTGCTGCAAGCAAGCGCCAACCCGCAGCGAAAGCTACAGCCAACGCGGCAGTGACCATCGCCACCCCCAGCAAACCAAGCCGCGTCCACATGTCGAGCAGGATATTGTGCGGATGGCTCAGGTTGAGCTCCTGCCAGCCGGAAGGCAGCACGTAGCGCGTGCGATACGCGTAAAGGAAGTTGTCGGGCCCCACGCCAAGTAGCGGGTGATCCAGGGCCATGTTCAGTGCTCCGCGCCACAACTTCAGTCGCAGAAAGCTCGTGCCGGACTCGAAATTAAAGAGATCAGCAAAGCGAGGCGTACGGAAGAGTAAGATGAGACCAGCCCCGCCAACGACTGCCAGTCCCGCCAGGATCCATAGCGGCCAGCGGCGGCCGCTGCGCCACGAACCGCCCGCCAACACGACGAACAGTCCTGCGGGCAGGCCAAGCAGCAGTGCGCCCTTGCTGAACGTGGCAACTGCGGCGGCCAAGGTGATGATGACCACCGCTGCCAGGATACCACGCACGATGACGGTCCACCGGCTGTCCCCTGGGAGTCTGCCCGTTGCCGAGGGCAGCAAGCCAAAGAGGAGCAGGGCCAGGGCGAGGGGGACGGCGCGGTCAAGAAGCAGCGCGAGGTTGTTCGGCGATCCGTAGAGTGCTGCGATGCGACCCACGCCTTCCACATCGACCCGCCCCTGGCCCGTCACCCCCTGCCAGAGCCCGATGAGACTGGCTATCACGGCACCCGCGAGAAGACCCGAGATCAACGAGGTCACAGCAGCGCCCTGATTCCTCGTCGCCGTGCGCGTGATCAAGAGGTAAAACACCAGACCAAAGAGAAAAACGACTCGAAACTCGCGCCACGCGACGCCCTGCTCCGTTGCAAAGATGGTCGCAACCAGGCCGGAGAGAAAGATACCCAATATTGTTATGTCAATCCATGACGACATCTGGCCGCTTGCGGGCATGCCACGGGACCGCGCAGAGGCGCGCGAAGAAGCCCGCAGAGAAAGGCGCCAGAACAGCCAGCGCACGATACATGCCAGCAACCCAATCCAGGCCAGCAGCTCGAACAGGCCGAAATGCCAACGAAGGAAAGGCGCAGTCCGCTGCCAGAACGGCAAGCTAGCCGCAATCAGCGGCGGTGCAAGGCCAGGGCGTGAAATGAACAGGAGGCCCAACAAAGCCAATGCGACGAGATCGACCATCTGCCAGGGTGAGGCCAGGAAGACCAGCATCAACGCGATCGCGCTGACCCACATGAGGATTCCGGGAAACGGCACGTCCGGGCAACTCGGATCCACCGGAGCATCTCCGATGGCGACCGGACTGCCCGAGCGCGGCCTGCGGCTCCAGCGTATGAACCCGGCTGCGACCGCCGCGGTGGCGAGCAGCGCAAGCCCCAGCAAGCCCCACCCCAATCGGACGGAAGAGCGACCAGCTGCAGAAACCAAGATGCCCTGCAAGGCCCACTGCCCCCAGCCACCCGTGGTAACAAGCCGAACACTGTGTTCGCCCGGAGGCAGACCTTCAGCCAACGGCACCACGCGCCTGGCAGAGGAAGGATCGTGCAGGACCAGGTAGGTTGTGCCAGATTCATCCGCCGGGAGCCGATTCGCCGGTCCACCGTCGATGCTTACCGAGAAATAGGCCCAGTAGGGACCGCCCTGCACCGTCAGCGCCACTCCCGTACCGTGAAAAACGAAGTCGATAGCGTCTCCATCGCCCGAGGGATCGGCCGCCGATGGGGTGACCCGCCATCCGCTGCTGTAGTGCAGGGCGGGATGGTCGGTCCGATGGCTGCCGGGCGATAAGACGGAGGCCGGCAATGCGGCGGCCGCAAACACCTCGTATGTCTCTGGCTCGGGAGGAAAGTACGGGGTCCACAGCAGCGGGCCCAGCCAGGACCACTCTTGGACTGCCTTCAAGAACGCAGTGCGCGTGTAGAGAGCCTGTTCGCCGGGCGTGACACTCCCCCAGGGCGAAGCCGACCCCGAGCCCGCGGTCGCGTCCCAACCGAACGCCGTCGCCCACAGCGATGTGCCAGCGTCGCCGCGGCGCAGCATCACCTGTCGTGCTTCGTAGGCACGCCCGAAGTTCAGCTTCGCCGCTTCCGGGGACTCATCCGATTGCCCTGAAAAGCCATAAGGCTGGATAGCGGGGAAATCGAACCATGCTCGCCCTCCCAGAGCGTAGAGCTGGTCCAGGAACGTGAGATCGCTGAGGTTGGCGCCACCCGCCTCTGTGGTCGGGGCGAGCGCGGCCGCAATGATCTGTGCATCTTCATCCATCGCGCGGATCGACACCGCGGCCTCGCGCAGCAGCCCGAGGTAATCTGCGGGATCAGCAGGCCCACTCCCCCAATGGGGTGAGATGTTCGGCTCGTGCCAGACCTGGTAGTAGGTCAGTTGAGCGCCATAGCGTCCGGCAATTGCAGCCGCAAAGGCTCCGAAGTCCGAGCGCTCGCGCGGCGGCGCAGATGGATTGCCACTATCCACTGCTCTACGCGCCCAGGCGGGTGAACGATCGAGAACAACGACAGGGCGGAGAGCCGGCCAACGAGCGAGCGATGCCAGGACCTCATCCCAGTGGTCCCAATCGAATTGTCCTCTCACAGGCTCTATCTCATCCCAGGGCAAGGTGAAGCGAACCCAGGTGATGCCGCTCTCTGAAAGCCTGGCCAGCATGGCGTCAAGCTCTGCGGGAGCAAGTTCTTCGCCTCGCAGATTGACGCCTGGTTGGGCCGAATAATCCTGGTCGATCGTCTCAGCCGTTGGGAACGCGGGACCGCCTACGGTGCGCATGAACACGCCTGCGACGGCAGCCCAAAGCATTACCAGGGCAAGAAGACCAAAGATTAAAGCGCGCGGAACCCGAGCTGTGGACATAGCGCGTGCATGCTACCACATGCGCAATGGTGGCGCAATGTAGACGATGTGCCCATTTTTTTGACGGATAGCCTGCTCTGCGATAGAATAAAGTGTTGCATTCATTAAGGGAGAACATAAACATGGAGAAGTTCACCATTCAGGCGGAGCCCCGCGCGGTTGGCCGCCACAGCAACCGTGAATTGCGCAATGCGGAGCGCGTGCCAGGCGTTGTGTATGGTAAGGCCCAGGAAGCACTGGCAGTGTCGATGGATCGCAAGCTGCTCGGTATTGCGTTACACAAGGCCAGCGGCCGCACGATCGAGATGAAGGTTCCCGGACAGGGATCGCTACACGTGTTGGCACGCGAGATCCAGCGTCACCCGACCAGGCACACCATACTGCACGTTGATTTTCTCGCCGTGTCGATGACGGAGAAGGTCCGCGTGAACCTGGCCGTCGTTGCTGAAGGACAGGCACCCGCCCTCAGCAATTCGGACCTCGTGCTGGTCCGGCAGACTGACACGGTCGAGATCGAGTGTCTGCCCGGCGACATCCCGGAGCACGCACTGGCTGACCTGTCGACGCTGGAATCCGTGCACGACGAAATCCTTGCCAAGCAGCTGAAATTGTCCGAAAAGGTCAAGCTCCTAACCGACGGAGACCAGGTACTCTTCGCCATCACTCCGTCACGCGCTGCGGCGGTTGAGGAAGCTGAAGAAGCTGCTGAGGAAGCTCCGAGCGCGGATGACGTGGAAGTGGTCAAGAAGGGCAAGAAGGAAGAAGAGGAAGCGGAATAGTAATCCGCTCAAAGCTACGATCGAAGGCGCAGGGGCAACTCCCTGCGCTTTTCATTTACTGCCGAATCCATTGCAGTGGATCGACTGCCATCCCCGCAATCCGCAGTTCCCAGTGCAGATGGGCGCCAGTGCTCAAGCCCGTGCTGCCGACCTTGCCAAGAAGCTGTCCCCGGACAACCCCTTCACCGGGCTGGACGTCCAGGGTGGACAGGTGCCAGTAACCGGTAAATACACCGTTTCCATGATCCAGGACAACGGCATTGCCCCGTACGAACAACGTCTCTGCAAGCACCACTCGCCCAGCAGCCGGCGCGTACACCGGCGTTCCTGCCGGCGCCCCGTAGTCCTCGCCCGCGTGAGCGGACACCGCCGGATTGTTGCCGTAGGTGCGACGCGAGCCATACGGGGAAGTGTGGCGGAGTTCTCCGCGCAGCGGTGGTGCAAAACGGTGCAGCGGATTCCAGCCCTCATCTGTCACGCCGGCAAAGAGTTCAGCCATGCGCGCCGCCTCAGCATTGACTTTTTCCGCGTTCGATAGAATGGGTGCAGCAGAGCTCGCAGGGATGTTGAACGTGTCGAAACGCCCGTCCCGTACCGGGATATTCAGCAGGAACCGCTGGTCGCCTGCGCCGAGCAGGAGAGGAACGTAGCCCGGAGACATCAGGGGCGGAACCGGCACCAAAGACCAGCCCGTACCAGCAGCCGAATGGACAGTGTATGGGCGGCCCCCGAAGGTGAGAGTGAAGGTGACGGGCTCCTGCGCCTTGACGGACACTACCAGTGTCTGGCCCTGGACAGGAGGCCAGGGCGAGACCTTTACCTGCGTCAGGGTTGCTTCGCCAGTTGCACGATAGGAAGGCGTGGGCAACGGCGCGAATGGATCTTCGCCGCCATCATGTCTCAACGATCCCGCGGGCTGCCCTCGCAGATCGATGACCACCTCACCGGCGCGCACAACCGAGACCCCGCCGAACCAGAGGCAGAGCGCAATAAGGGCGGCTCCTATGGCCGCCAGCGCCGGCTGACCCCGATCAGGTATACAGTTCCGGCGCGAGAACTGCAATATACGGCAGGTTGCGGTACTTTTCAACAAAGTCCAATCCGTAGCCCAGCACGAATTTGTCGGGGATGTCAAAACCGACGTACTTGACCGAAACGTCTGCCTTCCGGCGCGCGGGCTTGTTGAGCAGCGTACAAATCTCCAACGACTTTGGCAGCCGCGCACGCAAGATTCGCACCAGGTATTCGAGCGTGTGTCCCGTGTCAATGATGTCCTCGACGATCAGGACATTGCGACCCTCGATGGGCTGGTCCAGATCCTTGAGGATGCGAACCACACCCGATGACTCCATCCCTGTCCCGTAGGAAGATGTGGCCATGAAGTCGATGCTGTGCGGGGTGTTGATGCACCTCATGAGGTCAGACAAGAAGAGCACGCTTCCCTTGAGCACAGCGAGCAGGAGCAGATCCTTCCCGCTGTAGTCATGGTCAATCTCGGCCCCTAACTCACAGACACGTGCCCGTAGCTTGTCCGACGGAATGAGGATCTCGGCGATAAAAGACGGATCGATCATGTGGCAGCACTCCTATTACTACAAACGTGCCGGCGCTCCAGGCATTTGATACACTGGCTCCGGCGTCACCGGCGGACGGACGGGAGTCGGAATAGGTGTGGGCTTCGATGCAGAAGTCCTCGGCACTACAGCTGCGCCTGCGGCCTTCGCGGGCACGGGCACCGGCGGCGCGGCAGCAACCTGCACGGGCGGCGGGACCGAACCGCGAAACGCAGCTGACCACTGCGCTGTCAGATCCAAATACTTTGTCCCGTAGGCCTGGCTGGGCTCGATGTAGGTGCCCTCCGGCCACTCATTGAAGCTGGTAATCACAATCCAATCCGGTGCGCTGTCGATCGCTGCCTGCCAGGAGCGCGCATAGTATGCACCATCCTCCCGTCCTACGGCGAACGCATTACCACGACCTGTCTTGCGATCGTCGTACCCCGGCATGACTGTGGCAACGTAGATCTTCGGCACACCCAGCTTTGCCCCAGCTGCGCGGGTGCGCTGGGCGAATTTTCTGGCGGTGTTGCTCATGTCAGACTGCGGGTTCCATGTCACGCTGTACAGATGGTGGCCATCGAAGACCGACAGAGGCGACACATCGACCCCCTCCTCGATCCAGACGCTGCTACGGCCAGGGTCGACCGCATTGCGGATAGCCGCCCAGGTGCCGATATCGAAACGCTGCTGCCGCCAGAAGAAAATCACGGGCTTTCCCTCCGAGCGCAGGTAGGCTGGGTGTTGAGCATGTGTCGCCAACAGAGTCGCTAATGCGGCCTGAACGTCACCGGTGCCACCGAAGAAGGGGCTCGTTACTTCAAAATCAACGGCTATGCGCAAGCCCCGTGCAGCAGCCTCATCGAGCAGCACACGCAGATTCGTCTCGGTTTGATTGTTCTCCGTCTTCGGGCCATACCAGGAAACAACGAACGCATCGATTCCAGCCCCCTTCGCCTGGTCGATGTGCCGTCCCATCACGCCGCGATCGCGAGATGCATAGAGCTGCTGCGGTAGATCGGGCACTTTGTCCGCGCCCCAACTATTCTCATCAAACCACGTATAGTAGAAGGCCAGGACGAGCCGCTCAGGGCTCTGCGCCTGGACGGTGCTGCAGGGGCAGATCAATGCGGCCAACACCAAGAGCACGGCAAGGTACCGGTAGCGTATCAAAATGGCTCCATTCGTCAGGTTGAGGGTTTCCCGATCGGACGTGCGGACACCACCGTCCGATGCTGCTATCATACCGCAAAAAAACCCAAGCCGCGAATATCGCGGACTAGTCTGCCATTCTTGCGAGCAGACCCTTGAGGTACTCACCCTCCGGAAATGTCAGCAGAAGCGGGTGGTCGGACGCCTGGGTCAGGCGCGCAATCACTTGCGCAGTCCGGACCGCGTCGACGCTTGCGCCGAAAACGATCTTCTGGAAGAGGTCAGGAGTTACCAGGCCAGAACAGGAAAAGGTGGCCAAGATACCCCCGGGCGCCAGCAACCGCATTCCCCAAAGATTGATGTCCTTGTAGCCGCGTGCCGCACCGTCAAGATCGGCCTTGCTGCGCGCGAACTTCGGCGGATCCAGGATGACCATATCGAACTGCCGGCCTTCATCGCGCAGTCCCCGCAGGACCTGGAAGACATCGCCCTGAATGCCCTCGGCCTGAGCATCCGGGTCGAACTGGTTAAGCCGCAGCGCCTTCTCGGCGCCCTCCAGCGCGTCAACGGAAGTGTCGACGTTGGTCACGTGATCCGCTCCTGCAGCAAGCGCATGCACTGCGAATGCTCCGGTGAAGCTGAACGCGTTGAGCACACGCTTGCCGCGTGCCAGCCGCGCGACCAGCCTGCGGTTCTCACGCTGATCCAGGTAGAATCCCGTCTTCTGACCCGAGAGCAAATCCACCGGAAACCGCAACCCGTGCTCGATGATCTGAAGGTCTTCGGGCGGCATGCGTCCGGCCAACAGTCCAGTCTCGGCTAGCAGCCCTTCCTGTCGCCGCGCCACAGGATCCGAGCGATCCACGATACCAGCGGGCCGAAAGAGGTCCATGAGCAGGTCGACGAGGAGTTCCTTTCGAGCATCGACTCCCAACGTGAGGAACTGCACGCTGAGCCAATCGTCATACCGGTCGACGATCAGGCCGGGAATACGGTCGCTCTCAGCAAAGACGAGACGGTATCCGGTCGTATCCCGCGCGATCTCCAGCGCGCTGCGCATCTCTGCGGCAGTCATCAGCCTACGCACCCAAAAATCGCGATCGATCATTTCGCCCTGCTCCCAGGTGAGGATGCGGACGACGATCTGGGATTTCGGGTTGTAGTAGCCGCGGGCGAGCCAGCTGTCACGCGCGTCGACTACCTCCACGATTTCGCCGGGCTTGGGTGCACCGCGGGTCTCCCGGATTGCGCCCGAAAAAACCCACGGATGTAGTTGCCTGACGGGTTTGTCTTTGCCCGCGGCCAACTGGATGATTCCGCTCATCGTTCAAACCTCACCCGCCAGACCCGCTGCGTGTCCGGCCTGATTGCAGAACGCGTATCGATTCGCAGCCCACACAGCCAGGCGATGCCGGCCGCGCTGACCAAGAGCGGCCAGGCGGCACGATCCGAAGCCGGCACCTTTGCGTTGATCATGAACTCGTTAACCCTGGCCGTGTGACCCTCCAAGCCCAATGGCTGAAACCGGTCGCCTGGCTGTCGCGGGCGCAATGCCAGCTGCAATCCCACGACATCAGCATCCAGATACGCGGTCCAGGGATCGGCGTTCACTGCATAAGCCGGTGCCACCTCTGCCAGAGACCACAGCTCAGCGCGCACTTGCCAGCCCCTGCCGACATGGGTCACACCGGGCGCGCGAAGCGATACCAGCTCTTGCACCTGAGGCCCCGGGCCAGGCGCAGCGGAGCCTTCCGGCCCGATGCGCAGCACATCGTAGCCGACCGTCAGGGCCAGCCCGGCTGCAATAGTAGCCGAGTCGCCTGTTGCGCCTTCCCGGCCCACGCGCACTGCAGCATCGATATGCTCCCAGTTGATGTTCCGCAAGGTGCGGCGCAGACGTGCTACTGCTGCCCGAATCGTCGAGCGTTGCAAGCCGACCGGCAGCCGGCGCCACGCCGCCAACGAAAAGCGGACCTCAGCAACCGCTCCATCCGGTCTGGGTGTGACGCCAAGCTCCACGCGATCGAGGGCGGAACGAGTCGCGCCTGCGAGTGTTTCGAAGTCGCCGGCCATGACATCTGCCGTATGGACCAGCACGCGGTCAATGGCAGGGTTGATCTGTCTCAGGGCTGGCAAGAGATCGTGGCGCAATCGATTTCGGTGAAAGGCGGTGTCGGCGTTGCTCCGGTCGATACGGGGTTCCAGGGCATTCTGCTCACAATAGGCCTCGATTTCTGCCCGGCGCACCCCCAATAGCGGTCGGATGAGCATCACCTCTGCGCGCAGGTCTTCTGCGCGCCCAAACAGCGCCCGGTAATCGGACAGGGGCATTCGAGGCAGCATCCCGCGCATGCCAGCAACCCCACTGCCCCGGAGGAAATGCATGAGGACCGTCTCTGCCTGATCATCTGCATGATGCCCCACGGCGATACATTGCGCGCCAACCGCATGTGCGGTGCTCGCCAGAAACGCGTAGCGTACCTGCCGAGCCGCCTCTTCAAGTGAGAGGCGACGGCTCGCAGCAACGGCATTCACGTCCACCCGCTCAACCGTGGAGGGAAGGTTCCACGCTCGGGCGAGCTCCGAGACATACTCAACATCTGCATCGGATTCAGCACCACGCAGCGCGTGATTGAGGTGCGCAACATGCAGGCGCAAGCGAAGCTGAGGGGCAAGATGAAGCAAGAGATGGGCGAGGCAAAGCGAATCGGCCCCACCCGAGACACCGACGACGACAGAATCGCCGGCCTGCAGGAGCGCATGCCGGTCAATGTAGGCGGCAACACGCGAAATCAGCGCATCCATGTCAGAATGATAGCATGCGGGGCACGTTCCAACAAAGGGTCGCGCTACTTTTGTGGGACTTTTGGGCATCCTGCTGCAGGGTGCTATAATTGGGACTCCGCGCGCACTTGAGACGCTTCGCGCGCAACTAACACCAGGAGCATTGCTCGCGTGGTCAGCCCACTAAATTGGCTTCTCGGCCTATTCTCACTCGATATCGGCATCGATCTGGGTACAGCAAACACCCTGGTCTATGTACGCAATCGCGGTATCATCATCAACGAGCCTTCCGTCGTCGCCATAGATAAGAAGAGCAAGAAGGTGCTGGCCATTGGCAGCGAGGCCAAGGAGATGGTGGGCCGCACACCCGGCAACATCGTCGCCATCCGGCCGTTGCGCGATGGTGTCATTTCTGACTTCGATGTGACCGAGAAGATGCTCGATCACTTCATCCGAAAAGCCCACGAACGCATGGTCCTTCGCGTACCGCGTCCTCGCGTGGTCGTGGGCATTCCGAGCGGCGTCACCGAAGTAGAGAAACGCGCGGTATTCGATGCAACCATCAGTGCCGGCGCGCGCGAGGCCTTTCTCATCGAAGAACCGATGGCTGCAGCAATCGGCGCCGGCCTGCCGGTAGCCGATGCACGCGGCAGTATGATCGTCGACGTCGGTGGCGGGACCACCGAGATTGCCGTAACATCTCTGGGCGGCATCGTGGTCGCCGGTTCGATCCGCGTCGCGGGCGATGAGATGAACGAAGATATCATGGCGTATGCCCGGCAGAAGTACAATCTGCTCATTGGCGAGCAGATGGCTGAGCGAGTCAAGATCGAAGCGGGCTCCGCCTATCCCCTGGATCCTGAATTGACGGTCGAGTTGCGCGGGCGAAATCTGATCACCGGCCTGCCAGAAGCTGTGGAAATCAGCAGCGTGGAGCTTCGGGAGGCATTGCGCAACTCGGTGAGCATCATTGTGGACACCATTCGCCAGGCCATCGACCAGACTCCTCCCGAGTTGATCGCTGATCTGATGGAGCATGGAATTGCCCTCGCAGGTGGCGGTGCGCTCCTGAAGGGTCTGGCTGAGCGACTGACCGAAGAAACCCGAATGAAGGTGTACGTGGCCGAAGATCCGATGAGCTGTGTCGCGCGCGGATCTGGCATGGTGCTCGAGAACTACATTGTGCTGCAGAAGACGCTGGCCAGCATGCAGCGCGGTAGCACGCTGCACTAAGAAACGATGTGAAGCGCAGCCTTTCCAATCGACGTTTTTCAGTCAGCGGCATCCTGTTCTTGCTTCTGACGACAGTTAGCGTCATTCTCCTCGTTCTGTCATCAACTGACCACATGGCGCCTGTCGAAGGCGCCATGTCCACTGCGAGCCGCCCTCTTCTCAGCGTCTTCAACAATATCGGGCGGCAGGTGGACAATATCATCACCACCGCGCGCGATCTGTCATCACTTCGCAGCGAGAACCGTCGTCTCCAGGCCATCGTAGACACACTGACCATCGACAACGCGCGACTGACTGAGCTGCAAACGGAAAACCAGCAACTGCGTGAACTAAATCGCTTCCGCCAACTCAATCCGTTCTACGACTTTCGCGGCGGCCAGCTGATCGCACGCGTGATCAGCCGCGGGCCAACCAACTACCTATCGGCCATCACCATCGACCTGGGCACGGACCAGGGCATTGCGGCAGGCATGCCCGTAGTCACCGAGCGCGGCCTGGTCGGGCGCATTCAAAAAGTTGGGCCGACGACATCCACGGTGCTCCTGATCACTGACCCATCCAGCGGCGTGCAGGCCATGATCAAGCGAGAGAACAGCCGCGCAGTGGGCATCGTCACCGGCCAGGCCGGGGCATCACCTGTGATGGAGTACATCGCGCAAGAAGCGGACGTCACCCCTGGCGACGAGGTGATCACTTCGGGCCTCGGGGGCAATTTCCCGAAGAACCTGATCATTGGCCAGGTGACTGAAGTGATCAAGCAGGATTTCGACATGTACCAGCGTGCCGTGGTGCGCCCCACAGTCGACTTCAACCGGCTGGAATTCGTCCTGGTCATCACGAACTTCGAGCCACTGCCGGGCCAACCGGCCGAGCTAGAGAGCGTGGGATAGAGCATGAGCACACGCTCCTGGCGCGATCGCGATATCTACCTGGCGCTGGCAGGCCTTGTCATAGCAGTGCTTGTACAGGCAACACTTCTCACGCGCATCCGGTTTTTTGGCGCCCAACCCGATCTGCTTCTGGTGCTCGTCGTCTGCTGGAGCCTGCTGCACGGCGCGGGCGAGGGACTGCTGTGGGCGTTCGCCGGCGGATTGGTTTTCGATGCGGTGGCTGGACTGCCACTGGGAACCTCACCGCTGGCACTCATGCCCCTGTGCTTTCTGGCTTCGATCGGACAGACCAGCGTGTATGCCAATAACATCTGGCTGCCCGTTTTCTTCGTGGCGATGGCAACCCCAATCCACGGGTGGATCATTTTGTTCATTCGCCAGGTGCAGGGTGTTCCCATCAATTGGCTCGACGCGAACCTCAAAGTGATACTGCCTGCCCTGGTTCTGAACATCCTATTGACGGTTGTCGTCGCGCACGTGCTGCGCAGGGCCACGGGCTCTGCACAGCTGGCGCCAATGGGATAGACCATGCTCGAACCGCGCGATCGCACATTCGCCCGACTGGGCTTGCTTCGACTGCTGGTCGTCGTCATTGCCGTAACGCTGATCGGCCGGCTGTGGCAAATCCAGATGGTTGCGGGCGAGAAGTACCGGCTTCTAGCGGATCAGAACCGCCTGCGGGATATGGATGTAACCGCTCCGCGCGGGGTCATCTACGACCGCAATGGCGAGATTCTGGCGCGCAACCGTCCGAGTTTCAGCGTCGTTGTGGTGCCTGGGGATTTGCCAGAGGACGCTGAGGATGAGGCAGAGGGCACAGGCGACGCGCGCGTGCTCAACCGCCTGCTGGCGATCCTCACCCAGCCAAATTCCGGCACAACACCTTCACCCACCCCCACAGCGGCAGCGCAGAGTCCAGGCAGGTCGGCACCTGAGCCGACACCGAACCCTGCTTCCGTCATCCGCGAGCGCGATCCCTGGGTCATGCCGCGGGCGGAGATCGAAACAAGGATCACGGACGGCAGGTTGGGCGGGGCCTATCGTTCTATCACCGTGGCGCGCTACATCAACGAGGCAACTGCGTTTCTGATCGCTGAGGACGCAGTGAACTTGCCCGGCGTGCAATTGGTGCTGGAAGCCATTCGAGACTATCCCAGCGGCGCCCTCACATCTCATATCGTCGGATACATGGGGCACATTCCCGAGAATCTTGTTTCCGAGTACGAGGATCGGGGATACAAGCAAAACGACCAGGTGGGCCTGACCGGACTGGAGTACAGCTTTGAAGACGAGATGCGCGGCGAGCCCAGCCAACAGATCATCGAGGTAGATGTACACGGCCGCAAGGTACGCACGGTCGGCGAACCGAAGCCTGCGGTGCCCGGCCGTAACCTGGTGCTCGCTCTCGACGTGGGCCTGCAAGCCGCAGCCACGCAGGCCTTGCAGACCACGCTCGATAGCTCATCAGGATTCACCAAGGCAAACCAGGGCGTGGTCATTGCGCTGGATCCCCGAAGCGGCAAGGTCCTGGCACTGGTCAGCCTTCCCAGCTATGACAACAATCTCTTTGCGAAGGGCATCACCACTGAGGCATATGCAGCGCTGCTCAACGATCCGCTGCTGCCCATGTTCGACCAGGCGATCGCCGGCCAGTATCCCCCTGGCTCCATATTCAAGATCATCATGGCATCTGGTGGTCTGCAAGAGGGCGTCATCAGTCCAAACACCAGGCTCGGCGATGGTTTCGATGGCGTGAACGACGGCATCATCTGGGTGCCCAACGACTTCGCACCCTGGGATCAGTCGCTGGCGCAGCCATTCTACTCGTGGACGCACAAATATGGTTATGGTCACGGGCTGGACGATGTGCGGCACGCGCTGGCCGTCTCAGACGACATCTTCTTCTATATGCTCGGTGGCGGATACCGGGACAGGTTCGAAGGGCTGGGATCCACACGCATGGGAGATTACGCCAGGATGTTCGGCCTGGGTGCACCAACCGGCATCGAGCTCCTGGGTGAGGCAGCAGGACTGGTGCCGACGTCGAAGTGGAAGCGCGTCAACTACGCAGAGAGCTGGCTCACAGGCGACACGTACAACATGAGCATAGGGCAGGGTTATGTCCTTGCCACACCCATCCAGATGGCGAATGCAACGGCAGCGGTCGCCAACCGCGGCGTCTTGTACCAGCCTCAGCTGGTCGACCACCTGACGGATGAACACGGCGATGTCGTCCAGCCCTTCGAGCCAAAGGTGCTGAGCGAAGTTGCAATGGATCCGCGATATCTCGATGTGGTGCGAGAAGGCATGTATGGCGCGATGAATTTCTCGTACGGCACGGCCACACGCGTCAAGGTGCCTGGGGTGGTGTTGGCGGGCAAGACGGGTACGGCGGAGTTTGCCCGCGACTGGGACAAGGATGGCCAACCCGACCGGGATGATAAAGGCAACCTTCCCACGCATGCCTGGTTCACGGCCTTCGCTCCCTATGTCGATCCGGAGATCGTCGTGACGGTCTTCGTGATGAACGGAGGCGAAGGGTCCTCGGTCGCTGCTCCGGTGGCCGGCGAAGTCCTGAATGCATACTTTACTGCCAAGCGAGAGGCGGCTGAAACCGCCACGGATGCCACCCCATGAGAATCTCGATTTCCCGACGCTTCGACTGGACCTTGTTCGGGATCGTCCTGATCCTGGGCGTCTTAGGTGTCGTTTTGGTTGCCAGTGCACTATCCGGAAATGAAGTGTACCAGGACTGGCCCTGGAGACAGGCGGCATTCCTGGGCTTCGGCATCATACTGGTATTTGTTGCCGCTGCGCTGGATTACCGTCTCCTGACCACGCTTGCGTACCCGATCTATGTGTTCTTCCTCATCGTTCTGCTCGTGCTCAAGGTCATCGGTACGGTGGCCGGAGGTGCGCAACGGTGGCTGACGATCGGAGAGTTCTTCCTCCAGCCTTCAGAACTGACCAAGATCGCCCTGATCCTGGCGCTCGCCCATTTCCTCTCCTCACGGGAGGAGAAGATGGAGAGTATCGCCACCCCGATCCTGGCGATCGGGCTGCTGCTGCCCGCAGTAGGCCTGATCTTCTGGCAGCCCAACCTCGGTACGGCGCTGGTCGTCGTAGCGATCGGCGCCACGATGATCGTGGTTGCCGGACTTCGGATTCGCCACGCCATCTTCTTCGGCGCGCTGGCAGCGGCCGCGGCGGTCCCGGCTTGGCGATACCTGCTTGCCGATTACATGAAGGAACGCGTCCTGATGCTGATCCGCCCGGATCAGGCTGCAGCCGCAGCGCGCTACAATGTCGAACAGGCGATGATCGGAATCGGTTCAGGCGGTTGGCTGGGACGCGGGCTGTTTCGCGGCTCACAGAGCCAGCTTCACTTCCTTCGGGTGCGCCACACCGACTTCATTTTTTCCGTCACTGCCGAGGAAATGGGCTTCATCGGCGGCGCGGCACTCATCATCCTGTTTACGCTGCTGCTATTCAGGCTGGTCCATATCGCCGGCCGCGCCCGCGACTCCTTCGGCATGTTGATCGTGAGCGGTGTGATCGCCATGATCCTGGTTCAGGTTCTGATCAACATCGGCATGAACCTGTCGATCATGCCCGTGACAGGGATTCCACTGCCATTCATCAGCTATGGAGGCAGTTCCCTGTGGACCCTGCTGCTTGCTATCGGGCTGGCCGAGAGCGTTGCGGTCCGGCATAAGAAAATCGGGTTCGACGCGTAGCGGGAGGCCGTCCGTGCTTTCAGGTGAACGATGAGAGGCTGGCAGGGCAAACCGATCCTTATGGCCGCAGTTGCAGTTGTTGGACTGACGGGCGCTTGCCTGGGCAGGCCTACGCCTGTTCAGCCGCCTCAGAATACGGTTGTGGCGCCGGCTGTGCCGCCAACGCCATCTCCCACACAGACATCGCCTGCGACGCTGGCGCCTGCGGCCCCGACTATGACCTGCACACCCGCGAGCTTGCCGAATGATTGGATCGAGCACGAAGACCGATCGATCCGGATCGCACTGCCGCGCGACTGGCAGGTCGTTGACCTGACATCAGACGATGTGCAGGCAGCCTTCGCTGACCTCAAGCAGAGTCATCCTCAGATGGCAGACATCATCGGCAGCCCCGACGAGATGCTGAACGCCCATCTGTGGGCGTTTGGCCGCGCGGGCAACGACTTTGCCGACAATCTCAACATCCGCCGGTCGCCGTTGGGCGCCGAAAAAATCACAGACGTGCCGGAAGACGTACTCGATCTGCTGCTGAGACAGCTTGGGGAGGCGGGGTTTGCCGATCTGTCGAGCGACTCTAGCCTACAAATCAACGGCCTGCCTGCGGCACGGGTCTTCTACACACTGCCCATTGCGGCCGGGGACGAAGCGACACGCGCCAGGCGCGGCCACCAATACATGGTGGTGTCCGACAGCGACCTCTGGATCCTGAGCTACTCGACAACCCCGGAACGTGAGGTTGAAATGGCGCCGATCTTCGAGCAGAGCGCGCGGTCGTTCCGGCTGCAGTGAGGTCTACTTGGACGAGTTCATTGCCATCGAATTGTCGGGTGTCAGGATTCATCTGTCCATCCATCCGGTCACTGCGGGGGAATACAAGGTTTTCCTGCGAGAAACAGGACGAGTCGTACCCCACTCGCTGAAGCAAGTCCACTCCGCAAGCGCGCCGGTGATCTATGTGTCGCAGGCGGATGCGCTTTCATACTGCGCCTGGCTGGGTAGCCGGACAGGCCGCACTCTTCGCCTGCCCAGTATGGCGGAACTGCACGATCTGATGAGCGATGACGACGGGGATGCACTGGAAGCGGGCCTGTGGCCACGCCAGGAAGGGCATATTACCGAGCTGCGGGGAGGGCTGATGCCGGTTCACCTCTGCGAGTGGACAAGCGACACGACGGAGGGTCCTTCTTATGGGGACCGGCCTTCTCGCATTCTGGCCGACATCTTCTATCCCCCATGGTTGCGAGACGGGAGCAATGTGGGGCATGTTCACGCCAGTTTGGCCGCTGAGCAAGGGTTTGCATTCGTGACGTTTCGATTGGCGTACGACGGTTGAGCTGGCGCATTCTCATGGTTGGGCGGCTGGCGAAATTGCCTCAGGAATTTGCCTCTAGAGGCAGTCTTGTGGTAATATGGCTTCATCGGTCGGGGATAGTTTAATGGTAAAACATCTGACTCTGGATCA
>CAYLZG010000031.1:19673-31439 GCA_964387985.1 uncultured Anaerolineales bacterium | reverse complement strand
GGCATACGTGCCGGAGGCGGAAGGCTCGGCCTCCTGCCGCAGCGCTTTGCCAGGACGATTGCCATTCCGCTTGCCATCGCGGCACTCTGCCTGGTGCTGGTTGAGATTGCCCTGCGCGGAATAAATCAGGCCCCATGAGGTGATGATGCCCGTTTACTACGCTCGCTACGAACTCCAGAACGGTTACATTCACAACTGGCTGGTTGCCGGTCCGCAGGCGATACCCCCCGACCTGGGGCGCTTCGTCGGAGAGGTAAGCACGCTGAAAGCGTGCGACGAGGACTGGAAGCTGCAGATAGCCCGGCACTATTACGAGTCCGAACCCGGGGTTGCCGGCGCGCCGGTGCAAGATGAGGTGGTCGACCTCAAGGATCGCCCCGAGGGCGCCGGGGGACAGGACGCACCATTGAAGTGGCGGTACAGGCGATGTGACGACGATCACTTCGTGGACTGCACAGCCTTCTATCATATCTGCCACTATCTGCGGGCATGGGCGTACAGCCGGGTGGTGAGTCCCGCGGCGGGTCGGGTGACGTGCGTGCTGACGACCAACGGTCCTGCAGACGTCTGGCTCAACGGCCGCCATGTTCACCGGCAGGAGCACTTTCATCACCAGATCCCACATAGCGTTTCGTTCGAGGTCGAGCTGGCAGAGGGATCCAACGATTTTCTGGTGCGCTTCGAGGAGGTGGCCGCGCGCGAGTGCCCGTACGCAATGGCTCTGCGCATCTCCGACGCCGGATCCGGCGCGCACGTGCTCGTGCCGACTTCACACGCGGACGTGGCTCGCCGGCAGGTCGTAGAGGAGGCGATCGACGCGGCTTATCTGGACCGCGATGTGTACGTATGGGACGACGAGATCGCCGTATGTTGGCCCAGGGAGCTGGCCGCACCTGCGGAACTGACCTTGCGAATCCAGCGGCCGGAGGGCTGGATCTACTCCGAGGGAAGGCCGCACGTCTCGGCCGGGCACAAGCGGCCGTTGGGCCAACCTCTTCAAATGCCGGAGGGTTCATTTCATGTCTTCCTGATCCCTTCGCTTCAGGAGTACTACGAAGGCAACCTGCGCCTGGAACGCAGGATCCCTCTGTCGCTGACGCGCAACCGGTATTCGCAGGCGCTGTATGGGACCTTCGACGAGCGTCGCGCGGAAGCACTGATCGATGCCGCCCGGCGTGATGATGTGCGGGGTGCGTTCGGGCAGGGGAGCATCTACTCAGAGGTCGCCAAGATGGCTCTCAATGCCTGGGCCGATGTGAAGCCTGAAGTCATCCTGCAGGCGGTCGACGGGATCAACCAGCACAAAGATTGCAGTGACTTTTACCTGGTCGGCTTGTTGGGCATGCTGATCCGGTATGGCGACCACCCATCCTTCCCGCAGTCGCTCAGGGAGCCCTTGGAGGCGTGCGCGCTCAACTTCAGATACTGGGCGGATGAGCCGGGCGCCGACGCGATGTGGTTCTGGTCTGAGAATCACCAGATCCTGTTTCACGCGTGCGAGATCCTGGCCGGCCAGTTGTTCGGGGACCGCGTCTTCACGAACGCGGGGCAGACCGGACTTTGGCACCGGGAAAAGGGCGAGCGACTGGCGATTTCCTGGCTGCTCAAGGCTGGCGCAGGCGGATTCCAGGAGTGGGACTCCAACTGTTACTTCGAAGAGGATCTGCTGGCTCTTTCGCACCTGGTCGACCTGGCGGAGAGCGAGTCCGTCTATGACCTCGCCACCGTCATCATGGACAAGATGTTTCTGACGATGGCCCTCAACTCGTACAAGGGGACCTTCGGTTCGACGCACGGTCGTACCTATACTCCGCACATCAAGGGCGGCCGCGGGGAAGCCACCGCGGGCATCAGCCGGCTGATGTGGGGGATGGGCACGTTCAACGACAAGTTCATGGCAACGGTCAGCCTGGCGTGCATGCAGAACTATGGATTCCCGCAGATCATCGCGGATATCGCGTCCGATCTGCCCGAGGAGATGTTGAACCGCGAGCGCCATGCAGGCAAACGTGAGGTCGGGTATGACTGGCCCGAGCATCGGCCTCTCGAATGGCCGGATGGCAACTGGGAAGTGAACAAGGTGACGTACAAGACGCCGGACTACATGCTCTGTTCTGCGCAGGATCACCATCCCGGAGAAAGGGGCCTCCAGCAGCATATCTGGCAGGCGACCCTTGGTCCGGATGCCGTCGTCTTCGTCACGCATCCCCCATGCCTCAGCGAGGAGAACTCGCACCGCCCGGGCTTTTGGCACGGCAACGTGATCCTGCCGAGGGTCGCGCAGTGGAAGGATGTGCTCATCGCCATTCACCGGCTGCCGGAGGAGGACTGGCTGGGCTTCACACACGCCTATTTCCCCATGTGGGCTTTCGATGGGCGCAGGCTGTCCAATGCTGGGAAGGGGCGCCAATGGGCCTTTGCTGCCAAGGGGGATGGCTACGTGGCTCTCACCGCGGCGCGGGGCTTTGAGCTGATCACGCGCGGCAATAACGCCTATCGCGAGCTGCGTTCTCCCGGGCACAACAATGTGTGGGTGTGTCACATGGGCCGTGCGGCGCTCGACGGTGATTTCAAGGCATTTCAGGACAAGATCCTGGGCCTCCAGATGGACTTCGGCGAGCTGTCGGTTCAATGCACCACCCTGCGCGGGGACACGCTGGCCTTCGACTGGGAAGGCGCGTTCATGCGCAACGGCGAGGCGACGCCGCTCAGCGGCTTCAAGCATTATGAGAATCCGTACTGCACCGCGGACTGGCCCGCCCGGGAACTGGAGGTGCGCTACGGTGATACCGCCATGAAGCTGGATTTCAAGGCCGCGTGAACGGGGGCGCTGAATCACGGTCCGAGGGCGGCATACGACGATGAAGGTCATGCTGATCTTTCCTCCGCAGTGGACGCCGGCCATGCCGCACCTGGCATTGCCGGTCCTCACGTCTGTTCTCCGCGGCAACGGGATCGAAGTCGTCCAGTGCGATCTGAATCTCGAAACCTATGAGATCGTCCTGTCCCGCGCGTTTCTCGAGCGGTCTCTTGACCGTCTCAAGGACGAAAGGTCCCGAGGGCGCCGGCGAGGTTCAGGATGGGATCGCGCGGCCTCGGAACGACTACGATGGGCATTGGAGGAGGGCCCGCGCCTGGCGGCTCAGATCGAAGAGGCGGTCGCGGTCTTCCGCAGTCCGGCTTTCTACGATGGGGAGAGGAGCCTGGTCGCGTTCCTGTGTATTGCAGGCGCGCTCGAGTTGGCTTCGCTGCCCACCTTCCCTGCACGGTTCGATCTCCTGAGCTACGAACCCGCGTCGTCCCTGGATGGCAGCCGGCAACTGCTCGAGGCGGCGCGCGATCCGGAGCACAACCTGTTCGTGGATGTCTTCCGCCGCGGCATCCTTCCCGACATCGCTCGTGAGCAGCCGGACATCGTCGGCATCTCGATTCCCACCCGGGCACAGATGTTGGCGGCCGCAACGTTGGCGCACTTGATCAAGCAGGCGGGTCTGCCCTGCCACATCACTGTGGGCGGGCCGCACATCACGATGCTGCGCGAGCAGCTTCCAAAGGCCCCCGCGCTCTTCGATCTGTTCGACAGCGCGCTGCTTTTCGACGGGGCGGCCGCCAGGGGTGCGCCTGTGGTGAGGCTGGTAGAAGCTTTGGGGGGGCGCGGCGGGCTGGCGCAGGTGCCGAACCTGGTCTGGCGCGATGTAGATCGGATTCGCGTGAACGAGGGGGAGGCCGGCTGGGGAGGCGAGTCGCGGGATCCCGAGCGTAGGGGCGACCCCGGTGAGCACGCTGAAGGCGTGCGACAGGATGCGAAATTCCCTGTTCCCGACTTCGATGGCTTGCCGCTGGGCCGGTACCTGGCGCCTGAGCTGGTGCTGCCGCTCATCACGGCGCATGGCTGTTACCATGGCCGCTGCGCGTTCTGCAACGTAGGATATGGCGCGGAACAGGGATTCCACGCGCTGCCGGTCGAGCAGGTCCTGGCGCAGATCAACGAACTGCGCGCGAAATACGGCGTGCGCCATATCTTCTTCGCCGACGAAGCCATCCCCCCGCGCACGCTGCGCCTGATGTCAGAGGAACTTGCAGCACAAGGTGCACCGGTCGAGTGGTGCGGGTGCGCGCGGCTGGAGCCCGGGCTGACGGAGCAGCTGCTGGGAAGCATGGCTGCCGGCGGATGCCGAATGCTGCTTTTCGGCCTTGAGACAGCGTCGGAGCGGATCATCCGGCACATGGTCAAGGGCACGCGGCGGGACACCATGAGTCGCGTCCTGCGGGCGACCGCGCAAGCAGGCATCTGGAATCATGCGTTTTTCTTCTTTGGCTTTCCGACGGAAACCATGGAAGATGCGCAGGAAACGGTCAACTTTCTTTATGCACACCAGGACGTGATGCACTCGGCATCGCCGGGCGTGTTTGTGCTGGAACGCTATTCGCCGGTTCACGCGGACCCAGGCAGGTTTGGCGTCAGGCGCGTGAACGACCCGCGCGAACAGGACATAGCGATCTACTTTGACTACGAGCCTGAGTCAGGGTTGGATGAAGGCATGGCGCGCACGATCGTCGACCGGCTGATGGACGCCTTGCCGGCCAAGCGATTCGGGCAGTACTACCTGCATGACGCGTATCGCTTCCTGTATGCCAGCCAACTGCGCGCACGAGGCAGGTCGTTTCCGCTCTGGCTGGCGGACGAGTCCGCGCCTGAGTCCGAGCGATGAGGAGCGCGAGGGTCGATACCATGAACGGCGAAGATGGATACGAACTGTGGCTGCGATACCGGAAGGTGGACGACCCGGAACGGCTGCTGCAATACCGCGACGCGATCCGCAGCGTGGCGGTGTGTGGGACGGGACCAACCTCCGCGATCATTCGTGATGAGTTGGCGCGGGCGCTGCCCGGCCTGCTCGGAGACCCCGTTCCGTTTGCCCCGCGCCCGTCTGGCCTTGTAAGCACGCTGAAGGCGTGCGGCAATGCCCTCCTTGTGGGCACCGTTGGGGAACTCGCAGCCGAGGGCGTAGCCATCTCGGAGGCTGAGCGCGACCTGCTGGGCCAGGAAGGCCACCTGATCCGCTCGCACAGGGCCGGGGACAACCGGTGGATCGTTGTCGCGGGCAACACCGGGTCGGCCATCCTGACCGGCACATTCCACCTTTTGCGACTGCTCCAGACGCGCCAGGACATACGCGACCTCGACGTCGCCAGCCGTCCCCTCATTCGCAGGCGCATCCTCACGCACTGGGACAATCTCAACGGCACCATCGAGCGCGGTTATGCGGGGCGGTCGCTGTGGCGCTGGGATGAGCTGCCGGGAAAGATCGATCCGCGGTACCACGACTATGGCCGTGCGTGCGCCTCCACCGGCATCAATGGCTCGTGCCTGGCAAACGTTAATGCAGGCGCCAGGAGCCTCGCGGCCGAATACCTTGAGAAGACGGCTGCCCTGGCCGATGTGCTGCGCCCTTACGGCGTCCGGATCTACCTGTCGCCGGATTTCGCTGCGCCGATCCGGCTTGGCGAGCTGGATACAAGCGACCCGCGCGATGGGTCTGTGGCGGCATGGTGGCGGCGCAAGGCTGGCGAAATCTATCGACTGATCCCGGATTTCGGCGGCTTCCAGGTCAAGGCGAACTCCGAGGGAAGATCGGGCCCGCAGGATTACGGCGCAAACCACGATGACGGCGCAAATATGCTCGCGGATGCGCTGGCGCCCTATGGCGGCATCGTGCTCTGGCGCGCCTTTGTCTATGACGTAAACGTCGACGCGGACAGGGCCAAATGCGCGTACAAGGAGTTCGCACCCCTGGATGGGAAGTTCCGGCCCAACGTCTTCGTGCAGGCGAAGAACGGCCCAATCGACTTCCAGCCGCGGGAACCGTTCCACCCTCTCTTCGGTGCGATGAAGAAGACGCCGCTCGCGCTGGAGGTGCAGATCACCCAGGAGTATCTCGGGCAATCGGTGCACCTGGTCTACCTCGGCGGCATGTGGAAAGAGGCGCTGGACGCAGACACCTATGCCTTGGGCGCCGGTTCCTCCGTTGCCCGGGCCGTGGATGGTTCGCTGTATGGCCATGGAGATTCGTGCATCATCGGCGTCGCGAACACCGGCTCCGATCGCAACTGGTGCGGCCACCACTTCGCCCAGGCCAACTGGTATGCCTTCGGCCGCCTGGCCTGGGACCACCGGCTGAGCGCAGAGGCGATTGCGCGTGAGTGGATTTGCATGACCTGGTCGGGCGGCCGCCCTCCAGGTACGGAGAGTGAGCTGACCGGTTCCGGGTCAAGCGGCGCGCCTCTGGTGGCAGCGGGCGCGTCCGCGTCCGCGCGGGACGCCATTGAGGAGATCATGCTGGGTTCCTGGGAGGCGTGCATCAATTACATGACGCCTCTCGGCCTGCACCACCTGATGCAGGAGGGACATCACTACGGCCCCGACCCCGGCTTCAACGCCGCGCCGCGGATGGACTGGAACAATGTGTACTTCCATCGTGCGGATGTGGAGGGCCTGGGCTTCGACCGCAGCAGTGGCGGGAGCGGTGCAGTGGGGCAGTATCATGAGCCTCTTCGCGGGCAGTTCGATGACATGGCCACCTGCCCCGAGGAACTCCTGCTCTGGTTTCACCATGTGCCGTGGGACCACGTGATGCGATCCGGCAGGACGCTCTGGCAGGAACTGCAGCATCGTTATGATGCCGGCGTGGCCTGGGTCGAGCGGATGTGCCATATCTGGCAGGGCTTGCGGGGCCAGGTTGATCCCGAGCGCCACGAGCACGTCAGCCGCCGGCTTGAGTTGCAGCTTGAAAATGCGCGTGAATGGCGAAAAACCTGCATCGACACCTTTGGCCAGTTTGTGAGAGGGATGCGATGATCGTCCGGAATTTCCTCGAAGCGCCCTTCAGGGTGCAATCCATCCACCATGGCGAAGGGCTCGGCAAGAACGCCCGCGTCTTCGACAAGCCAGACTTCGACACGCCACTCAAGTTCATCAACTACGTCGAGCTTGAGCCGGGGGCCTCCATCGGAGTTCACCGGCATGGCGAGAACGAGGAGGTCTACGTGATCTTGTCGGGGCGCGGCATGATGGCGGTGAACGGCGAAACACGCGGGGTGAAGACCGGCGACGTGATTCTTAACAAGCCCGGCTGGGAGCATGGCCTGGAGAATACGTCCCAGGAGCCGCTGGCTGTCTTCGTATTCGAAGTCGATCGGACCGGATGAGGAGCGCAACCATGGGCAAGGCGATCAAGATCGGCATCATCGGCGCGGGAAGCGCCCAGTTTTCGTTGGGCCTTGTCAAGGATATCTGCCTGACGGAGAGCCTGGCCGGCAGCCATATCACCTTCATGGACATCGATGAATCACGCCTGGGCGTGATTCATAAGCTAGGCGCCAGGTACGCGGGCCAGCTGGGGGCGGACCTGACGTTCGCCGCAACGACCGAGCGCGAGGCCGCGCTGCAGGATGCCGACTTCGTCGTGAACACCGCGTATGTGCTCGGTCATGTGGTCGAAGCCAGGATGCGCGACGTGGCCACGGAGAAATATGGCTACTATCATTCCGGCAGCTTCGGCGCCTACCACCAACTGCGCCTGATGCTGGACGTAGCCCGCGACATGGAGCGCATCTGCCCCGATGCATGGCTGATCCAGTCCGGGAACCCGGTGTTTGACGGCTGCACCTTGATGACCCGCGAGACCGGCATCAAGGTGTGCGGGCTGTGTCACGGTCACTACCACTATGAGGAGATCGCCCGCACCATCGGGATCGATCCGGCCGGGGTGACCTGGCAAGCGCCGGGTGTCAACCATAACATCTGGCTGACGCATTTCATCTACGAGGGCGAGGATGCTTATCCGCTGATCGACGAATGGATTGCGACCAGGGGAGAAGAGTACTGGCGCACGCATGTTGCTGAGCGCACCCACGACGTCCAGATGTCGCGAGGCGCCGTGCACCAGTACCACATGTTTGGGCTGTTCCCGATCGGTGACACCGTCCGGCATCGCCAGTGGTGGTGGTATCACACCGACATCGCTGCCAAGAAGCGTTGGTTCGGCGAGCCGTGGGGCGGACCGGATACACACCTGGCGCGTCCTTTCTTCGTGTCCCAACTCGAAGAGCGCCTCCAGGAATACCAACGCTGGGCAGACGACCCCAAGGCAGATCTGCCGCAACTCGTGGGCACACAGAAGACGCACGAGCAGCAGGTTCCCATCATGGATGGGCTGACCAACAACCGGGAGGGCTGTTTCCAGGTCAACGTGCCCAACCGCGGGGCTCTGACCGGTCTTCCGGACGACGTTGTCGTCGAAGTGCCCGCGATCGTCAACCAGAAGGGCATCCAGCCGCTGCGCGTGGGCTCTCTGCCGCTGAAGATCATGCTCGAGTGCATCCTGCCGGATTGGCTGGAGATGGAACGTGAGCTGCTGGCCTTCAAGACCGGCGACCGGTCGATCCAGTTGTTCGAGATGCTCAGCAACCACCAGACGAGCAGCTACGATTCAGCTGCAGCGTTGCTGGACGAGCTGATTCATCTGTCCGAGGTTGAAGCGGTCGAAGCATGGGAACAGGAGGCTGCGTCCGCAGCCTTGGCGGGAGCGACCTTCCAGCGAATCCAGGACGCCTACCGGTATGAGAGACCGTTATGACGGCAGTGCATAGTGCTCCGGCGCATCGCGCGGGTCTGGCAGCGCTGCTGTTCGATCTTGGGGACACGATCATGGTCGAGGAGACGGAGGTTAAGGATCCGGGAGGTACGACGCTGCGGGCTGAGCTGGCGCCGGGGATGGCGGAGGCGCTGCGTGCCTTCAAGGCCGCAGGATACCGGCTGGCGCTCGTGGCCGACAGCCGGCCGGGTACGCCTGAGAACGTGCTGAGGCAACACGGCCTTCGCGAATTGTTTGACGTGCTGGCCATCTCGGAGGTCGTTGGCGCGAGCAAGCCCGACCCAGCGCTCTTCCGCGCCGCGTTGGATGCGCTGGCGATACGTGAGGCAGACTACACCCGCGTGGCCATGGTGGGCAACAACCTGGAACGGGACATTGCCGGGGCCAACCGGCTCGGCCTGATCTCGATCTTCTTTCACCTGAATGACCGGCGGCGCACGCGGCCTGCTGCGCCCGACGAGGTCCCGCGCTTCACGGTGGCTTCGGCGGCCGAGCTGCGCGACCTGATCGCCTGTCTGGAAAAGGAAGGGAAATAATGCCATTAGCAGCACGCCAGGCCAAGGGGCTGGCCAGGTGCCTGGTCGAAACCGGCCTTGATTCCGAGAAGCTGCGCATGCACATCTCGGAGATCGAGCCGGGCACGCGCTCTCACCCGCCGCATACGCATGATGCGGTCGAGGCACTCTACATTCTGGAGGGTCGCGGCGCGGTTGAAGTTGGCGGCGAGCGACACGAGATCGGCGCCAATGAGGCCGTCATTCTCGATGCAAGCGTAGAGCACGGCCTGTCCAACGTGGACGACACGCCGTTGCGCTACATCGTCATCATCGCGAAGGCGTGAGGACGCCAAGGAGCTAGCATGACAACCGGACAAACATCGCCTGCCGAATGGCGGCAGTTCAACGATCCTGTCTCTGGGGCAAGGATCACGCAACTGACCAGCTATAAGTGTCACAGCCACCATCTCTACTTCACGAATCGCGGGTGGTATGCGGGCGGTAAGAAGCTGCTCATCGGCTCGGATCGCGGCAACCACACGAACCTGTACGGGGTGGATCTCCTGGATGGCAGCCTGACCCAGCTCACCGACCTGCCGGACCTGATCCGCAAGCCGACCCTGCTGGACACCAGCAAGAACCCGGTCCGTGAAGAGGCGTATCTGTGGGCCAACCGGATGCTGCTGGCCGTGAACCTCCAAACCTACGCTGTCCGGGAGCTCTATCGGGCGCCGGATGGCTTCACCACCTCGATGACCAACGCCACCGCAGATGGGCGTTTTGTGATGAGCGCGCTGGTGGAGGACCTGTCGCACCGCTTCAGGGTTAACATGGATCACGGGTACATCGGCTTCCAGGAATACTGGGAGGCGCATCCGCTCTCGCGCGTGATCCGCGTGTCGGTCGACACGGGACAGGCCGACGTGATGTGGGAGGAGCGGTCGTGGATCGGCCACATCAATACGTCGCCCACGCAGCCTCACCTGCTTACGTTCTGCCATGAAGGACCGTGGCACCTGGTGGACAACCGGATCTGGGCGCTCGACATGACGACCGGCCAGGCGTGGAAGGTTCGCCCCACAGCGGAGAACGAACAAGTCGGCCACGAGTACTGGTTCAAGGACGGCCTCCACATCGGCTATCACGGGCGTCGCGGGGATCAGACGATCTATGGCAGCATTCGCTATGACAACACCGAGCAGGTGGAGGCGCCCTTCCCGGTCAAGCACTCGTGGCATTTCAGCTCCAATGCCCTGGACCTGATCGTGGGCGACAGCAACGCGGAGGAGCCTTATCTGCTGCTTTGGCGCTTCAACGCAGGCCGGTTCGAAGGGCCGCGCCTCCTGGCGTACCATCGCGGCTCGTTCCACGTGCAGATCGTGCACGTGCACCCGGCTTTCAGTCCCGACGGCAGGCAGGTGTTGTACACCGCTGACCCGGATGGCTACGGCCAGGTGCACCTGGTGGACGTGCCCGACTTCGAATCCCTGCCTGCGCCAAAGGAGTGACAGCGATGGCAGTGCGGCCCGAAGATCTGGCGCCCGAGGCCAGGGACCTGTTGGAACGCTCGGTCGCCTGGATGGACCACTACTGGGATGCGGCGCGCGGCCTTCTATGGGGCATGGGCGAGGTGGCAGATTGGGATGGGAGCACGCACGAGGATTACCACATCGTGCGCGAGAGCACGTGGTACGCGTTGGGGCTGTTGGTGCGCGGCCGGACCGGCGACGCCGGGCGCGCGGTGCAGGCACTGGAGGCGGTCCTGGCCTGGCAGTTCGACGAGCCGGACAAGGTGTACCATGGCACTTTCTACCGCGCGCCGGAAGAGCCGCACCCGCCTGAGCCGGCCGTTGAGTGGAAACACTACGACCCTAACTGGCGGGAGTTCATCATCACCGCGATTTCAGTGATCCTGAGCGAATTCGAGAAGATGCTGCCGCGGTCGCTGGTCGAGAGGATCGACATCGCCATCCGGAGAGCCGTCGAGGGAACGCTCGCGCGAGGGCTGACTGCGCGCTACACCAACATCGCGCTGATGCAGGCGCAGATGCTGGTGTACGCAGGCGATCGCATGGGCGAGCGCAGCTGGATCGAGGCCGGCGAGGAGATGGGCCGCGAAGTGCACCGCCTGTTCGAGCTGCACGGCGCGTTCGAGGAGTACAACTCACCCACCTACTACGGGACCGACATCTATGCGCTCGGCCTGTGGCAGGCATATTGCTCATCGCCTCTTCTTCGGCAGTGGGGCGCGGAGATTGAAGAGGCGCTCTGGCGGGACATCGCGCAGTTCTACCATGCGGGCTTGAAGAACGTGGCTGGCCCTTATGACCGCTCCTACGGGATGGACATGCGCCGCTACGTGGCCCTGCTCGGCGAGTACATCTGGCTGGTCACCGGACGGGAGGACGCCCCGTTTCCCGGGCTGAACGCTCCGCTCGGGCATGCCGGCGACTTCTGCTTTGGCCCGATGGTTGCCATCCGTGCACCGCGCGTGCCCGCAGATGCGGCCGTTCATTTCAGGTCCTTTCAGGGCGAGCGCTGCGTCGAGCACCTTCTTGCCGATGGTCCCCCCCGTAAGGCGACGGCCTGGTTGGCCGAGCGGGTTATGACCG
>CAYLZG010000031.1:6852-19663 GCA_964387985.1 uncultured Anaerolineales bacterium | reverse complement strand
GCGGAGGCCACCTCCTTGCGGGACATTGGCCAGGGCCAGTTTCATCCCGCAACGATCCATTGGCATGTACCGCACGCGGCCCCGGAGCAGGACGCGGGCTCCGTGCGTCTCATGGTCGTGCGCCCCGTGGATGCGGTTGCCAGTCCCCACAGGCTAGCGGTCACGAGCCTTGGACCCGTGTCTTTCCTCATCGCATGTCCTGGTGTGTCGCGAGGTCACGGGGCCCCGGAGGCCAGCGTGACTCCCGACCATTGGCAGCTGCCAGGTTTGGAGGTCCGGGTTGAGGCTTCGACGCCGGGGGTTGTGGAGTATCCCGGCGAGGATCAGATCCTGGTCCGGTATGGCCTTCACGGGGAACACACCGGACGAGAAGATGGGGAGGCAGTTCAGATCGTGCTTGACTTGAGTATCAGGGCTTGACGCCGGCAGTCAATCAGCATTTTTCTTGGGAGGGAGGGAAGAGTGGCATCAGAACAACCCCTGCGATTTGCGGCCATCGGCTTGAACCATGGCCACATCTACGGACAGACTGACATCCTGTTGGACGCGGGTGCGCAGCTGGTTTCATACTATGCCGTCGAGCCGGAGCTGGCCTCGGCCTATGGCAAGGTGTATCCGCAGGCCGCATGCGCGGCAAGCGCTGAAGAGATCCTGGAGGATCCGAGCATCGAGCTCGTCATCAACGCGGGCATACCGTGCGAGCGCGCGCCGCTCGGCATCCGCGCGATGGAGCACGGCAAGGACTACATGACCGACAAGCCCGGCATGACGACCTTTGCCCAGCTCGATGAAGTGCGCAGGGTGCACGCGGAGACCGGGCGCATCTACTCCGTGGACTTCAGCGAGCGGTTTCACGTGCGCGCGGCGGTCAAGGCGGGAGAGTTGGTGCAGGACGGCGCCATTGGCAAGGTGCTCCAGGTGGTGATCCTGGCGCCCCACCATCGCCGGTTCTCGACTCGTCCTGCCTGGTACTTCGAGCGCGAGAAGTACGGCGGCATCCTGGTGGACATCGGTTCGCACCAGTTCGACCAGGTTCTCTTCTACACCGGTTCTGACAGCGCGGAGATCGTTGCATCGCAGATCGGCAACCTGCATCACCCCGAGTACCCGGAGTTCGAGGATTTCGGCGACGCGCTCGTGCGCGGCAACGGCGGCCTCGGCTATGTGCGATTGGATTGGTTCACCCCCGACGGGCTCGGAACCTGGGGCGACGGGCGGCTGTTCATCCTCGGGACGAACGGGTACATCGAGGCACGCAAATATTGCGATATCGCGGGGCGTCCCGGAGGCGATCACCTGTTCGTAGTGGATGGAGAGAGAACGCAGCACATCGACTGCCGGGATGTGGCGCTGACATATGGGCGGCGGCTGATCGAGGATATCCGAAACCGCACGGAGACAGCCATGACACATGCACATTGCTTCCTGGCATCGGAACTGGCTCTGCAGGCCGAAGCGAAGGCGGCCAGACTGGGGCACCTGCGATGACAACGGATCTTTACGCGCCGTCGACTCGGGCCTCGGGCATTGAGAAGGGCTCCAGGATCCGCGTGGCCGTGGTCGGTGGAGGTATCGGCCGGTCCCACCTGAATGCCTATCGGGCGCTGCCAGATTTGTTTGAGATCGCTGCGATTTGCGATATCGACCGGGCCCGGGCGACCAGCCTGGCGGAAGCGTTCTGCGTGCCCCAGGTCATCACATCGTTGGATGAGCTGTGCGGCAGCGATGGCGTGGACGTCATCGATATCTGTACGCCGCCGGATCTCCATGTCGCGCATATCCTGCAGGTCCTGGCAGCGGGCAAGCATGCGGTCTGCGAGAAGCCCTTGAGTGCGTCTCTCGCGGACATGGACCGGCTAGCGGAGGCAGAGCAGCGCTCCGGCCGCCGCGTGATGCCCATCTTTAACTACCGCTTCGGCGCGGGGATGCAGAAGCTGTGCCACCTGATGGAGCAGGGCATTGCGGGGCGTCCCTACCTCGGCACGATCGAAGTTGCCTGGCGAAGGCGCGCCGCGTACTACGATGTGCCGTGGCGCGGCCGCTGGCGGACGGAGCTGGGCGGCTGCATGACCGGGCACGCGATCCACTTCCTGGATCTGCTCATGATGGTGCTCGGTCCGGCCCGCAGCGTCTTCGCGCGCACCGCGATCCTGGTCAATCCGATCGAGACTGAAGACTGTGGATCCGTATCTTTGCAGATGGTCAACGGTGCGCTGGCGTCGGTGTCCGTAACGCTGGGATCGAGTGCGGAGATATCGAGACAGCGCTATTGCTTTGCCAACCTGGTCGCGGAGAGCAACCTGGCCCCGTATGATAAGAATACGGGCGAACCCTGGCAATTCGTCGCGGACACGCCCGAGGCGGCAGCGCAGATGGATGCTGCGCTCGCGTCGTTTGAGGCCGGGCCCGAGGGCTTCGAGGGCCAGTTTGCGCGCTTCGGCAAGGCCCTGACGACCGGCGCGGAGCTGCCGGTGACACTGGCTGACGCGCGGCGGACGATCGAGCTGCTGACCGCGATCTATGCTTCGGCGCGAACGAACGCTGCCATCGATCTGCCTGTTGGTCAGGATCACCCGCTGTATGACAGCTGGCTGCCGTGAGGACCGCTTGCCGCCACGAGTGAATGGAGCCGCCCATGCCCGAACCGGATGATTTGACTTGGTCGGTCCGCATGGCGGATTCGATGCTCCGGCGATATCCTGTCTCGCTCATGCGCTGGCGCTACGAGGACGGGTTCCTGATGCGCGCCATCGAACAGGCGGGGCAGTGGGCAGTAGACCACTCCGATGGGCAGACGGGCGCCAGGTACTGGCAGGCGGTGCTAGACTACGCGGGACGTTTCGTCGATGGAGGCGGCAATGTCGCCACCTACCAGGTGACTGACTACAACCTCGACCAGGTGATGCCCGGCCGGGTTCTGTTCGGAGTCTACCGGGCCAGCGGCGAGGAACAGCACCGGAGGGCAATTGCCCTTCGAAGGGCAATTGCTCTTCTGGTGACACAACTACACCTACAACCGCGCACCCGCGGGGGCGGCTTCTGGCACAAGTTGATCTACCCGTACCAGATGTGGCTCGATGGAATCTACATGGCATGCCCGTTTTATGCCGAGTACGCTGCGACCTTCGATGAGCCGGCCGCGTTCGATGACGTCGTGCACCAGATCGTTACCATCGAGGAACTCACCCGCGACCCGGCGACGGGCCTGCTTCACCATGCATGGGATGAAAGCCGGCAGCAGCGGTGGTCGGACCCGCTCACCGGCCGGTCGCCGCATATCTGGTGTCGCGCAATGGGGTGGTTCGTCATGGGGCTCGTGGATGTGCTGGACTACCTGCCCAGGCACCACCCTGGTTACGACATCATCGCCGGCATCCTGGCACGCGCGATGGACGGGCTGCTCGCAGTGCAGGATCGCCCGACCGGCCTCTGGCGCCAGGTGCTCGATCAGGGAAACCGGCCGGGCAATTACTTAGAGGCCTCCGGCGCGTGCATGATCGTCTACGCGATGGCAAAGGGTGCGCGCACCGGCCGGCTGCCGGGCTGCTGGCTGGACACGGCTCGGATGAGCTACCGGCAGATCGTCGACCATTTTGTCGGGGCGGACGATCGGGGCGAGATCCACTTGCACGGGACCTGCGGCACGGCCGGGTTGGGCGGTGATCCGTACCGCGACGGCAGCTATGAGTATTACACCGGCGAGCCGGTGGTCACCGATGAGCCCAAGGGTGTGGCCGCATTCATCCTGGCCTCGGTAGAGATTGACGCGAGCGAGGCGGCGGGCCAACGGGACACGGGCGTTGGGTTCGGGCAAGGAGCACGGTGAGCCGTGGTGGATGTTTATGACTTCGGCGCGGCCGGGGATGGACGGACCCTGGACACGCGCACCATTCAGTTGGCCATCGAGGCCTGCAGCTCGGCCGGCGGCGGAACCGTCAGTTTTCCTCCGGGCGCGTTTGTCACCGGCAGCCTCACCCTCCGGAGCCACGTGACCCTGCATCTTGAGGCCGGCGCAATTCTGCTGGGAAGCGAAGATCCGGCCGATTACCCGCCGGTGCGCAGCCGGTGGGAGGGTGTGGAGCAGGAGACGCATGCACCGCTGATCGGAGGTTCCTGCCTGGAGGGCATTGCCGTTGTGGGACGAGGCACGGTGGACGGCCGCGGGGAAGCCTGGTGGCAGAGATTCCGTGAGCCGGGTGGGCGCGCTCTGAGATATCCTCGCCCGCGTTTGATCTCGTTCGTCGATTGCGATAACGTCCTGATCGAAGGGCTCACCCTGACCCGTTCGCCGAGCTGGACGATCAACCCGGTGCGCTGTCACAACGTCACGATCGACAAAGTGACTATCGCCAATCCTCCCGACTCGCCCAATACGGACGGCATCAACCCGGACTCGTGCGCCAATGTCCACATCTCCAACTGCCATATCGACGTCGGCGACGATTGCATCGCGATCAAGTCCGGCACAGAAGCAGAGGACATCGGCAAGCGCGCACCCTGTGAGAACATCACCATTACCAACTGCACGATGGTGCATGGGCACGGCGCCGTGGTGATCGGCAGCGAGATGTCCGGTGGCATCCGAAACATCGTCGTCTCGAACTGCATCTTTGAGTCCACCGACCGCGGGATCAGGCTCAAGTCGCGGCGCGGCCGAGGTGGGGTGGTGGAGGATATCCGCGTGACCAACGTCATCATGGTCGACGTGCTATGTCCTTTCACAGTGAACCTGTATTATGCTTGCGGCGCCTGGGGCGATAAGGTTGTTTCGGATCGGCAGCCTCATCCCGTGACTGCCGGAACGCCGCAGGTCCGGCGCATCTCACTGAGCCACATCACCGCACGCGAGGTGAAGCTGGCAGCCGGCTTCGTGGCCGGGCTGCCGGAGATGCCGGTGGAGGACGTGTCGCTCCACGATGTCACCATCTCGATGGCGCGCGATGCTGAGCCGGGCTACCCGGAGATGGCCGACGACATGGAATTAATGCAGGGTGCGGGACTGCACGTGCGCAACGTGCGGGGTCTGCGGCTGGAGGATGTCGAAATCGCCGACCAGGAAGGGCCGGCGCTGGTCCTGGATAACGCGTCAGGTGTCCGGATCACGGAGGGATAGAATATGACGACAGACAGCAGGGAGCGTTATGCGCGGGCCATGGATTTCGCAGCTGTCCAATTGCGCCGCCTGATCGAGTCTCACCCGGATTCTTTTCCGATCTACACGGTCGGGGGCAAATGGCTGCACGGCGGCGAGGCCTGGACAAACTGGTGCGAGGGCTTCCTCGGTGGGCAGCTCTGGCTGCTCCACGGGCACACCGGCGATCCATACTGGCGGGAAAAGGCCGAACACTACTCGCGGCTGATCGAACACCGCGTCACCGACCGGACCGTCCACGACCTGGGATTTCTCTTCTGGTCCACCTGGAAACGCTGGTACGACCTGGCGCACGATGAGGCAATCAACGCGGTCGTGATCGAGGCAGGCCGCACGCTGTCCCTGCGCTTCAAGGAGCGGGGCCGCTACCTCCGCTCCTTTGTGGCTGACGAGAGCCTATTTATTGACATAATGATGAATGTCGGCATCATCTTCTATGCCGCACAACAGACCGGCGATGCCGGCCTGTTGCGGATCGCGACGCAGCACTGCCTGACCACGCGGCGCACGCTGGTGCGGGGGGACGGCAGCACCGCGCACGAAGGCATCTTCGATACCGCCACCGGTGAGTTCCTACGCCAGAGCACGCACCAGGGCTGGCGCGGGGACTCGGCGTGGGCGCGCGGGCAGGCCTGGGCACTGTATGGCTTTGGCGTGCGCCGATTTCTACATCGAGCACACCCCTGGCAGCGGTGTGCCGCCCAATGACTGGGATGAGCCGGAGCCAGCGCTGCCTTACGAGAGCTCGGCTGCCGCGATCGCGGCCAGCGGGATGCTGGATCTGGCTGCGCTTACCGGCGACGGGGCCCGCGCCGCGCGTTACCGGGACTACGCTCATCGCATCCTCCATACGCTGACGGGCCCCGAATTCCTGGCCATTGAGACGCCGGGTTGGGAGGGCATCCTGAAACACGGCACCTATCACCAGCGCAAGGGCTTGGGCGTAGATGAGAGCGTCATGTGGGGCGACTACTTTTTCCTCGAAGCGTTGAGCAAGGCGATGACGATTGAGGATTGAAGATTGACGATTGGGCGACCCTGGTAAGCACGCTGATAGCGTGCGACGTCGCCCTTACAGGGGGGTTCGATGGCGGTGGATGAGCGCGTGGCGTTGGTGACCGGGGCGAGCCGGGGAATCGGCCGCGCCATTGCGGTCGCCCTGGCGGAGGATGGCTGGTCGGTTGTCGTCAACTACCATGCGAGTCCCGAGGCTGCAGCCGAGACGGTGGCCCAGGTACACGCTGCGGGCGGGCAGGGGGTGGCGATCCGCGCTGACATCGGGAGCGCGGCCGGCCGGGAGGACCTGGTGCGCGAGACCCTGTCCTGCTACGGACAGATCGATCTCCTGGTGAACAATGCGGGGATGGGCCCGCGCCAGCGGGTCGACCTGCTTCAGGCCACCGAGGCCAGCTACGATGAGGTGATGGCGGTCAACCTGAAGGGCCCGTTCTTTCTCACCCAGCTGGTGGCCAAGGCAATGGTGGCGGCGCCTCCAGAGGAGCGCGGCGCCCCGCGCCGCGCCGTGATACGTGCCATCATCAATATCGGCTCGATGAGCGCGTACACAAGCAGCACGAACCGCGCGGAATACTGCCTTTCAAAGGCAGGCGTCGGCATGATGACCCGGCTCTATGCCGATCGCCTGGCCGAGTATGGCATCAACGTCTACGAGGTCCGGCCAGGCATCATCGCGACCGATATGACGAGCGCCCCTACCGTGCGGGAGAAGTACGACCGGCTGATTGACGCGGGGTTGACCCCGTTCCGGCGCTGGGGCCGGCCCGAGGACGTTGCGATGGCCGTGCAAATGCTCGCGGCCGGCCGCCTTCCGTTTTCCACCGGGGAAGTGATCAACGTCGACGGCGGCTTTCACCTGCGCCGCCTGTCTTGAGGAGAGTGACATGGCTCGCTATCGCCGCGTGGCAGCATTGAAGACACCGTCCGAGTTTGCCGGACATCTGGAGGAGATCGGAGCCCGCCTGCCGTTCGACGACAAGGTTGAGGCAGGTCCTGGCGCACCGCTGGCGCGGCCGTATCACCTGCGCGGCAGCGCCGTCATCGGCAACCGTTTCGCGATCTTGCCGATGGAAGGCTGGGACGGGACCCCTGATGGCCGCCCGAGCGAGCTGACGCTGCGGCGCTGGCGCCGGTTCGGCGCGAGCGGCGCGAAGCTGATCTGGGGCGGGGAGGCGGTGGCGGTGCGCCACGACGGCCGGGCCAATCCCAACCAACTGCTTATCAACGAGGCCAACCTGGGCGAGCTGGCCAGCCTGCGGCAGGCGCTCGTGGCCGAGCATGAGGTGCACTGGTCCAGTGCCGATCTGCTGATCGGTCTGCAGCTCACCCATTCCGGCCGGTTCTCGCGACCCAGCGGACCAAGGCTGGAGCCTGTCATCCTCTATCGTCACCCGTGGCTGGATAGGAAATTCGGCATCCCAGGGGATTATCCGTTGCTCAGCGACGGAGAGATCGCCCGGCTCGTGGATGACTTTGCGAGAGCCGCACGCCTGGCCCAGCGCGCCGGCTTCGCATTCGTGGATGTCAAGCATTGTCACGGCTACCTGGGGCATGAGTTTCTGAGCGCCTTGGACCGGCCCGGGCCTTATGGCGGCAACTTCGAGAACCGGACGCGCTTCCTGCGCGAGGTCGTGGCTGCCATCCGCGCGGCAGCTCCGGGCCTGATGATCGGCGTGCGCCTCAGCGCGTTCGATTTCATGCCGTTCAAGCCCGGGCCGGATGGAACCGGCATGCCAGACTGGCGCGATGGCGATGCGGGGGATCGAGCGCAAGCGGGGCAGAAGGAAGAAGGTAGCAGGGGCGACCCTGGTATACACGCTGAAAGCGTGCGACGTCTGGTAAGCACGCTGAAAGCGTGCGATGTTGCCCACGCGTACCGCTATGCGTTTGGCGGCGACGGCACGGGCCTTGGCATTGACCTGAGCGAGCCGTTCGCATTCCTGGATCTGCTCGCCGGCCTTGGGATTTCTTTGCTCTGCGTCACTGGCGGCAGCCCCTACTACTGCCCGCACATCCAGCGACCAGCCCTGTTCCCGCCGTCCGACGCATACGGGCCTCCGGAAGATCCCCTGATGGGCGTCGCACGACAGGTCTCGGTTGCAGCGCAGCTCAAGGCGCATCGTCCCGAGCTGCTGGTCGTCGGCTCAGGGCTCACTTATCTCCAGGAATGGCTCCCGAACGTGGCCCAGGCCATCGTGCGCCGGGGCATGGTGGACTTCGCAGGATTGGGCCGGATGGTTCTCTCATATCCTGAGATGGCCGCAGATGTACTGGCGGGCCAGCCGCTGCAGCGGAAGCGCATCTGCCGCACCTTCAGCGATTGCACGACTGCTCCGCGCAAGGGCTGGGTGTCGGGCTGCTATCCGCTGGATGAGTTCTACAAGGAACGGCCGGAGGCCGCGGAATTGGGACGCGGCCGGTGACCTTCAGCCCTTGCGGCCGAAGTCCGCGGGGATCTCGCCCCAGTCCTCGGTCTTCCACTTGAGGATCTGGCTGTCAGTTTCGTTGTTGTGCAGCCAGGCCTCGGCGCGGGCGATCAGCTCGAAGAGCGGCGCATTCTGCTCGTCCGGCGCCAGTTTGGTGCGGCAGGTCTTGCGCCTTACCCAGGCGATGGCAGTCCCCGAGTCTGAGTAGACCGTGGTCCGAACCCCGCGCTTCTTGAAGAGCGCCAGCGCGTGGACGATGGCCAGGAATTCGCCGATGTTGTTGGTGCCGTTGGCGAATGGGCCCTGCCTGAAGAGCTCGGCGCCCGTGGCGACATGCACGCACCGGTATTCCAGGGGGCCGGGATTCCCGCTGCAGGCCGCGTCGACCGCGTAGCTGTCCCGAACCGGACCGCCGGTTAGGGGTAGCTCTCTCCGGCGCAATCGTTTCTCCTCGCGGGCCTGGGCCAGCTCCGGGTGGCGAGCCATGAATTCGCTGCGCGGCAGCCGGAAGGCCTCTTCAGCCAGCTCACGGGTATCGAAAGCCTTGTATTCTGCCCCCGAAAATCCGTCTGTCTGGGCGGAGCATTCGGCCCAGGTCGCATAGATCCCTGGCTGGTATCCGCGCCAGACAACGTAGTAATTCGGTTTCTTTGCCATTCTTGAACACCCTTGGTCAGGTCCAGATGCCCGTTCGGTCCGCGTTGCAGGCTATATCGATCGTGTTGCCGGGCAAGAAGTTCGATTCCAGATAGCGCAGCGACTGCTCGCGATCTGCGCCGCCCTCATCGCTGAGCAAGAGCTGCTCGCAGAAGACCGCGATGTCTTCGACGATGCGCTCATAGCGATAATAGGCCAGAGCGAACGGATCGACCGCTGCTGGGCCGTAACCCCGATAGAACAGGCGCTCCTCTTCCTCGGGCGTGCGTCTGTTGGCGAACTGGCCGCCGCCCGCGTACATCAGGTCGCGCTCCTTCGGCGCCAGGATGGGCTGGTCCCAATCGACGATGTAGAGCATCCCACCGGTATCGATCAGAACATTGCCCGCGTGGATGTCGGAGTGACACACGACGAGTATAGGTGAGCCTGCCAGGAGCATCCCTGCAAGCCGGTCCGCGCGGCCGGCAAGATCCAGGGTCTCCGCGCGCCTGGCCCTCAGGATCGTGGCGAGCTCCGCGGCGACAGGGTCAGCATACTCGGTATCCTCGATGCAATCCAGGAACGACCTGATGCGATTCCGCCACCTTGGCGAGTACGTTTCCTTCGGAATGCGGCCTGCCAGCGTCGAGGGCACTCCTGCGCCATGAATGCGCCGGAGAGCGGCGCCGAGATCGACCCACTGCTGATCTGTCAGGTCGGCCTCGTACCCGTTGCGACCCTCGATGAACGGGTAGAGGATCACCTTGTATGGGGCCAGGTCCGCCCAGGACCGTCCTGCACGGGTTGCCAGGGGGGCAGTGATCTGCTCGATGCCCCGGTCGCTTAGGAACCTCGGAAGCAAGACGGCCACCTCGTCGAAGTCGCCGCGCCTCAGCTTCACGAAGTACGGTGTCCCATCCTCTGCAACGGTGCGATAGACCGCTGTGTTCATGTCCGCGCCCAGGGGGAGGAACGCAATTTGCGCGACGCGCAGCCCAAAGGCATCCTGCACGCAGGCGGCGATCTTCTCATCTGGAAGGTCAGGTGCGGTGAGCATCAATGTGTGAGGGACCCTTCCCACTATTCACCGGCGCGCCAACTCAGCCAGACTCGTTCTGACTCGACGCGGTAGCCGGCTGCCCTTGCCGCAGCCTGCATGGCGAGATTATCGCTACTGGTGCCCAGGACAGCGCACGTGGCGCCGCGCGCCTGTAGTAACCGCATTCCGGCACACAGCAGCGCCCGTGCCAGACCACGGCCCTGGTGGGCAGGGTGCGTTGCCACCGGATCGGTGACGCCGTCGCTGCGGCCGCTCAGCCGGTTCTCTTCCGCGTAGATCGCGCAGAAGCAGTAGGCGGCCAGGCTGCCATCAGGCGCGACCGCCACCAGGTCCAGGCTGGGGTCATAGTCGGGCGACCGCATGGAGGTCAACCGTTCCGCGACGGTCATGTGTTCGGTGCCAAACGCGGCCCGGTGCAGTGCGACCAGCGCCTCAACTTCCCCCTCGCCTGCAAGGGGCCGGATCACATAACCCGCAGGCAGCAGCGGTTCCGGGATCGGATCGGCCAGCGAGCGCACGAAATGCAGGGTGCGAACCGCCTGTTCGGTGAAGCCGTGCCGGCGGAGCAGGGCGATGCGCGCATGGTCCTCGGTGCGGCATGCGGTGTCGAGGGTGGCCGGTTCGCCTGGCTGATCGGCCGGTCTCTCCTTGCGAGCGCAGGCGATGCCCCGCGCGACCAGGTCATCCGCCTCGTCGTCAGTAACCTGGGGCGCCCGATCGAACCACAGGTTGCCGTAGTCGTCCATCCACACCCGCGTGCGTCGCGCCACGTGTTCCGCGGCCAGCAGCTCAGCGAGGTCAGTAGGGCTGGGGAAGTCGGCCTGCCAGGCAGCGGGACGGCAAGCGGGCCACAGCGCGAACAGGGCCGGCAGGTCGGCGTCACCGGCATATGGACGATTGCGCAGGAGTGTCACTTAGAGGTCCTTTGCAGCGGTCGCCTCCCACCCAACTGGCAGGTACCAATACAGGGCGATCTCGTTCGTTCCAGGCATGATGCCGCGGTATAGATAGCTGTCAAATCCTCCGAGAACGAATCCGCAGCGTTCGTCGAGCCGGCAGGACGCCACGTTGATATTCTGAGTCTCAAGCATTACGCCGGGCAGATGGCGTTCCCGCGCCCATGCGATCGCCTGCTCGATCAGCCGGCTGCCCACTCCCTGGCGGCGGAAGGGTGGGTTGACGGCGATATCCCAGATGATAGCATACCGATTCCAGTTTTCATGCACGAGGTTCTGGCCTGCAAGCCGATTGTCCACGTATGCCAGCCATGCGGCATGGTCGGGCTTGTCGATGTACGCCTGGGCATCATCCAGCTTGGGGCACCCGACCGCGATCGCGGTATTGCGCATGAAGTCCGCGTGCATGTTGGGGTTGGCAAAGGGCACACAATCTGCGATCAGGGTGAGGTCCGCGCCCTGGAGGAACGGCGCGCGCACCGGCAGGAGGGTCAACTGCACCGGCCACTGGCGCAGCTCGGAGGGAACCCGCGCCGATGCTGTGTCTGCCGCCGGACTCGGGGCTGGCTCGTTCCATGCACTGACCACGACCGGCGCCCACATGGCGACCGGCGCGCGCTTAGGCTTGGGCTCGTACGAAGACGCCATCCCATGGCTGCGCAGATGCTCGACATGGCGCTCCACCAGGTCCGGCGATTTCTGCTCCAGGAGGGAGAGGACGGACAGCTCGTCGTATTCGTCTACCTCGAGCCGCACCACGGTCAGCGCGCCCTGCGGGCAGTCGCCCAGGCACGCGCCCAGCCCGTCGCAGTAGCTCTCCTTCACCAGGCGCGCCTTGCCGTCGATCACCTGCAGCGCGCCCTCGACGCACGCGGGCACGCAGTTGCCGCAGCCGTCGCACTTCTCTTCGTCGATGGTGATGATGTTGCGAATGGTCCTCATCATGTATTGTCCGCCGTCTTTCTGTACTGGGCGACCACGTCCGCGCCCATGCACTGCTCCGCGTAGCGGCACCACTGGACGCATGACTGGAGGTTATTGAAGACGACGAAGCCGCACTGGTCGCACGCGATCTTCTTGTCGATGGAGAACAGCTCGACATCTGCCCCGCACTGGGGGCAGGTCTTGATGGTCAGCGTGATGTCCCTGCGCAGGCTGCTGGAACCCGGGCAAAAGTGGTTGAGCATGGCGCCCTCTCTTCCTGAAACCGTGGGGTCGCAACTCGCGATCTGCCCCATGTTCGATTGTAACTGGTGGAACAAGCTGCGTCAGAGACTTAAGTCTCTTGCCGCCAAAATCAAGCCAACACGATCACGTATGGGAGCGAGATGGCGCCCTCGGGACAGGCAGGCTCGCAGCGTCCGTCATACTCGCACCGGTCCGGCCGCGCAACGCGCGCCTTACCGTCTACCAAGGCCAGCGCGCCAGTGGGACACGCGGGCAGGCAATCGCCGCACCCGGTGCAGGCATCGAGATCGATCTCGGGTAGGACGTCTCCGGTCATTGCACTCACTCCTGGCGCGAAAATGCTCCGCCGCCAGTGTTAGCGTAGCATGGAAGTACG
>CAYLZG010000031.1:0-6842 GCA_964387985.1 uncultured Anaerolineales bacterium | reverse complement strand
CTCCGGCTCATCGCCTCAGCTGTCACCGGCTACCAGGGCATCCGGCCCTACCAGGCGCACCCCTTCGGCCGTAGCACGTGCGGCCAGCGCCGGCGTGAAGCCGGCCTTTGCGAAAAGCGCATAGGAAATCGCCGGCCAGCGGCCCTGCGGGTCAACCAGCGGCGCCTTGTGCTGCAGATCATCCAGGACGTCCGTACCCACCGGGTTGACCGACCACTTGCACTCGCCCAGCAACATGACGCCGTCCGCGTCGCTGACCGCAACGACATCCACCTCTGCCGCGCGATCCCACCACGAGCCGACCCGCTCCGGCAGGAAGCCCAGTTGATTGGTCCGCGCCAACTGCGCCACGTGCGCCCGCGCGGCATCCTCGAAGGCGTAGCTGACGAATTGATCGAAGGTGGGCCGCACGCGCTGCGCCAACACGGAGTCTGCCAGATTCAAGTCCAGTGAACCCTGGTTCGGATGCACGTAGCGGAACCAAAAGCGGAGGAAGGCGTCGGTGATCCGGTAGAGTCCACGCTTGCTCTTATCGGGCCGATTCTCGGTCGCGGGCACGCTGCGACTCACCACGCGCAGGTCCTGCAAGATGTCCAGGTAGCGGGCGGTGGTCGTGACCTCCCCGATCCGGGCCGCCAGGCTGATCTCATTCAACCGCGTGGCGCCCTGCGCGATGGCGCGCAAGATGGAGAAGTAGTTTCGCGGCTCGCGCAGCTCCTCCATCAGCAGCAGCTGCGGCTCGCGGCGAAGCGTGCCCTGGCTGTCCAGCACATGGACGCGGATATTGGTGAAGATGTCGGCTTGATCCGAAAACGCGGTCATGTAGTAGGGCATCCCGCCCAGCACGGCCCAGGCCTCTATCTGCTGCACCGGCGTGTAAGTCGGAAAAAAGGCCGCGGCCGCGGGCAGGTCCAGCGCCGGGAGCAAGTAGCTGCCGGTGCGGCGGCCATAGAGTGGCGCCTGATAGCCGAGGATCTCACGCTCCATCATGCCCACATAGGAGCCGCAGAGGATCAGGAAGACCTGGGTGTGGCGCAGCAGCTCATCCCAGGTCTTCTGTAGCAGCGAAGGGATGGCCTTGTTGCCGCTGATCAGATAGGTGAACTCGTCCAACACCACGATCGGCCGGCCGGGCAGGTCGGCCAGGGCGCGGAAGGCGGCTTCCCACGTGGGAAACATGAAGCCTTCGGGGGTCTCCGTATGGGTGAGACGCCATATCTCCTGCGAGAAGGCGGCGAGTTGGTCGCGATCTGAGCTCAGCGTGGCGATGAAGAAGACGTGGGGCTTGTCCGCGCAGAAGTAGCGGAGGAGCTCGGTCTTGCCCACGCGGCGCCGGCCGTAGAGGACGAACAGCTCAGCGTGACCTGAGCCGTAGCGGGCCTCCAGGTTAACCAACTCAGCTTTGCGGTTGATGAACATGGCGCACCTCGTAGCACTGTCGACAAGATACTAATCGCGATTATTATAATCGTGATTAGTATCTTTGTCTAGTACACTGCGCAGCATGCCCGTTACTGCCGGTTCACCCGCGCCCACGTCGCACTGGGTTATCTATCGGGTGGTTATTACTGCTGCTCTTCTTTCGCCTTCAGCGCCTGACCGATCTCGCCAAGATGTAGGCGGCGATGCGCGGACCGGTCGAGGCGAACGGTCGGCCCCTCGGTTTCGACCGCGGCCAGCATCGGCGCGTCCAGCTGCGCGATGGCCTCGTCGATCGCGGTCGCGGCGGAAAGCGCCAACCGGGCCGCAGCGCGCGGCGCGATGGCGTTGCAGAGCTCGCGCGTGGCTTCGTTTACGACGTCCGTATCCATCGGCGAAGGCCCAATGCCCTCGCCTTGCCACTTTCTGAGCAGGGTGAGCGCCCGCAGGTCCCAGAACGCCAGGTGCGCCAGGACCCCCGCCGCCGTCCAACCGGCCTCCATCGGCCGGCTCAACTCAACATCGGTCAGGCAATCGGCCAGCGCGGCCAGATGCTCGCGCTCGCGCGCATTTGCCTCAACATAGGGATTATTCATGTCATGACCTTCCTTCCCCGCGAAATCGGCGTCGTGCACGTGTCATGCGACAAGTATACCACTATGGGAGAAGACGCTTCTTAGGACGTCCATGCGATCGCGGCGAGTGCCACCTCCGCAATCGCGGGTGGCGATTCCCGTGTGATACTTCCCGTGCCTGCCCGTATAATACAGCAGAAGGGATGCGCGTGAGGTGACGCAATGAGCCGGGAGGAGATCGCGATGACGCCGTGGGCGAGGGGCGAGGCAGCCGAGCCGATCGACTGGGAAGCGGTCTATCGCGCAGAGATGCCCCGCATCTACAACTTCTTCCGCTACCGTCTCGGCGACCGCGATCTCGCCGAAGACCTGACCGCGCTCACCTTCGAGAAGGCATGGCGCCATCGCCGGCGGTATCGCCATGACCTGGCGAAGTACTCGACCTGGCTCTACAGCATTGCGCGCAACGTGGCCACGGACCACCTGCGCAAACATCAGCAGGCCGCGCTCGACCTCGATGCGTTGGCCACCGTGGCCGATGGCGGTCCGGACCCGACCGAGGCGGCGCAGCAGCGGGACGACCTCCGCCGGCTTACCGCACTGCTGGGCGCCCTGCCGCCTCGCGATGCCGAACTTATCGCCCTGAAATACGGCGCCGGGCTGACCAACCGGGCAATTGCGCAGTTGACCGGGCTCAGCGAATCAAACGTGGGCACGATCCTTCATCGGGTCGTTCAGAAACTCCGGGAGGTCTGGTAATGAACGATGACTTTCTGACCCAGTTGCAGGAAGCCCCGCGGCGCGAATTCGGCGATACGCTCTACACCGCCCTCGAGCGCCAGGGGGCGGACGCGCACCGCCTATCACCTGCGGGGATGGTTGCGATCGGCATCCTGGCAGTCCTCATCCCCTTCGCCATGGCTCTGACGTTCTCGCCGGCCGTACGGGCTGCGGCGCAGCGCGTGATCCGGACCATCGGCGGCCTGCCGTTCGACGTGACAGATGAGTACCCGGGACGCGAAGGGCCGATCGAGACCCTCGAGAGCGAGCAGTTGAGCTTCGCCCAGGCAGGGGCGGAACTGCCGTTCGCCCTCAGGCTGCCCGCGTGGGCGCCCGACGGGTATCAGCTTGAAGACACGGTCACCATCACACACCTGCCCGACGGCAGCATCCTGGCCACGGTGACGTGGGACGGCAACCAGAACAGGCTCTTCCTGGATGTCTTCTCGTCCGCCGAGACGCTGAACCGGGAGGGTGGCCTCGCGGTGGGCCCCGACAGCGTCGAAGAGGTGTTACTGCGCGGCAGGCCTGCGGCACTCGTCCGCGGTGCCTGGGATGCGAACGCCAGGGCCTGGGGGCCTGGCACGCTGATCGGCCTGCACTGGACCGAAGGCGGGCAGGGTTACCGGCTGGGCGGCATGGCGGAGCACATCACCGCCGCCGAGCTGATGGGGATGGCAGAGTCGATGCCATAACCACCGTGCGTGCCGGGCTGATCATCCGGGATCAGCCCGGCACGCACGGTCAAAAACAACTCCCGCATGACGCGGCCTTGTCTCATGCACCGCTTGGCGGTAAACTGTCTATATGATGAACGATTTGCACGCGGACACCGATCCGCAGAGCGAACGCATCCTGGTCGAACTGCTGCGCGACGCGCCCGAATGGCGGCGCATCGAGATTATGTGTGGCATGATCGAGGCCGTGCGGCAGCTGGTTTCCAGCGGTGTGCGCCAGCGGCATCCCGATGCTGGCGAGGACGAGGTGCGCCACCTGACTGCGGACATTCTGCTGGGTCACGAGGCGGCAGAGAAAGTGTACGGCGTTCGTATCCCCGGAGGCGCGCCATGACGCTGGCGGAACCGTTGGCCGTGACGTTTGCCGTCATCGAGGTGCTCGATTCGCTGGGTGTACGGTATTTCCTCGGTGGCTCATTCGCCAGCTCAGCGCAAGGTGCGGCCCGAGCGACGCTCGACGCGGACCTGGTTGCCGATCTGCGACTGGAGCATGTCGAGCCATTCATCGCAGCCCTGCGCCCTGCCTTCTACCTCGACGTCGATACCGTACGGTTCGCCGTGCGCACGCGCGAGAGTTTTAACCTGATCCACCTGCAGACCATGTTCAAGGTGGATGTCTTCGTTAACAAAGGGAGACCGTTTGATCAGGCGCAGTTTGAGCGCCGCCAGGCGATCCAGCTCTCCATCGACCCACCCCGCTCGGCATACCTCTCCAGTCCTGAGGATACGGTGCTGGCCAAGCTGGCGTGGTACAGGCTGGGCGGCGAGGTGTCGGACCGTCAATGGCGCGACGTAGTGAGTGTCCTACACGTACAGTCGGACCGGCTCGACCACGTGTACCTGCGCACCTGGGCCAAAACACTGGCCGTCAGCGATCTGCTCGCACGGGCCCTCGAACAGACGACGTAAGGTTGCGGCGAATAAAGCACTCATCGCCGATGGCATCGGCGACTTCCAGCACGCTGAGCCCGTCGCTTTCCGTCCCCAGCGCGCCTCTGGCTACCCTAAGAACCGCAGCAGCGGCAGGTATTGGCGGTGGCCGAAATTGCACTTTTTGCCCGTTCGCATGACCTGGGGAACGCCTGCTACCCACGCGTCAAATGCCGGATCGTCCGGCTCGCACACGCCCGTGTCACCGAAGTCGAGGTAGTTCAGCGGCAAGCCAATCAGGTTGCGTGGGAGGGGGCCGGTCAGCGGGTTGTCGCCGAGGAGAAGCTGTTGGAGAGCTTTCAGGTTGGCCAGCTCATAGGGGACCGTCCCGCTCAGTTGGTTCTCGCGCAGCCACAGTCGCTGCAGCCGTATCAACCCGCCGAATCCAGGCGGGATCGGACCGGTGAGCCTGTTGTCTTGGAGCATCAGGTGCTCCAAGGCCGTCAGATTGGCGAGGGTAAGAGGGATCGGGCCGTCGAGTCGATTATCGTTCAAACAAAGCGCCTGTAGGTGGGTCAGGTTCCCCAGTTCGGACGGGATCGGGCCCGAGAGATAATTAAAGGCCAGGTCGAGTTCCTTCAGGTTGCCCAGTTGCCCCAGTGCTGGCGGTATCTTGCCGCTCAGGCGAGAGCCGGCTAGGATCAGCACGCGCAGATTCGCGAACCGGGCAACTTCGGTCGGAATGCTGCCGTAGACGTTCGTGCCCGCCAGGTAAAGCTCCTGGAGAGAAACCGGCAGCATGTGCCAGATGTCGTCGCGGCTAATTCCGTTCAACGACAGATCGAGCCTGGTCAGGTAGAGTAGGCCGCCGAGCGCGCTCACGCCGCCGTTGTTCACGCCATTCTCGCGGAGGCTGATCGCCGAGACGTGGCCGGCCGCACAGCTAACGCCGTACCACCCACACGGCGTGTCGGTCTGGAGCCACCCATCATTCCGAGTCCATATCCCGCCTAAGGTGTCGGTGAAGAAGTCGACCAACGCCTGGCATTCGACCGTGGGGATCTCGCTGACGCTGCCGCAAGTGAAGGCTGCCGGCACGGGCGCAGGCGCGACGGCTGCGTCGGCCGATGCGACAGACGTGGCAACGAGCATGAAGGCAAGCGCGAGCCGCAGAACGGGGCAGCGCAGGATGAACAGATACATTGTTGTCGCTATCCTGATGTGAAGACTGGCGTTATCCTGGAGCGCGCGTCTGTGAGTAGAGCGAGCCGGGCACCAATACCAGGAAAACCGCCATGTCTTTCTGGGCGCGTGACCGCGCACGCACATTTATGACGTGAATGACAATGCAACAAGACCAACATGTCAAGGCACAGAAGATCGGGCATGGTCGGCTCAAACCAACTTGACCTTGTGTAACCGCTCCTGGAAGGCAGGCCGGTTGGCATACCGCGCCTGCAGGGCTGCGAACCTCGTTTCGAATTCCGCCAGGCGACCCTGGAACACGGCCAGGTCGCGCAGCTTGAGTAGCAGAGCCACCGCTTCATCATAGGGCCGCGCCTTCTGAACTCCACAACGACGCTCCCGAGATCATGCCCTCGCCGCGGTGACGATCATCTGAGTAAGATAGTAAAGCAGGACAACGGAATCCGGCAACTGCCAGCGCACGCCGGTGACGTCCACGTCCTGGTCGACCTCCGCGACGTAGATCGTGTCATCATCGACCCACCTCACGGTGTCCGACGACTTCTCCGTTGCCACGCTTTCGCTGAGACTGAATACATCTCGTTCGACCAACGGCAGCGCGCGATGCTGCACCCGAACATAGATGCGCCCGTTCCCGCCACCGTAGGCTCCGACGCCACGAAAGTAGACGCTGGCCACGAGGTGATTGTTGGGCGAGGCGCTCTGCTGGATGCGCGTCTCCCCAGCGATCTCGCCTGCCAAGAACAGACCGCCCAGGGTGAAGGGCGGCACGAACAGCATGATGCCGGTCAGCAGGAACAGCAGGCCCCCGGAGATCGCGGGCAAGTGGGCCAGCGCGACAAGGAGTCTCCCTCGCCGCCGAGTCCTCCGCCAACTGATGACCAGGGAGATCGCCGCGAATAGCGCTACCGCCGGCGGGAAGATCAGATCAGGCAGGGTGCCGACGAGTGAGTAGTCGGTGATACTGAGGAGCCACAGGGTGAGGCCCAACACCAGGCTGAGCACCGTAAGCCTCTGCCACCAGCGCGACGGGCTCGATACCGCTAATCGATCGGACATTGAGCGTTGCTCCCCTCTGACCGCAGCAGCAGCCCTTCGATGCTCACCTTCCCCTGCACCTGCCGGCGCGCAGTGATGCAGCCTGTCCCCGTGGACAGGCGGTTGATGTTGCTATCTAAGTCGAATGGGTGGCTGACCGGCGCCGGATGGCTGGCGAACGCCTGCCCGACTGCGGCGATGCCAGCCACCCGGGGCG
>CAYLZG010000030.1:0-31677 GCA_964387985.1 uncultured Anaerolineales bacterium | reverse complement strand
TTGCCCATGAACTTGGGCAACAGGATCATATCGACGGCCTCGCCGGGCTTGGCCTTGACTACTGCGCCTGCAGGGGCTGCACCGCCGCCCTCGACGTTGGACTTGTCGTAGACGGTGAAGGGGCCCATCAGGATGCGCAGGCCGTTATCGCGGGTCGGGTCCTTGGTGATGGTGTACTCGCCCATGCGGCCAGCCTCGAACTGCACACCTTCCTTGGCCTCCATCTGGCCGGTGGCGAGGAGGTAGGTGGTGTAGTAGGTGAGGTAGCCGAGGTCGACGAAGGACCAGAGTGCGAACTTGGGCGCACAGTCGTTGAGGGTGTACTCCACCATTTCGGACGGCAGGCCGAGGCCGGAGATCTTGACCTTATCGCAGAGGCCTTCATCCTGGAGGGCCTTGGCTGCGGAGGCGATGCCGACGGTGGTGGGTGCGGTGATCAGCTTGAGGTCCGGGTACTTGTCGACCAGGGCCAGGGCCTGGTTGTAGGACTCCTCGGACTGGTCGTTGCCGTAGACGACATCGACGAGTTCGAGCTTGCTGTACTTGGGATCCTTGAGGACCTCTTGCAGGGCAGCGATCCAGGCATTCTGGTTGGCGGCATCCGGGGAGGCGGAGAGGACGGCGAACTTGCCGCCATCGGCGCCGAGGATGTCGAGAGCCATGTCTGCGAGGACCATGCCGGTCTCATCGAAGTCGACCTGGGCGATGAAGACCTGTTCGCCCTGGGCCGAGGGGATGGGGGAGTCCCAGGTGACGACGGTGAGGCCCTTGTCGAGTGCGGCCTCAGCCGCGGGGCCGAGCTGATCGCCGGCGTTGTTGGAGATCATGAGGGCCTTGGCGCCCTGGGTGGGTGCGTTGGTGACGATCTCGATCTGGCCGGCGACGGAGTTGTCCGCGGTGGGGCCGACGTAGGAGAGCTTGCCGGCGTTCTGGAGCTCCTTCTGGGCCTCTTCGGCGCCGGCGTTGGCCTCGTCGAAGACGGCATTGCCCATGAACTTGGGCAACAGGATCATATCGACGGCCTCGCCGGGCTTGGCCTCGATCACGCCCGCGGCCACGGGAGCGGGTGCTGCCGTAGGCTGAGCGACGGGCACTGCCGTGGGGGCTGCAGCTGCCGGAGCTTCGGTCGGTTGTACAGGGGCTTGGGTCGGCTGTGCTGCGCCGCCACAGGCCGCGATCAGCATGCTGAAGATCATCAGCACCGAGAGTAACTGAAACATCCTCGTCTTCATGTGTGTCTCCTCCTGGTAGACCTCAAGTGAATGGGTAGACCCTGAAAACTGGCGTTGAGGAGGGTGTACTCCTGATGGTAAGGGTACGGCGATCGAACGATGTTGCGCTCCTTTCTGCGCAGGCTTCGCCACGCGCATCAAGCCCGGCGCTGCAGATTGGCCTGCAGCCGGCGGCGATTGATTGCGGCCCGAGCATCTCGCATGAGGTTCGGGCCGAGCACCGAGAGAATCAACAAGATGCCGATCACCCCGGTTTGGAAGTGACCGGACAGGCCGGCAAGGCCCATGCCATTGCGCACGTTCAGGATGATGAGAATCGACAAAAAGACGCCATAGAGCGTGCCGGAGCCGCCATAGATGCTGACGCCTCCGAGCAGCGACATGGTGATGATGTCGAGCTCATATCCGCTTGCCAGGTCGCCGCGGACTGCGCCGAGGCGAGCCGCCAACAAGAGCCCCGCCAGGGCCGAGATCAGGCCGGAAGCGATGTAGAGCAGGAATTTGACTTTCGGCACCCTGACGCCTGAGTAGCGGGCAACGTCTTTGCTGTTGCCGATCACGTAGACCAGGCGCCCGAAGCCGGAATACTGCAGGACGACCAACGCGATGAGAAACAGGACCAAGAAGATGAGCAGGCTGACAGGCAAGGGGCCGATCAGGTTCTTCTGGCCGAGTTCGTTGAACCATGCCGGGAACTGGCTGATGGACTCGTCCTCCAGCAGCACGCGTGCCAGGCCACGGTAGCAAATCAACATGGCCAGCGTGACAACCAGCGAGTTGAGGCCAACCCGGGCGATCCAGAATCCATTGAACAGCCCGCAGGCCAGTCCAACCGACAGCGAGATGAGCAGTGCGGCGCCAAATGGGATGTTGTCGCGGAACAGGAAAGCGGTCAGGCACGCGGACAGGCCCATGATCGATGGCGCGGAGAGATCGATCTCCCCGTTGATGATCAGCAAGGTCATCGTGATGGCAACGATCACCTTTTCGATGGACAGGACGAACAGGTTTGTCTGGTTCGCAACCGTCAGGTAGCCCGGCGCGTTGAGGCTGTTGATCCCGATGATCGCAATGAGCAGGGCCAGCAGCAGCCCCTCCCAGCTCTTGAGCCGTTGCAGAATGGTGGTGAATGGGTTTGCTTTAGCTGGCATGGGTCACACCCTCCCGCAGATCCTTCGATTCGTCGCCTGCCTTGCCGGCACTCACCTCCAGCTCGACGCGCGCCCAGAGGTTCTTCAGACGATCGAAAACAGCGTAGTCCAGCGCGACCGCAAGAAGAATCAGGAGGCCGAGAATCGCGTCACGCCAGAATTCGCTGATGACCGCCCAGCGGAAGAGGCTGTTCTGGAGCAGATCGAGCAGCAGGGCGCCTAAGAATGCTCCTATCACGGTGCCGGATCCACCGTTGTTGCTGACACCACCGACCACGGCGGCCGCGATGGACTCGAACTCCAGGCCGATGCCGGCCAGCACGGTGATGTTGCCGAACCGGACGAGGAAGAGAAATCCCGCCAGGCCTGCCAGTGCACCGCTCAGCAAGAATGCCGTGAAGACGATTCGCTTAGCAGGGAATCCGGCAATCCGGGCCGCGTCCGGGTTGGAGCCGATCGCGTACAGGCGCCTGCCAAATGGTAAGAAGGAAAGCACCAGTTGAAACAGGAGGAGCGTAAAAATCATGACGGCAAAGGTCACGCGAATGTCGAATTCGCCGATGCTGAAAAGCGTTGTCGCAGAGAGCTTGACGAGCCACCTGGGCAGGTTGTTGGTGGTGATCGGCACCGCGTTGGAATACTCCACCAGGAAACTGCGATAGATGGCCAGGGTGGCGATGGTGGTGATGATCGAGGGCACGCGGCCGTAGGCGATGAGGACGCCGTTGATGGATCCCATGAGCATGCCGAGGCCGATGGCCATCAGAACCGCACCAACGGGGGGGATCTCGGGATGGCGCCATAGCTGCTGGCCCACGATGTACGCGGTCACGCCGACGATGGAGCCCAGGGACAGGTCGAAGTTGCGGGTCAGGAAGACCAGGGTCTGCCCGATGGCAAGGATGGCAATGACGACGACGCTGGTGGACTGGCGGACGATGAACCGGGTGTTGAAGTAGCCCGGGACCTGGATCGAGAAGAAGATGACGACCAGGGCCATCAGGACCAGGAGGAAGAGCAGGCGTATCTGCTCGGGGCGGAAGCGCCTGACCAGGCCGGCGACGCTGTTGCTGAGGATGTTCCGCATTGTGTTCATGGCTGCATGTCCTCACCTTCGGCAAGGATGGCACCGTCCGGGCGGCGCCGGACGCTTTCAGCGTGGCTGTCAGCGGGCTTACCGCGTCCAGCGACCGGTTGTCCCATGGCCGCGGCCATGACGGATTCTTCGGTTGCTTCCGAACGGTCGAAGATGGCCATCTGCCGGCCCTCCCGCATGACCAACACGCGGTCGCTCATGCCGAGCACCTCGGGCAGATCGGACGAGATCATGATGACGGCAATTCCTTGCTTTGCCAGGTCGTTGATCATGTCGTGGACCTCGACCTTGGCGCCGACATCGATGCCGCGGGTGGGCTCGTCGAGGATGAGGACCTTGGGATTGACGTTCAGCCACTTGCTGAGCATGACCTTCTGCTGGTTGCCGCCGGAAAGCCGGGCTGCCTCTGCAAGCACGGAGGGTGCGCGGATGGCCAGGCGCTCGCGGAACTTGTCGGCGGTGGCAATCTCCCTGTCTCCGCGCACCAGCCCCATCCGGCTCAGGTAGTCTGACAGGACGGGCAACGAGATGTTGGCGGCGATGGACATGGGCATGGAGAGGCCGAACTGGCGCCGGTCTTCGGTGGCGTAGGCGATGCCGAGCGCCATGGCTTCTCCGGGCGAGCGGATCCTGTGAGCCTTGCCGTCGATGAGGATCTCGCCGGTGTCCGCGGCCTCGATGCCGAACAAGGCGAGGCCCACGTCGGTGCGCCGCGATCCGATGAGGCCCGCGAAACCGAGCACCTCGCCCGGGTAGGCATCAAAGGTGATCCCCTGGAAAGCACCTTTCCTGCCGAGGTTGCGAACGGAAAGAAGCGGGTCGCCGCATTGCTTGTCGCTCTGCTTTGGGCGGTCGCTCCTGGCGTAGAATTCGCTGACATCGCGGCCGACCATGTCGCGGATGACCTGTTCGGTGGTTGCCTCGGCTCGCAGCCGGGATGAAATCCACTTGCCATCACGCAGGACGGTGATGCGGTCAGCGATCCGGAAGACCTCTTCGAGGCGGTGTCCGATGAAGAGAACCGCGACGCCTTGCTGGCAGAGGGAGCGAACGAGGGAGAAGAGCTGGGTGACCTCGTGCTCGGAAAGGGAGGCGGTGGGCTCGTCCATGATGAGGACGCGGACCTTGAGGGAGATGGCCTTGGCGATCTCGACGGCCTGCTGCGCGGCGAGGGTGAGGCCGCGTGCCTGCATGTGCACGTCCAGGCGCACGCCCAGCCTGGCGAGGATCTCTTCCGCGTCGGCGGCCATCTTGCGCCAGTTGACGATGGCGCCGCGGTCCGCATGGCTGATGAAGATGTTCTCGGCGACGTTGAGGTCGGGGTAGACCATGGGTTCCTGGTAGATGGCCGCGACGCCCTGCAACTGGGCCTCCTGCGAGTTGCGGATGTGGACGGACCTGCCGTCGAGGAGGATCTCGCCGGCATCCGGGCGGTAGACGCCGGTCATGATCTTGATGAGGGTGGATTTACCCGCGCCGTTCTCGCCGATGAGGGCATGGACTTCTCCGCCGTGGAGGGCGAGGGAGACGTCGTCCAGGGCCACCGTGGCGTCGAAGCGCTTGGAGATATGGCGCATTTCCATTAGAGGCGGACGCTGCTCCGGCTGCGTAGGCTGCTGAGGCAGCGGAGGGGGGGAGGGTGGAATCATGGCACAGGCCCTTTCGCGGAAACGAACGTGTGGTCGATATAGACGGCGGGCGGAACTGGCTCGCCCGCCAGGATCTTCAGCGCGAGATCGATGAGCCGGACGCCGTAGGTTTCGGGCGCATAGCTGGTCGACCCGATGAAGGCGGCGGAGCCAGGCCTTCTGGCTTCGGAAGCTGGAAGCCGGAAGCTTGAAGATGGCTGACGCAGCGTCAGCTGCGTAGGCTCCATGGCAGCGCGGCCCAGCCGGTCCGCATTCTGGCCGACGGCGGCGACCATTACCGAGGCACCGGCCGCTCCTTCGAATGCGGAGAGCGCACCGAGGGCTGCGTCGTCATTGTGCGCGATGATGGCAATCCGGGCGGGGGCGCCGGAAGGAAGATGGAAGATGGAAGATGGAAGATGGTGAGCATCGGACGCTGCTGTTGCATCGGACGCTGCCCTTTCAGCGTGAGCCAAAATGTTGGGCAACTGCGCGGCGATGCTGGCCTGGGCTTCGTACATGAGGGTGGGGCAGGGGAGCGTGATGACGCGCTCGTTTGGAATGGGGCCCAGCACAGCCTCCAGGCCGTCGCGGCCCCCTTGAAGTCGTGCGGCCGGGACACTGCCTGCCCGGGGATCCACCAGGCAGAGCAGAAGGTCGAGGGTGCGATCCCAGTGCTCCTCTATCCAGCGGCCGAGGCCTTCGCCGGCCAGGCGGCCGGCCCGATAGTTGTCGGCGCCGAAGAAGATCGCGCCGGGCAGGGGGATGTCAACTGCGATGACGGGAATGCGGGCCGCGCGGAAGCGCTCCATGATGATGTTGCCGGCTTCTGCGTCGATCTGGAACTCGATGACGAGGTCGACCTGCTGATCGATGAACCAGTCCACATTCTCCAGGGCGCGGCGACGGTCCAGGTCGTTGTCGCGAATGAGGAGCTCGACGTTCTTCGCGGCGGCGCCGCCCGAGGTGGCGACGGCCTCTTCGAGCCCCAGGCGCACCTGCACGGCAAACGGCATGCGTTCGGAAAGGTTGGCAAAGCCGATCCGGTAGGGGGCGGACGGACGTTGGTCCCCAGCCAACATCGGTTGGCCATGCGACGCCAGGCCCTTGCTCTCACATGGCGCGTAGACGGAGATGGCGCCCTCATCACAGACGGTCAGCTTTACGCCCGAATTCCGCAATTGCTCGACCCACTCGTGTGAAAGGCGGCTGTCTGTGAAGATGTGGGCGACCTGGTCGACGCGGGCGAAGGGGGCGAGGCCGACCTTGCCGAACTTGCTTGCATCGATGAGGGCAATGACCGAACTGGCGGCCGCGACCATCCTGGCCTTGAGCTGGGCATCGAGGATGTCCGCTTCGGTCAGGCCTGCCGCGGGGGTGAAGGCGCGGCAGGAGACAAACGCCAGCCTTACGTGCAGGTCTTTGAGGATGGGATCGCTGAGGACATCGGCGGTAGGGATGCCATTTTCTCGCAGGAGGCCGCCCAGCAACATGACGGTGTTGGATGGATTTTGAGCCAGCTTGCGGCCAACTTCGATGCCGTTGGTGATGATGGTGAGGTTGCGCCGCTCCATGAGGAAGCCGGCCAGGTGGTAGATAGTGCTGCTGGCATCGAGGACGATCGAATCGCCGTCTTCGACCAGGCCGGCCGCCCAGCGGGCCATTTGCTTCTTGGCCGGGTGGTTGATGGTGCAGCGAGCCAGGAACGGCGGATTGGATGCACCTTGCTCGCCGTCCGGCGGCTCGGCCAGCGCAGCGCCCCCGCGAATGCGCCGCAAGAGTCCTTCTGCAGCTAATGCGTTGAAATCATTGCGGATTGTGTTGGGGCTGACCACCAGGCGTGCCGCGACCTCGTCCACGTCGAGCATCCCGGACTCGCGCAGCAGGGAGAGGATGATTTGCCGGCGCTTGTGGGTCTCCAACACTGGTCCCGATCCTTGAGAATTACCGAAGATGGGATAGTTGCGGGCAGAAGCGACGATGCCAGCATACCATGGTTGTGAGAGTCTGTCAATACCTGTATTTGGTTGTGGAACAAATTAATATCATTGTGAAATGATGCGGATTCAGCCAAGTCGGGCGTACGCCTCATTCCAGGCGTCCGTGTCTTGAGGCTCGAATTCCTCTGTATCGAATGACGACCTGATGATCGCACGCCCTTCGGCCAATGACGAGATGGCTTCGGTTGCCAGCATCTGCATCAACGCATTGCCAGCAGCGGTAGCCTCGATCGGTCCGGCAACTACCGGCCGTCCGGTGGCATTGGCCGCAAATTGGGACAGGAGCCGGTTCTGCGTGCCGCCGCCCACGATGTGCAGCACGGCATGGCGCCGGCCGGCGAGCTGATCCAGCATTTCCAGCGTGCGGCGATACTTGAGTGCCAGGCTCTCGAACACGATGCGTGCCACTGTGCCGCGATCCTGGGGCACGGGTTGTCCCGTTGCCTCACAGTGCGCGCAGATGCGCGCGGGCATGTTGCCGGGTGTCGCAAATTCCCTGGCATCGACATCGATGACTGCGGTGAATGCCGGTGCAATCGAGGCCATGTCGACGATCTGGTCCCACGAGAGCGGTCCGCTCTCCTGAATCCACGCGCGCCGGCATTCCTGGATGATCCATAGGCCGGTGATGTTCTTGAGCAGGCGGATGGTGTCGCAGACGCCACCCTCGTTGGTGACATTGAATGCCAGGCTTTGCTCGTTCACAACGGGCCGGCTGCTTTCGATGCCCATCAACGACCAGGTGCCTGAGCTGAGATAAGCGTAATCATCGCTCATGGCTGGGACTGCGGCTACCGCGCTGGCCGTGTCGTGGCAGCCTGGTGCGACAATCGTGAGGCCTCGAGCGCCGGTCTCCGCGGCAATGTGGGGAAGGAGTTCGCCCAGCACCGTGCCGGGCGCCACGATCTTAGGGAATATGGCTGCGGGGATGCCCATCCGGTCGATCAGCGACCTGGCCCACTCCCCGGTGAACGGATCGAGGCACTGGCTGGTGCTGGCAATGGTGCGCTCGCTCACCTTGCAGCCGGTCAGCCAGTAGTTGAGCAGATCGGGAATGCAGAGCAGGGTCTCCGCCACCTTCAGGACCGGATCATCCCGCAAGACCATCGCCAGTAGCTGGTAGAGCGAGTTGATCTGCATGAACTGGATGCCTGTGGCAGCGAAGATTTCCTCGCGCGAAACCCGCCGGAATGCCTCTTCCATCATTCCGTCCGTGCGGCCATCCCTGTAGTGGTAGGGATTGCCCAGCAACACCCCCGCGCGGTCCAGCAGTGCGAAGTCAACGCCCCATGCATCCAGGCCGGCGCTGACCAGGCCGTGGCCTGTTGCATCTGCGCAGGTTGCTACTGCCCTGGCCAACCCCTCTTTGACCTCGCTGTACAGTCGTGCGGCATCCCAATACAGGCTTTCGCCGTACGCGGTCGGCAGCGCCACCGGCCCATTCGCAAAGCGGTGCACTTCTTCCAGGGTCAATCGCTCTCCATCAAAGCGCCCGATGATCGCGCGTCCGCCCGATGCGCCGAGGTCCAGTGCCAGGTAGTTTTGCGTCGCCATAAGTCCGCCTCCCGCCTGAGGATGAGCGCTTCTGCACAGCATCCTGGTGAGAGTGAAGATTATCACGATGGGCGGAGCGCGTCAAAGCCCGGATTCATCGCTCTCTAATGCGGCGCCCTGTCTCCCCTGATGTATCCTTCCAGATCCCGGATTTCGGAGCGCTGCTCCGAGATGATCCACTTGCCGATGTCGCCGATGCTCACCATGCCGATCAGGCGTCCGCCGGTAACCACGGGCAGGTGACGAAACTGCCGGTCGGTCATCATTGCCAGGCAGTCGTCGATGCTGAAGTCAGGGTCGATCGTCACGACTGGCGAACTCATCAGGTCCTTCACCGGTGTCTCTTCGGAGTGCCTGCCCTTCAGGATGCACTTGCGCGCATAGTCGCGTTCCGAGAAGATGCCTATCAGTCTCCCGGCGTCCATCACAGGCAGGGCGCCCACATTCTTTTCGGCCAGAACTTCGAGAGCTCGATACACGGTGTCATCTGGACCGATCGTCCAGACGTCCGCGGGCTTATGGCGCAGGATGTCCTTGATCTTGTTCATCGTTTGATCCCTTTGTTCGAAGATTGTCGCCGGCAGCAAGGCTTGGATGTGTATCACAAGTAGTATACAATAGAAGTGCAATCTTGACAAGCGCGAATTTCACTATTAAATACGCTATTTTTGGGACTTGTGTTTTGGCGAAAAGTAGTTTACAATTGCATAGGTTATTTATTTGGAAGTTCTTTCTCATTACGGAGGGGGTATAACACTATGAAGACGCTGCGTGTTGTGGTTCTTTTGAGCTTGGTAGTTGTATTGCTAGCAGGTTGTGGCGCACTGCCGCCCCTCTTCCCGACGCGGGCTCCGGCTGCAGGTGCGCCGGCTGAGGTGGCCGCGCCGAGTGCCCCGGCCGAGCAGGCAGCTCCGGTCGAGCAGGCGGCGCCGGCTGAGCAGGCGGCTCCGGCCGAGCAGGCAGCTCCGGCCGAGCAGGCAGCTCCGGCTGAGCAAGCGGCCCCGGCCGAACAGGCGGCTCCGGCAGAGGCTGAGCCGGTCATGGGCGCAGACCCGCTCACCGGCGTGGTATGGGAGTGGGCGGCAGCTCTGAAGACCGAACCTTCCTCGCAGGCGGTCGTGCCCAATCCTTCCAGCTATACGGCGGTTTTCGATGGCGAGGGCAACGTCCTCATTCAGGCCGATTGCAACATGGCGCGCGCCGTCTACGCCCTGGAGAATGAGGCCCTGACCATTGAGATCGGACCGCTGACCCGTGCCGCATGCACACCCGGCTCGATGTCGAACAGTTTCCTGGATAACCTCGGCCAGGTGGGATCCTACATGATTGAGGGCGAAAACCTCATTCTGCGGCTGGGCGACACCGGCGACAGCCTGCTCTTCCGCAATGGCGGCCCTGCGGCTGAACCTGCCGCCGAAGCGCCAGCCGGCGCCGCAGCAGTCGCTGCGCCTGATTTTGTCGGTGTAACGTGGAACTGGGAGGAGTTCATCGATAACGCGGAGACACAGAGCGTCAAGGTGGCGGACCCTGCAAGCTATACCGTCACATTCGCAGAGGATGGAACCGTCGCGATGAAGGCCGATTGCAACCAGGCAGCGGGCACCTTCTCGTTGGATGGCTCCAACCTGGCGGTCACTGTTGGACCGATGACCCTGGCCATGTGTTCGGCCGATTCCCTCGGCGAGCGGTTCCTGGTGGACCTGACCAGCGTGGCTACGGTCAGTGTTGAGGATGGCAAACTGTTGTTGGATCTGATGGCGGACGGTGGAACGATGATTTTCGCCGCCGCGCAGTAAGTCACAGACCAACACACCCAACTATTAGTTGCTCGAGGCTGATGACAGGCGACTCTCCTCGTCGGCCTCGTTCACGCGCCTTATTCATTCCGCACGAACAGCTTCCCGTGTCCACCTTGCGGCGGATTGGCCAGCAGCCAGGCCTGGCTGTCGATTTCCGGTTCGTCAGGTCCGCGGCCGCGGCACACGTAGCTGCCGTCTGGCTGGAGCTCCCGGGCGCGAGAGTTGTTCGCCAACTCAACCGCCAGCACTGCGTCCCGAAGATAGGTCCTCAGGGTCGGATCCTTGACGGGGAATACGATCTCCACGCGGCGATCCAGGTTGCGCGGCATGAGATCCGCACTTCCCATGTATGCCTCCGGTTTGCCACCGTTCTCGAAATAGTAAATCCGGCTGTGCTCCAGGAAGCGCCCTACGATGCTGATTACACGGATGTTATCGCTGAGGCCTGGCACACCCGGGCGCAGACAACAGATGCCCCGTATGATCATGTCGATTTGCACGCCCGCCTGCGATGCCTCGTAGAGCTTGCGGATCAGCCGGTCATCGACCAATGAGTTCATTTTGAAGATCAAGCGGCCTCCGCGTCCGGCCAGCGCGTGCTCGGTTTCGCGTTCGATCAGCCCCTCGATACGTACACGCATGGAGCCAGGTGCGACGAGCAGGCTGCGGTATGATTCCTGGGTCGAGTAGCCGGTTAGCGTATTGAAAAGCTCGGTGGCGTCTGCGCCCATTTCCGGGTCACAGGTCAGCAGCCCACAGTCGGTGTAGATGCCCGCGGTGGTCGGGTTGTAGTTTCCCGTGGCCAGGTGCAGATATCGCCGCAGCCCACCGTCCTCCTTGCGCACTACAAGCGTGATTTTGCTGTGAGTCTTAAGGCCAACCAGTCCATACACCACGTGGACGCCCGCAGCTTCCAGCGCCTTGGCCCAACCGATATTGCTCTCCTCGTCGAACCGTGCCTTGAGCTCTACGAGGACCGCCACCTGCTTGCCGTTGCGTTGCGCCTCCATGAGCGAACGCACGACGGGTGATTTGCGCCCCACACGGTAGAGCGTCACCTTGATCGCGAGCACCTGGGGATCGGTTGCTGCTGCCTGGATGAAATCGAGCACAGGTTTGAACGAGTCATAGGGGTGATGGAGCAGGACGTCGCTCTTGCGGATCGCAGCAAAGATATCGTTCGGAGTCTTGACGTCACGGAGCTGAGGCGGGATGGCCGGGACAAATGGCGTGTCCTTCAAATCCGGGCGACTCAATCCCGCAACTGCCCAAAGGCTGCTCATTCCCAACGGTGGCTGGAGGGAATAGACATCCTCCTCGCTGACTTCCAGGTTCTCCATCAGCAGATGCACCATTGACTCGGGCATATCATGATCGACCACCAGGCGCACCACGGGTCCGAACTGCCGCAGGCGCAGGCCCTCTTCGATGGTTTCCAGGAGATCGGGGGCTTCATCCTCCTGGATTTCCATGTCTGCATCGCGGATGACGTGAAAGCTATACGATTCAATGACCTCATAGCCAGGGAAGAGCAGGCCCAGGTTGGCCCCGATCACCTCTTCGAGCCAGACCAGGCGCTGCTCGGACCCGACAGGCACCAGCCTCGGCAGGGAGGTGGGCACCTTGATGCGCGCGAACCGCTGGTTACCCGCAGGTGCCCGCACGTTCACTGCCAGGTTGAGGCTGAGGTTGGAGATGTGCGGAAATGGCCGGCCGGGATCGAACGCGAGGGGCGTAACGACGGGCAGCACCTCATCAACAAAGTAGGTGCGCAGGCGATCCTGTTCATCTACCGTCAGCTGGCCGTAATGGAGGATGTCGATTCCTGCTGCCGAAAGTTCAGGCTGGACCTCTTCGTAGAAGTAGCGCCGTTGTTCCCTCAACATGGGCAGCGTGCGGGCGCGCAGGGCGGCAAGGGTTTCTGCCGGGGACTTGCCGTCCGAGGACCCGCTGGTCACGCCAGCGGCCAACTGATCCTTCAGCCCCGATACGCGAATCATAAAGAACTCATCGAGATTGGTGCTGAAGATCGCCAGGAACTTGACGCGTTCGAGCAGCGGGTGGCGCGTGTCGTGTGCTTCATCCAGCACGCGACGATTGAACTCAAGCCAGCTCAGCTCGCGGTTCAAATACAGGGGCGCATGGCTGGGCATGCCTTCTGGCGCTGCCGGTACGTCCTGCGCGACGGTTTGTGGGAGCGTATTTGCCTCGATTACCATAGGTTCACCCCCGGACATCTGGCGAAAGGGCAAGATTGTTTGATGATTTGACAAACTGGATTGTAACGCAAAGAATGGTGGTATGGCAAGCTGCCGCAGGCGCAGTTTGCTGCGACAGGTTCGGCAGTTATAATGCCCGCACGAACCATACTGCGATGGGAGGGGTCCGATGATCCGCACGGTCCCAGAGACCACCAGCGAAGGCATTGAGCTATACATACGCACCTACTACTCACTGTTGCGCAGCTCGGGCGATGTGCGCATCCGCTCGCTCGAGGAGACCCACGAGGGCATGAAGTCGAGCCTGCACCTGGAGGCCGAGTCTCAGGTCTTCGACACATCGGCCTTCATCTACGCAGCGATGCGACTGCCCGCCTGCATCTACGAGATTCGCCGCATCTTCATGGGCCAATCGGAGGATGTGTTCATGCGTGGGGGCCTGCGCGACATCGCCGACTGGCAGCGCGTCGATGCTCCCGCCCGCCGCCGCCGCATGATGTTCAATGGCGAGGACATGCTCGCCGCGTTCGTCTCCAGTGTCTCGGACATCGACGATTTGATTCCTTCGCTGACGGCCTACCAGATCGAGTGGAACAAGCTGCACCGCCGGTTGGCCCCCACACAACTCGGTCACGACCTGGCAAAGGGCGCGGTTCGTGCTTCAGAGGTTGGAAGCGACCTGGGCAGGACGCTTGGCCTGACGGCCGAAGATATGTCCCGCCTGGAAGGCGCTTGGGGCCACATGTGGGATTCCTGCTGGCGTGCTGTGGCAAGTAACCTGCTCGATCTGCGGATCCGCTCGCTGGCAAGCGGCTTCAACGATTATCGGAAGGCCGTTGAGAAGTGGTGGGAGGCCTTGCTCGAGGCCACAAATGGCGGTTCGGTGACGGCGCGGCCGATCTACTTTGTCTCATCCAATCCTCACAGCCTGACCAATCCGCTTTCGGGTTATGCCTTGGCGAGGCGTGATGAGCTGGTGACAGTGGCGCGCGACAGCGATCCGGAGGGCCTGGCCGATGAATGGACTCGCCTGGTGAGTGAGGATGACGATGGCCCGCGCATCAACTATCTCTACTACATGCAGCGCCTCTACCTGCGAAACGACGAGCAGCGGCAGGCCGCATGGGCTGAGGCGGAGAAGCGCGTCGGAATCACCCGGTTCGACGATCCATTCCTGCTCAATATCAGCGCGCAGATCATAGACCTCTCTTTGCTGGATCCGCAGCAGATGGACCCGCGGCTGCAGATGAAAGACCTGGACATGCTGCGAGGGAGCAATGCGATCATCATCAACGTCGATTACCCGCTTGGCTTTGCCGCATATCACCTTTTCTCTCAGGTGGCGTCAAGCTCAGCAGACCTGCTCGGCGTGTACGTCATGGGCAAGGCAGCAACCCTGAATGGCCGTGTCGGCGATGTCATGATCCCGAATGTGGTCTATGACGAGCACTCGCGTAACACCTTCCTCTTCAAGAATTGCTTCCTCTCGCAGGATGTCGCGCTGCACCTGCGGTACGGTACAGTGTTCGACAATCAAAAGGCCGTAACGGTGCGCGGAACGTTCCTGCAGAATCGCGATTTCATGAAGGTGTTTTACAGAGAGGGCTACACCGATCTGGAGATGGAAGCGGGGCCATACTTGAGCGCGGTATACGAGGATATTTATCCCCAGCGCTATCCGGTGAACGAGATCGTCAACCTGTTTATCAACACGCCTTACGACATTGGCCTGCTGCACTACGCATCGGACACCCCGTACAGCCGCCGGCAGAGCTTGCTGAGCAAGAGCCTGAGCTATTTCGGCGTCGATGCCACCTACGCCTGCTCGATCGCGATCCTGCGCCGCATCCTCAGCGTGGAGATCGCACGGCTGAGAGAGGGCGCATAGGGCATCAAGTCGCCAGATCACGAAGGCCCACCGGGCGCGCCCGGTGGGCCTTCAGGCCTCGGTGTCTTCGCCGTGAGGCCTCAGCCCTTCAAGACTGTGGACATCGCGCGGATGTGATCCGGGGTGCTCCCGCAGCACGCACCGATGATGTTCACCCCAAGCTCGCGCATCTTCAATGCATATTCGCCCATGATCTCGGGCGTGCCGTCGTAGCGGATTTCCTCACCCACCATCTTGGGCAGGCCTGCATTTGCTTGAGCGATGATGTGCACACCCTCCGGCTTCACGCTCATCATCTCGGTGATGATGCGTTCGATTTCCGCGGGTCCGTTGCCGCAGTTTGCACCCATCACGACTACCCCCAGCTCGTGAAGCGCCTTGACCGCCTGCACCGGCTTGACACCCATCATCGTTCGGAAGTGCGTGTCGAATGTCATAGTCGCCGCGATGGGCAGGTCGGAAACGGAACGGATGCCCTCGATCGCCGCCTGCACCTCTTCCAGTGCACTCATCGTTTCGATCAGGAAGAAATCGACGCCGCCCTCAACCAGAGCAGCTGCCTGTTCGGCAAACGCGGCCTTGACCTCTTCGGGTTGGGTCGTGCCCAGGGGAAAGAGGATCTCGCCTGAAGGGCCGACGTCGCCCGCCACCAGCACTTCGTGGCCCGCAGCATCCGCAACTTCCCGCGCCAGTCGCGCGCCCGCGAGATTGAACTCGCGCACGCGGTTCTGGTGATTGTGCAGCCCGAGCCGCAGGCGGGTGCCGCCGAACGTGTTCGTCGTGAGGATCTGGCTGCCCGCGTCAACATATGCCTGGTGAATGTCCCTGAGGACCTCAGGGCGCTCGACGTTCCACGCCTCGGGCGAACCACCGCTCGTGAGTCCTGCAGCATGGAGCATCGTTCCCATTGCACCGTCACCGATTATCAGGCCGTGGCTACGGCCGATCAAGTCGAGAAGCTTATCCATGAGCACCTCCTTCTTCGTTACCTGCTTGTTTCTCCAGCAGTCGCACGATCTGCGCCAGATGCTCTTCATCGTGTGCGCTCAAGGCTTCCACCTGGCTGCGCAGGGTGATGTTCCCCAGTTCCGCGTGTACAGCAGTCCGCCCGCGCGCAAGAGGGGCCAGATTTTCGAGAAATCGGATCGTTTCGCGGCGCAGCATGGCAAAGGTTTCAACCAGGATTGCTATGGGAGTTTCCGGGTCATATTCGCCCGTGATGCAGTTGATGGCTGCGACGTACGGATGATCCTCGAGACTGATACGCACGAGACGTGCACGATAAGGGGATTCGACCGCGCACATGTGTCCCACGATCTGGCACACGGACCAATCCTCCCCAGTCACACGTGCCGCCGTGCTATCGTGAGATGCCTCAGACATCAGCGCGGCCAGCTGTTCCGGCACCGATCGCAGTGCATCCAGCAACTGCGACCATGTCATCGAAGCAGGTGCAGTCATCATTACCCTTCCTGTGGGGTCGCAACCTCAGCGACCGGCTCGTTCCCGGCTGCGCGCCGCAGCCGGCTGCGGCGCGTGAACACATCGGAGACGCCGCGCGCTCTCCGGCGCTCATAGGCTGTCGTGATGATCTCGCTCAGGTGCGGGAAGGCCTCCGCGCCGTGCGGGATGGGCATCGCTTCCACGAAGGCGTCCTGGAACCGCGGTTCCATCGCAATGCCGATGTAGTTGGTCCAGCGCGCCAGCCGCCGCGCGTCCTCGCGTTCCTGTTTGTTGAGCAGCGCAATGCGCGCGCCATCGCCCGCGGAGTTGCCTGCGGTGGCCACGCGTTCCAGGTCGCAATCCCGAGAACCATGGCGTGCACGGGGTCGATATAGCTGCCGAACGCGCCTGCCAGCAGGACCCGCGTGACCTGTTCGACTCCCATTCGCTCCATCAGCAGCCGGGCGCCGGAGTAGAGTGCAGCCTTGCCCAGCTGGATGTTGCGCACGTCATCGCTGGTGATCACGATAGGCCGTCCGGTGCTCGACTCGTGTTCCCTGGCGAGCACGTACTCGGCCTTCGAGCCGTTCCAGCTCAACCGGGGATGCTCGATCTCAGGCGCGAACCGTCCATCCGGTGTCAGAACCCCGGCCATGAACAACTCAGCGACCGCCTCGATGATGCCCGAACCGCAAATCCCTGCGGCCAGGATTGGTGCGGCCTGGCGTCGATTCCGCCGGCCATGATGACCATCGTGGCGGTCATCGCCGCCCGATTCACCACCGGCAGCGTTTCTTGCTTCACGTGCGCCGGCTCCACCACCTTCACCGGTCCACTCGTCGCTCCATTCATCCCGTCCGATCACCTTGAACCGGCACTCCAGAGTCTTGCCGTCGATGCGCACCCGTTCGATCGCACCCGGCGCGGCGCGCATTCCGTGCCTGATCTGCGCGCCCTCGAAGGCAGGACCTGTGGGGCTCGACGCGGAGTAGAGTTCCGTAGAATTGCCCAGCAGGATCTCGCCGTTCGTGCCCACGTCGATGATCAGCCAGATTTCGTCCGCGGGCGCCTTGTCCGGCTCTTCCGCAAGGATCACGCCTACGTTGTCCGCGCCAACGTGGCCGGCCTCAAGCGGCAGCACGTGGGCCTGGGCGCCCAGCGCCAGCTTGAGCCCCAGGTCGCGCGCCTTGATGTCCACCGCATCGCTGATTGCGGGGCCGAAGGGCGACTGCCCGAGCTCGACGGGCGGAATGTTCAGCAGGATGTGGTGCATCACGCTGTTGGCTACCAGAACGATATCGGTGATTGCATCGCGCGCAATCTCTGCATCGGACGTAGCTTCCGCTGCCAGGTTGTTCAGCGCGTCCACGACCGCGTTGTGCAGCGTCGCCAGGCCAGCCGCACCGTTCAGGTCGCAGTAGCTGACGCGGCTCATCAGGTCTTCGCCATAGGCCACCTGCGGGTTCATCTGGCTGGCTGTCGACAGGATCTCCCCGGTTCGCAGGTTGCACAAGTGCATGGCAATCGTGGTGGTCCCGATGTCGACCGCAAGGCCGTACGCCTCCTCAGAATAGCCGGGTTGCACGCGCACGGCATCGCGATCCTGCCAAACCGTGACGGTCACTTTCCAGTCTCCCTCACGGATGACCTGCTGCAGCTCGCCCAACAGCACGGGGTCCAATCGCACGTCTTTCAGACCGAAGCGCGCTTCGAGTTCTCCCGCGATGCGGTCCCAGTCACCGAGCTGGTGTTCCAACGTTGGCGGCTCGATCTCGACATAATATAGCCTGATTGCCGGGTCAACGACGATTGCCCGCTCCGTCGCGGCCTTGCGAACCACCTGTTTGCGCGCCTGGCTTTCCTCGGGCACGAAGACCATCAGGTCTCCGAGCACCTCGCATGAGCATGCCAGCCGCCGGCCCTGTGAAGGAACGCCGGCCTTATCCCAATAGTGTGCCTCGCGTCCATCGGGAGGGGAGAGGTGGTCGTGAGACGATGTGATCCCGTGTTTCGGGAAGACCCCCTCTTCGACGACGACCTGGCACTTGCCACACGTCTGGCGTCCGTTGCAGATGGATTCGATCTCGACGCCGAGCGAGCGAGCGGCATCCAACAGGTTTGTGCCTGTTGCGACATCGCCCTGGCGTCCCGATGGCTGAAAGACTACGCGACAGGTATGCTCTGGCATGATCACTCAATACAACCGCATGATGGGATAGGCGAACCAGTAAGGCAGCCCAAAGGACGATTGTAAGGCAAGAAAGGGGGATAAGCAAGCGACACCGAAATCTGGGGCAACTTGCCCCAGGCGCTGTCATGTCCTATAATCCTCAAGCGTTTATTCTCACGCTTTGATTCATCAAGGGGGTCGTCCATGAACCCAGTTTTGCTCAAGCTTGGCCCTTTCCAGGTGCACTGGTATGGCCTGTTGATCGTCCTCGGCGCGGTGTTGGCTGCCTGGCTGGCGACCTGGGAGGCGAAGCGCCGGGGTGAAGACCCCGAGCATGTGTGGAATCTGCTCACATGGTGTCTGATCCTGGGCATCATCGGCGCGCGCTTGTATCACGTCTTCTCCACGCCTACAGGCAATTTCGCTGGCTGGGCGTACTATCGCGAAAACCCGATCGACATCATCAAGTTCTGGGACGGAGGCTTCCGCGGCCTGGGCATCTACGGTGCAGTGGCCGGCGGTGTGGTTGCCGTCATACTCTACGCCTGGCGCAACAAGTTGGTCCTATTGCGCTGGCTCGATATCCCCACTCCCGGTCTTCTGGTGGCGCAGGCAATCGGCCGGCTGGGCAACCGGGTCAATCAAGAGCTGTACGGGCCGCCGACGGATCAGCCTTGGGCGTTCTATATCGACCCGCGGTTTCCGTGCCAGGAACCGGCCGGTTCACCCAACGCATGCGGCCTCTCTGATCGGCTTACCCCCGAGGCTGCGGAATGGTACAGCACCCATGGTTTTCACCCGACGTTCTTCTATGAACTGCTGTGGAATCTGGCCGGCTTCGCCATCCTTTGGTTCGGCGGTCGTGCACTGGCGAAAAAGCTGCGCGATGGCGACATCTTCTTCTCTTACATGATCTGGTATGGGATCGGTCGTTTCTGGGTCGAGATGTTCCGGCCTGATGCATGGCGTATGGGTGCGCTGGCCACCGCGCAGTGGATCGGCCTGGGGATGGCGGTGCTGGGCGTGCTCGCGATTATCCTCAACCATATGCGACCACAGCGCGAGGTCGCGGTGTTGGCCGCAACTTCCGCCGTAGCTGAACCGGTTGTGGTTGAGCCTGCAGCGACCGAATCCATGGCGGACGAGTTCGAGAAAGTCGAACCTGTCGGGATCGAATGGGCATCCGGCGAATCTGCGATGGCTGAGGATGCGGAGAGCCAACCCGCGGCGGCTGATCTCACGGCGCCTCCTCCTGAGGATCCGGAGTAGTATCACACCCCCCGGCATACCGGCCTTCAAGGCGCCGTCATCTCGCAGCGCTTTCAACTTAGGGCGTGGCCCGGCAGCGAGATAGGAGAGCGGCGCCTTGAAGGCTTTTTTGTACCTATCTCCCGTACCCCACCCCGGGGGGGATGGGATAGCAATCCGCGTTACAGTAACTCTTCATGGCCTGTGCTAAAAGTTACTTCACATGGAGGAGCGTCGCCGAGATGAACGATCAAACTAAGATGGGCGTGGTCCGGCGCCTGCAGAGCGTCGAAGGGCACGTGCGCGGCATACAGCGCATGGTCGAAGAGGACAAGTACTGCATCGATGTGATCAAGCAGATCAGCGCGGTGCAGGCAGCGCTGAGCAAGACGCAGGAGATCATTCTTGACCAACACCTGCATTCTTGTGTGACGACCGCCATCCGAGGCGACGACCCCGAGCGCCGTGAGGCTGTGATCGACGAAATCCTGGGCGTTTTTTCCATTACCAACAAGTAGCATAGGAGATTGCACCATGTCCGTAAACGTCAAACTGAGCGTCCCGAACATCTCTTGCCATCACTGCACCAACACGATCGTGCGGGAAACGAAGGACCTGCCCGGCGTTGAGAATGTCGAGGCAGACGTGGATACCAGGACGGCCACCTACACGCTGAAGAGCGAGGCGGATCTGTCCCTTGTCAAGGAGACCCTGGCGGAGATCGGGTATCCAGCCGCCAACTAAGACTCATGGCAGATACTAAGCAAATCACCCTCCCCGTCACCGGCATGACGTGCGCGAACTGTTCGGCGACGATCGAGCGCAACCTGAAAAAGATGCCGGGTGTGATCGACGCGAACGTCAACTACGCGACCGAACGCGCCACGGTCGAGTTCATCCCGACCCTCGTGGACTACGGCGATCTGAAGCAGAAGATCATCGACGTGGGTTACGGGGTGATCGAGGCGCGCCCAAGTGCGCAACCGGCAGACACCGAGGCGCTGGCACGCGACCGTGAGATTGCCCAGCAGCGCCGGATGCTGCTCGTTGGCATCGTGTTGACCGTCCCTGTGTTCATCATCGGCATGGCCAACATGCTTGGACTCCTGCCCCACGCCGCATGGACCAACTGGGCCATGGCCGCGCTGTCCACCCCGGTGCAATTCTACGTCGGCTCACAGTACTATGTGGGTGCGTACAAGGCGCTCAGGAATGGCAGCGCCAATATGGACGTGCTGATCGCACTGGGTTCGTCAGCCGCCTACTTCTACAGCGTCGCGGTGCTCTTGTTCCCCAGCCTGGGGCATGTGGTCTACTTCGAGACCTCCGCCTTGATCATCACGCTCATCAAAGTGGGAAAGTACCTGGAGGCGCTGGCCAAGGGTCGTACGAGCGCAGCGATCAAGGCGCTGATGGGGCTGCAGCCGAAGACGGCGCGCGTCGTGCGCGGTGGGGTGGAGCAGGATGTGCCGGTCGAAGATGTGCAGCCGGGCGATACGATCCTAGTGCGGCCCGGAGAGAAGGTGCCGGTGGATGGCCTGGTGCTCGACGGCCGCTCATCGGTGGATGAGTCCATGCTGACCGGCGAAAGCCTCCCGGTGGATAAGCAGCCGGGCAGCGAGGTCATCGGTGCTACCCTCAATCATTCGGGCCTTTTGACGGTCAAGGCCACCAAGGTGGGCGCGGAGAGCGTGTTGGCGCAGATTATCCGCCTGGTCGAAGAAGCCCAGGGCTCGAAGGCTCCCATCCAGGCGCTGGCAGACAAGGTGTCAGGTATCTTCGTGCCTGTCGTCATCGCCATTGCCCTGTTGGTGTTCTTGGGCTGGTACTTCGTGGGTCGTGCCGGCTTTACGACGGCGATGATCAACATGGTGGCCGTGCTGGTGATCGCTTGCCCTTGCGCACTCGGCCTGGCGACGCCGACCGCGATCATGGTGGGCACGGGCAAAGGCGCGCAGCACGGGATACTGTTTCGCAGCTCGGAGGCGCTTGAGCGCTCGGAGAAGGTGCAGGTGGTGGTGCTGGACAAGACAGGCACGATCACCCTGGGCAAACCCGCGGTCACCGATGTGTTTGGTGATGATGAGCTATTGCGGCTCGTAGCATCTGCCGAGCGCGGGTCTGAGCATCCGCTGGGCCAGGCCATCGTGGCCGCGGCCAATGCGCGCGGCATGCGCCTGAGCCACCCCGGGTTGTTTGAGGCCATCGCCGGACATGGCATCCGGGCGACCGTAGACGGCCGGCAGGTGGTCGTTGGCACTCCGCGCCTGTTGGAGAATGAGGGTGTCCAACCGGATGACGCTGCGCAAACGGTGGAACGGCTGCAGGGCGAGGGCAAGACTGCGGTCGTCGCGGCAGTCGATGGACAGGTGGCAGGCGTGATCGGCATCGCGGACACGGTCAAGCCGGGCGCAGCCGAGGCCATCGCTGGATTGGTCCGGCGGGGGCTGCAGGTGGTAATGCTCACCGGTGACAACCACCGGACCGCGCAAGCCATTGCCGATCAAGTGGGCATCGACCAGGTCCGCGCCGAGGTGCTGCCGGGGGATAAGGCAAGCCAGGTCAGGACGCTTCAGAGCGACGGCCGTGTCGTGGTTGCCATGGTCGGAGATGGCATCAACGACGCACCCGCGCTGGCGCAGGCCGATGTGGGGATCGCGATCGGCGCGGGCACGGATGTAGCCATGGAAACTGCGGGCGTGACGCTGATGAGCGGCGATCTGCAGGGCGTGAGCCGCGCAATTGCGCTGAGCCGGGCCACCATGAAGACGATTAAGCAGAACCTGTTTTGGGCCTTTTTCTACAACGTAATCCTGATACCGGTGGCTGCAGCTGGTTTGCTGCATAATGCACCGTGGCTTGCTGCCGCCGCGATGGCGTTTTCATCGATCTTTGTGGTGACGAACTCGCTGCGGCTGCGTGGCTCCAAATTGGTTGTGTGACCTTTGTCGTTGACACTTAAGGCCTCAGATGCTATACTTCGGTCAGTCAGCCACACGGCAACACGCGTAACGGAGGATTGATGGCGGAGAACTCCACCATTTTGAAGGGTGCTGTTTCGACAAATAAGGCGAATAGCAAGGTCAAGTTCATCGCCGGCGGGCTTGTGATCGTCGGCCTCATCGCCTATCTGATTGTCTCATCCATTTCCAGTGCGGGCGCGTACTATCGAGAGGTCGGCGAGGTGCTCTCCCAGCGTGATGCCCTGGTGGGCAAGAACCTGCGTGTGAGCGGCAACGTGGTCACGGAAAGCGTCACCTATGATGCTGCCAAGCTGGATCTGAACTTCTTGATCTCGGACCCTACAGATTCGGGCAAACAGCTGGCCGTGTATTTCCACGGGGTTCAACCCGACCAGATCACGCGTGAAGGTGCAAGCGCCATTGTAGAGGGCTCCCTGGGCCCGAATGGCGTGGTCGAAGCGAACAATCTGCTCTTGAAGTGTCCGTCTCGCTACGAGGAATACGAACAGGAAGAGATCAGGGTCGAGGCAATCAAGTAGCATCCGCCTTGACGAGATGCCCGAACGGTCGCCTGCCTGTGGCTCCCCCATCTTTGAGCCGGTAGGTGGCCGTTTTTGCGTCACTATGATATAACTCCAGCGCGGCATGTGCTGCCGTGCAACCTGTATAGAAAGATCCGTCGTCTCATGAGATTTGTCCGAGTTGCCATCGTCTGCACGCTTATTGCCTCGTTTGTCCTGCCCCTCTCGACCGTCCTGGCCCAGGACATCCCTGCCCAGCCGCCTCAGCCGCTGAGCGGACAGGCGAGCTATGCGGAGAACTGCGCGCCGTGCCATGGCGCCACCGGGGGGGGCGATGGGCCGAGCGCCTCAGGGTTGAGCGTCCCTCCGACGGCTCTGGCGGACAACGAAAAGATCGCCGTGCGCTCGTTCGCAGAACTGTTTGACATAACTAAGAACGGCAACATGCAGCGCAGGATGCCGCCGGGGGGTGGCCGGCTCACCGACCAGGAGATCTGGAATACGGTCGGCTACGCCTGGAGCCTGCACACGAGCCGCGAGGAGGTCGATCAGGGCCAGGCTGTGTATGGGGCGCAATGTGCGTCGTGTCACGGCCCGGACGGGCAGGGCGTTGCCTCTGCTGGTGCACCCGATCTGGCCGACTTCTCCATCACCAGCCAAACCAGCCAGGCTCAGTGGGCAGAATCCCTGGCGCGCGGCAAGGGAACGATGCCCGCGTTTGCCGGCAAGCTGAGCGATGCCGAACAACGTGCCGTGCTGACCTATGTGCGTAGCCTGTCGCTCGGCGGACCGCTGTTCCGCGCGGCGCTCACCCCCGGCACGGGCGTGATCAGCGGAACGGTGACCAACGAGTCCACCGGCCAGCCGGCGCCTGGACTGGACGTCCAGCTGGGCGTTTTCGACGAAACCACCCAGCTCGAAACGCGCACCGCCACCACCGACGCTGCCGGGATCTATCGTTTTGCAGAATTGCCCACGGACGCCACCCTGGCGTATGCCGCTCGTGTGGAGTACCCCGCGGATGTGCCCTATAGCTCGGAATTCGTCAGCTTTGAGGCAGGCAAGACCGAGCTGGACCTGCCCGTATCGGTATTCGATACGACGACTGACCCGGCCGGCATTCGCGTGGAGCGCGTCCACTACATCGTGGAGTTCAGCGGCGGTCTAGCCATGATTGCCGAGTTGATTGTGTTCAGCCTCGACGGCGATCGCACCTACATCGGAGACGGCAACCATGTGCTCCGTTTCTCGCTCCCGGCAGATGCGCAGGACCTGGCGGTCAACGAAGGCGAACTCGGCGGCCGCTTCATTCAGATTGACGGCGGTTTTGTCGACCGGCTGGCCCTTCCGCCGGGACAGAACGTTCGCCAGGTGCTGTTCCGCTATGCACTGCCCTACGCTGGCACATCCCTCGACCTCGTGCGTTCGCTCCCCTATCCGGCAGCGAACGTCAATGCATTGATCTCTGACGTCGGACAGGAGGTCAGCAGCGCGGACCTGGCTGACCAGGGGAAGCGCACGGCGGAGAGCGGCTCTTACTACAACCTGCTGGGCACCGGCGTTCCTGCGAACAAGGAAATCCGGATCAGGTTGACGGGCTTGCCTTCGACTACGGGCGGTGGAGTCAATATGGCCGCGTCATCCGGTGCAGCCACAACGGGCGCTACCGGAGGCCTGAATAAGTGGGTGATCGCCGGCTTGATGGCTCTGGCCGCTGCTGCGGCGGTCCTGCTCGTTGCGCTGCCGATCCTGCGTGCACAGGGGAGACAAGACCTGACTGCAAGAAGCCAATCCTATGGGTCTGACAACGATGCCCTGATCGACGCCCTGGCAGAGCTTGACCTTGCTTACGAGGCCGGCGAGTTGACCGAGTCTGCGTATCGCGACCAACGCCTCCGGCTCAAGGCTCGACTGCGCGATTCTATGCGCAAGGAAGCGCAAGGGTGAGTGAATCCGACACCCCGATGATCGAGGTCAGAAACCTCGTCAAATCCTTCGGCTCCAAGCATGCGCTGCGCGGAGTCAGTCTGCGCGTCATGCCCGGCGAATCCCTTGTGATCTTCGGGCCGAACGGCGCGGGCAAGTCGACGCTTGTCCGCATCCTTTCCAGCCTGAGCCGGCCCAGTGGTGGCACGGTCCGCATCGGCGGTCTGGACCTGGCGAGACATGCTGATGGCATCCGGCGCTACCTGGGCGTGGTTTCGCACGCTCCACTCCTCTATGATAGCCTGACAGCCGAGGAGAACCTGAGCTTTTTCGCCGGGTTGTACGGCATGCAGCAGCCCGAAGAGCGCATCAAGGCAATGCTGCAGCGGGTGGGCCTCTATGGCCGCCGCGGCGACCTGGTGCGCACGTTTTCCCGCGGGATGGTGCAGCGCATGGCGATCGCACGTGCGCTCCTGCATGATCCAGAGGTGCTCCTGTTGGACGAACCGGACACCGGGTTGGACCCCCAGGCCGCCGAAATGCTTCATGGCTTGCTCTCTGAGCTGAGCGGCCGGGCGACCTCTGGCGCCAGCACTCCCGATCCGGCCGGCGCGCCGGTGGAGCGGGCACGCACCATCGTCACGGTGACCCACAGCATCGAGCGCGGCCTGGCCATTGCTGACAAAGTGCTCATCCTGGCGAATGGTCGCGTGAGCTACGAGGGCCCGGCAAGTGGGATGACGGCCACCGAGTTTCGGTCTCTCTACGACTTGTATTGCGCGCCGGCGTCCCAGGCGCCCCGCAACGGTGCGAGAGGCGGTCGATGAGCTTCTGGAAGGCTGTAGCCGCCATCATCTGGAAAGATGTCCGTGCAGAGCTGCGCACCAAGGACATCTTCAGCAGCATGTTCGTTTTCGCGCTGCTCTCCGTGATCGTATTCAACTTCGCGTTTGAGCTGCGTGTGCCCGACATGAAGATGGTTGCGCCCGGCATCGTCTGGGTTGCGGTCGCGTTTGCAGGCACCCTGGGGCTGAATCGCGCATTTGTGATCGAGCAGGACAAGGGCAGCCTGGCTGGCCTGCTGCTCGCGCCGGTCGATCGGGCTGCCATCTATTTCGGTAAGATGCTGGGCAACCTGGTTTTCATCTTTATCGTGGAAATCATCCTGCTGCCGCTCGTGATGATCTTCTTCAATCTTTCCTTGCTGACCTGGCAGCACCTGCTGGTGCTCCTCCTGGGCACGTATGGCTTCGCGGCAGTCGGCACCGTCTTTTCGGCGATGGCGGTGAACACCCGGGCGCGCGAGGTCATGCTGCCGATCCTATTGTTTCCGGTGCTGCTGCCGGTGCTGGTCGCGGGCGTGAAGATGACTGGCAGCCTGCTGGACGGTGAGGCGTTGAGCGAGGTCACAAACTGGCTCAGGCTTGTCGCCATCTATGATATCGGCTTCACTGTTGTCGCCTATCTGACTTTTGGTTTCGTGGTAGAAGAGTAAGTTCTCTGCCGGTTATCTCCTGGAGGGAATGCATGGAGCGTTCATCTCGTGGGTTGATGGTGTTGACTGCCATAGGAGCAGTCATGATCCTCGTGTCGGCCTACCTCGCCCTTGCCGGCGCGCCCGATGCGGTGGGCCTGACCGAGGATAATACGTACGCCCAGCGCATCATCTACTTTCATGTGCCAAGCGCCTGGCTGAGCATGCTGGCGTTTGGGGTCACGATGGTGGCGAGCATCGGCTACCTGGCCACATCGAAGCGCTCGTGGGACAGCTTTGCGATGTCGTCGGCCGAGTTGGGCCTCATCTTCACATTTGCTGCGGCTGCCAGCGGTGCAATCTGGGCCAAGCCGGCCTGGAATGTCTGGTGGACCTGGGATCCGCGGCTGACTACCTACACCATCATGTTTTTGCTCTTCGTGGCCTACTTCATGCTGCGCAGCGCCATGGAAGACCCGGCGCGTCGCGCACGTTTCTCATCGGTCTATGCGATCTTCGCGTTCCTCAGCGTGCCGATCACGTTCATGTCGATCCGCTGGTGGCGCACCATCCATCCCGTGCTGATCGACCCGAACGAAGGTTTTGGCCTGGGACCGGGGATGATGACCGCTTTCTTCATCAGCCTTGCCAGCTTCACAGTGCTTTACCTCGTCCTGGTCCTGCACCGCTACCGGCTGGAGCGGCTACGGGAGCAGGTGGATGAGCTGAAGGAAGCGCTCGGGTATTAGTTGAGTCAGGGGAGAAAACAATGGCTTTCATGATAGCTGCGTATTTGATCATCTGGCTGGCCGCGTTCGGTTTCATCTTCAGCATGGTGCGACGGCAGAGCGGCTTACAGCAGGAAATCTCGGCTTTGCGCGAGCTCGTGCAGGAGCGCGACGATCCCACCAGGTGAGGCGCGTGTAACGCGCACAACAGAGGATGCATCTCACCGGATGTAAGCTCTGTTGACAGGAGAAGGGTGCATGACTTCAGCTAACCGCTGGCAGACATTTTCTCACGCGCTGGCCTTCGTGATCGGATTCAGCCTGGTCTTCGTGGTTCTGGGCGCTTCGGTGGCGTTCTTCGGCTATGCGCTCAACACGTTTCTGCCGGCCTTCGTCAAGATCGGCGGCGCGATCCTGATCCTCTTTGGCCTCCAGGTGTTGGGTGTCTTTGGCTGGATCGCGGATCGCGTTCGTGCTGCTGGCGGTGACACATCTGGTGTGGGACGGGTGTACGTTGACGCCGTCGACACACTGGCCCGGGTGATGTACACCGAGGGCCGCGTGCAGAAGAAGGTCGACCGGCGCTGGGGCTACCTGTCTTCTGCGTTGATGGGTGTCTTTTTCTCCGCGGGCTGGATTCCGTGCGTGGGCCCGGTGTTGGCTGCCATCTACCTGATCGCGTCGGATACGGCAACGGTCGGTCAGGGCGCATTGTTGCTGCTCTTCTATTCGTTGGGCCTGGGCATTCCATTCCTGGTCACCGGCGCAGCCATGAGCCGCGTGGCGCCGGCTCTGAGGCAGATGAACAGGCACCTGGGGCTGGTGTCCAAGATCACCGGCATCTTCCTGATCGTGGTCGGTGTGCTGCTTTTCAATGACCGGCTGAGCCTCATCTCCAACCTGTTCGTTTCGCAATTCGGGACGGGCCTGGCCAGCCTTGAATTGGGCAGTGGCGGGGCGAGCACGGCGGTGACGATTCCTATCGCCTTTCTGGCCGGCCTGCTCTCGTTTCTTTCGCCTTGCGTGCTGCCGCTCATCCCGGCTTACATCGGCTACCTGAGCGGCACAACCGTCGCGGATGGCGGCGTGCAGTCCGCGCCGGGCGCGGACGCAGTCGGGAACACAGCCGGGGCCACTACCACGCAGGCAGGTGCATGAGCGTTCAGGTTCGGCCTCCACAGGGCGAAGGCGCGAAACGCGTGAACGCCGCCGTGAATCGCATCGCGGCCGGCATTGCCAGGCACTGGCTGGCGGTCTTCAATGTGATGGTGGCGATTTTTGTCGGGCTGCCGTTCCTGGCGCCGGTCCTGATGGATGCAGGCGCGACGGGTCCGGCAAACCTGATCTACAGAGTCTATTCGGTGACATGCCACCAGCTGCCCGAGCGTTCCATCTTTCTGTACGGTCACGACCACTTCTATTCCATCCAGGCCCTGGAAGCAGAAGGCTTCTTGCCTGCCGGCGCATCGTTCTTGCAGCGCCAGGCGCTGCGATGGCCTGGTTCGGCCGAGGCTGGCTGGAAGGTGGCGCTCTGCCAGCGTGACGTTGCGATCTATGCGTCGATCCTGATCTCAGGCTTGCTATTCGGACTGGTGCGCTCGATATTGCGCCCGCGAGCAACGTGGCCGAAGATGCCCGTCTGGATGTTCATTCTTCTTCTAGCGCCGATTGCGATCGATGGCGTCACCCAGCTCTTTGGCTGGCGCGATTCGTTCCCGTTGCTGCGATTCCTCACGGGCGCGCTGATGGGATCGGCTACCGTGTGGTTTGCTTATCCTCACATCGAGGATGCGATGCAGGATGTGCTTCGCACCACGCGCACGAATGCGTGAGTGCGAATTTTGGTGACACCGGGATTCTGCGTTATACTTACTTCTTGTGACTGGCGCAGTTCGATGCCGGTCATGTTCCTGTCTTATCAACGACGGCCTTAGCCGTGAAATGACTAACACGAGTCAGTAGAAATCCTGGAGGCTTTTCGGTGCCAAACCTGAAGAAGAACCCGTCTGCGTTGAAAGCAATGCGCCGGGACGCGCGCAAGGCCGTCTACCGTGGCGCTGTCCGCACCAGCACCCGCACCTATATCAAGAAGGCGCGCGTATTGGTGGCAAGCCCCAAAATGGAAGGGGCAGAGGTGGCAATCCTGGACGCGATCCGCGCCCTCGATAAGGCTGCTCAAAAGGGCGTCATCCACAAGAATGCTGCTGCACGGCGCAAGTCCCGCCTGATGCTCGCGCTCAACAAGGCGAAGGCGGCCAAGGCAGCTGCCGCTACCAAGGCCTGATCGTCCGTCAGGATTCCTGGGTAAACGAAAGGATCGGCATCAGATGACGCCGATCCTTTTTGTTTTTGGAAGAAGTTGCCAGTCAGTCTTCGCCGAGGAGGAGCGCTTCATCCTCTGCAGGCGTGGCATCCGGCATAGGGATCGCCAACCTGTACCCGATCTTGCGGACGGTCAACAGCATCGAAGGGTGGGTTGGCTCTGCTTCGATCTTCTCGCGCAGCCAGCGAATGTGAACATCCAACGTGCGCGTATCTCCCAGGTACTGAGTGTCCCAAATCTCCTTCATGAGCTCCTGGCGAGAGATCACCTGGTTCGGCCGCTGCATGAAGATCGCCAGCAGATGGGCCTGCTTGGGCGTCAGATGCGTCTCGCCGTTGGGGCTGCGCAGTGAGCGCGTCATCTGGTCCAACTCGATCTGACCGGCCCGCAACACGTGAGGGCTGAGTGCGTCCATGAGCTTGCAGAGAGTCTCGCGGAGCTTCTTGGGCGTAAAGGGCCGAACCAATCTTTCCTCACATTCGATATGTTTGCCCTGTCCGCGATCCACGAGCAGAAGACGTCGTATCTGGGGGAGCTTGCGCCTAAGCTCGATGCAGAGGCGTTCACCTGAAAAGTGGCTATTAGTTGGATTGACGACAACGATATTTGGCTGCAGTTCACGCGCCAATTGCAGACCCGTCGATTGGGTGCGGGCAAAAGCCAGACCGATGCCCTCTTGCTCGATGCTCTGCCAGACCTTCTCATATCCAGCATCCTCACGTCCGATATAAAGGATCTGGGCAGGCCTGGCGCTCGAGTTGCGGCTCATAGTGCACACCCCTCTTCCACCGTAGCGCAGTAAAAACCATTATAGCGTATGTCGGAGCGCAAGGCAACAGGTTGACCTTTGATCCTGCGCATGATAGAATCACAGCAATGCCTTCCCAAAGCATAAGCGGTGCGCGCGAACACGCCAAGATCATCGTTGTCATCCCTACTTATAACGAAGCGGATAACTTACCGGGCCTGGTTGCTGAGTTACATGCGCTTGCCGTGCCCGGCCTGTCCATTCTGGTGGTCGATGACAATTCGCCAGACGGCACCGGCTCTGTTGCCGATGCTCTTGCTGAACGTCTGCCCGGCGTTCTCCAGGTGCGGCACCGCGAGACGAAGGATGGCCTGGGGCGCGCCTACATAGAAGGCTTCAAGCTTGCGCTCGGAGCCGGCGCTGATTTAGTCGTCCAGATGGATGCCGACTTCTCCCACCCCCCCCAAACGATCATTACCATGCTTGGCCTGATGCAGAATTACGATGTGGTCGTTGGCTCCCGGTATGTCAGCGGGGGCCAGTTGGATGAGCGTTGGAGTTGGTGGCGACGGTTCCTAAGTTGGTGGGCAAACGAGATCTGGTCGCGGCGAATCCTGGGCCTGAACGTGCGCGACATCACGGCTGGCTTCAAGTGCTGGCGCGGCTCGACATTGGCAGGCATTGGGCTGGATCGCGTCATTTCGAACGGTTACGCATTTCAAGTCGAGATGGCGTTTCTCACCGAACAGCTTGGCTATCGCGTCAAGGAAATCCCGATCTACTTCGAAGATCGACGCATCGGTAAGTCAAAGATGAGCGTGCCGGTGAAGCTGCAGGGTGCGGTTGACGTTTTTCGCATCCGTTACCGGCATCGCAAGGCCATGGCGCAGGCGGCAGGCCGCCCCGTTCCGCAGTCGCAAGTGGCGGTCCAGGGGATGCCTGCGGCAGTTCCCAGTAACGATCACGCCACCGACATCTGACTGCCATCGCATCACCCGAGGAACCGTTGAGATCTTCCCGCAAAGCCGATGCGCTCGTTTTCCTGGCCTTGCTTCTGCTTCCGCTGCTTTGGTTTGCACCGCAGGCCCTGGGCAACAAGACGCTGCTACCAGCCGATAACCTCTTTCAGTATCCCCCCTGGCAGAGCTATTCCGAAGAGCTGGGCGTCGGCATTCCCTATAACGCGTTGATCAGCGACCTGGTCCTGGAGAATCTCCAGTGGAAGTCGCTGATCGTGGACGCTTTGGCGGCAGGCAAGCCAGCCGACATCCTGTGGAATCCGCGTTCCTTTGCCGGGGTGCCGTTCTTTGCGGCCGGCCAGCAATCTGCCGCATATCCGCTCAGCCTGCTCTTCTACATCATGCCTCTCTGGCGCGCCTATGGCGTCTTCACGTGGCTCCAGATTGGCCTCGCCGCGGTCTGCATGTACCTGTTCATGCGGGTTCTGCGCGCAGGGCGTATGGCGGCTTTTCTGGCCGGCATCGCATACGCGTTTTCAGGCTTCTTCATCGTCAGCGTCAACTTCACTATGGTCATCGCGGCTGCGGCGTGGTTGCCGCTTCTCCT
>CAYLZG010000029.1:31678-31907 GCA_964387985.1 uncultured Anaerolineales bacterium | reverse complement strand
CGCGAGTGAGATCATACCGTCACGCGAAGGGGTGCGTTTCACGCTGCACACCCCGTCGGGGCAGCGCAAAGTGCAGATCCCCCTGCTCGGCCGCCACCAGGTGCTGGCAGCGCTGGCCGCGACGGCAGTCGGCCTGGCACAGGACATCGATCTGGACGAAATCGTGGGCCGGCTGGCCGGCCTCAAGCGCGTGCCGGGCCGGCTCAATCCTCTGTCCGGACTGCGTGGC
>CAYLZG010000029.1:13897-31668 GCA_964387985.1 uncultured Anaerolineales bacterium | reverse complement strand
ATTCGTACTCTTCCAGCCCCGCTGCGGCTGAGGCGGCGCTCGAAACGCTCGGAGCGCTGGAAGGCCGTCGCAAGGTGGCAGTGCTGGGCGATATGCTCGAGCTCGGCGATTTCGAAGACCAGGGCCATGAGTTGGTCGGCCGCCGGGCCAGCCAGGTCACAGACCTGCTGGTCACGCGCGGGAACCGGGCCCGGCGCATTGCAGAGGCCGCGCGCGAAGCGGGCCTGCCGCCCGAGCAGGTCGTGGTCACGTACACGGCTGAAGACGCTGCTAAGGCCGTATTGAAGGACCTGGGACCAGGCGACATCATCCTCGTCAAAGGCTCGCTGGCGACGCGCATGGAGCAAGTGGCCCGCCTGTTGATGGCCGATCCGGCGATGGCGGGCGAGGACCTGGTGCGGCAGGACGCAGCCTGGCAGTCCACCGTCACCCTGTTCCCCGACCGGCCGACATGGCTGGAAATCGATCATGGCGCGATCAGCTACAACGTGCGGCGACTGGTCGAGCTCGCCGGCGGGCGCCAGCTTCTGATCTCGTTGAAGGCCGATGCATATGGCCACGGTGCGGTGCAGGTGGCGCAAACCGCATTGCTCAACGGTGCGACCTGGCTGGGGGTCGCGACCCTGAGCGAAGGAGTGGGCCTGCGCCAGGCGGGAATCCGGGCACCCGTGCTGATCCTGGGCTACACGCCGGCCTGGCAGGCGCGCGACGTGCTCCGGCACGGTCTGACGCCCACGGTCTACAGCCTCGAAGTCGGGCGCGCGTTGTCGCGGGCGGCGTTGGCCCTGGACCGGCCTGCCCCCGTCCATGTCAAGGTCGATACGGGGATGGGCCGGCTTGGCATCTTCGCCCACGAGGCCGTGGAATTCATACGTGAACTGGCCGATATGCCCGGCGTGGTCGTACAAGGCATCTTCACGCATCTGAGTGTTGCAGACGGTGACAGCGCGTGGGAGCAGTCCTATACCACCGACCAACTGCGACAATTTGATGCCGTACTGGCGGCCCTGGCTGAGCAAGGGATCGAGATCCCACTGGTCCACGGCGTCAACTCGGCCGGTCTCCTCGATGTGACAGTTGGCTTCCTTGCTCAGGATGCCTGGCTCGCCCGGCATACCCTGGTCAGAGCGGGAATCGCCGTCTACGGGCTCGACCCATCTCCGCAGGTCAAGCTGCCCGCAGACTTCCGCCCGGCACTGGCGTGGAAGACACAGATTGCCCAGGTAAAGACACTGCCGGCGGGAAGCTATGTCAGCTACGGAGCTACGTACCGCACCACCGGGCCACAGCGCATCGCGGTCATCCCGGTAGGGTATGCCGATGGGTTCCGGCGCGCCCCGCAAAGCTGGGGCGAGGTGCTCGTGCACGGTCAACGCGCACCCCTCGTCGGAAGGGTCACGATGGATCAGACGATGATCGACGTGAGCCACATCGCTGGCGTGCGCCAGGGCGACGAAGTCGTGCTGATCGGCAGCCAGGGCGACGACCGGATAACAGCCGAGGAGGTGGCCGCCCGGCTAGGGACGATCAACTATGAGGTCGTATCCGCAATCTTGGCGCGGGTGCCGCGCGAAACGCCGGCATAAACGCGCAGAGCTCAGCGATAGCGGCCGTACTCCCTCAGGGTCTCCCAAAGCGCAACGATGTTTTCGGCCGGCACGTCCGCCTGGATGTTATGCACGGTGTTGAACACGTAGCCGCCGCCAGGCGCGAGGGCCTCGATGTTGCGACGCGCGTCATCGCGTACTTGCTCGGGTGTGCCATAGGGCAACACGTCCTGGGTGTCAACCGCACCGCCCCAGAAGACGATATCCTCGCCAAACTCGCGCTTGAGTGCGACCGGCTCCATCCCGGTCGCACTGATATGAATCGGATTCAGGATATCCACCCCCATCTCGATGAAGTCAGGCAACAACGGGCGGACGTTCCCGCATGAGTGAAAGAAGAGCTTCGCATCGGGCGCCAGCTCGTGAATACGGTCAAACAGGCGTGCCAATCGAGGTTTCATGATCCTGCGGAACATGCGCGGAGAGATGAGCTGAGAGGTCTGCGTACCGTAGTCATCCGCCTCCGAAATCACGTCGACCACGTCCCGAAGCTGCGGCAGGGCCATTTCCCAGAAGGCGAGCTTCAGATCCACCATCCGGTCCAGGAGCGCGCCGGCCAAAGTCTCATCCGACGCAAGATCCATCATCAATGCGGCCATGCCCCGCACGCGCTGGGCCATCTCGAAGACACCTGCGAGCACGCCCTTGATCATCACGGCGCGCCCCTGTACCCTGTAATCCAACGCCAGATCCCGCAGCCCTGCGATGCGCCGCGGATTCCCGGTATCGGGCCAGGGATAGCGCTCGATGTCGTCCACCGTAATGGCGCCGTCGAGCGGGTGACCTACGGCAGTGAAGTACAGGCCGCCAGGATAGGGCCTGTGCTGGGTGATGCCCCACTCGTCGACGAAGGCTTCGACGTCTTCGCCGTCACCCTTCGGCTCCCGCCGCGCGCGTGCGGTCACGGCATCATTATGGCTGTTGAGCGGAAACAACCCACGGACGTCGATCCCCCACAGATCCAGCAGGTCGTCGTCTGGCAGCGCCAGGCCCTGGATGTCGTCGCACAGGGTCGTCTTCAGCTGTGGAAGACCGAGGTGGCGGCGCAGAGCCTGGTAGGCCACGACATGGATGCCAGTGACCTGTGTGCTGCCAAGGTCGGAAGGAATGCGGTCGGGCTCGCCGTGATCGAGCGCGGTCAAAAGACGTTCGCGGGACGATAATTCGGTCATGACAAGGTCCTCACTGATTTGCTAGGAGCGGACGCGGCCGCGTGCCAGGGATGCGAAGATGCCGACCACGCAGAGCGCCGAGAAGATCGTGAATGCAATGCGGCTGCTGTCCAGAAAGGCGCCGTAGTATTCCGGCGTGATCTGTACAGGGCCGATGACAACGGAGAAGAGCAGCATCGTGATGCCGAGGCTGAGCATCTGGCCGAGCGTGCGCATGGTGGCCACGATCGCCGATGCCACCCCGTAGAGGCGTCGATCTGCGGAACTCATGATGGCGTTCATATTCGGCGAAGAAAACAGCCCGAAGCCCACGCCCAACAACAGGAGCGCGGCAACGATGTAGACAAACGTCGTGGCCTGCCCCAGAAAAACGAGCATCAACAATCCCAACGCGGTGAGGGTCATGCCTGCCGAGGCCACGATGCGCGCCTCCACGCGGTCCGAGAGGCGGCCCGCTATGGGCGAGAAGATGGCCATCAGGACAGGCTGCGCGATCAGAACCACGCCGGCCTGCTGAGGCGTCAATGCCTTGATGTATTGCAGGTAGAGGCTCAGCAGAAAAGTGACAGCGGTTGTGGCCAGGTAATTGATCAACGCGGCCAGGCTGGAGAGCGTGAACGCTCGATTACTCCTGAAAAGGCTGAGATTGAGGATCGGTGCGGTGGAGCGCTTCTCGTAGGCCACGAATCCCACCGCGCCCGCAATTCCGGCAGCTGCCAGCACCCCGCCTGACATGTCGGGCAGGCGCGACAGGCCCACCATCACAGCAGCAATGGACAGCCCATAAATGACCGAACCCACCCAGTCGAACCGTTCGTTACGAGCCTCGGCCCACTCAGCCTTGAGGCGGATTGCCACGGTGGCCGCGAGAAGACCCAGCACCAGGCCGGCCGCAAACACGCTGCGCCATCCGAGATTCTGGGTCAGGATGCCGCCCAGGAACGGCCCCAGGGAAAGACCTGTATAGACCGTCGCAACGTTGATGCCCAGAACGCGGCCTCGCTCCTCAGGCGGGTAAGCTGAGCTCAGCAAGGCAGCGCTTGTAGCAAACATCATGGCGGAGGCAACGCCCTGAAGTGCACGGGATACAATCAGCATCTCACCGGAGACCGACAGGCCGCAGATCAGAGAGGTCACTGCAAAGGCAACCATGCCGATCGTGAAGATGCGCTTGCGGCCGTGGATGTCGGCTGCGCGACCGAAGGGCACGAGGAAGATGGCAACTGCGAGGGTGAAACCGGTTGCCACCCAGCCGAGCGCGATCGCATCCATGCCGAACTCCTTGCCGATGATCGGCAGGGCAATGTTCAGCGAGGATCCCATGAATGCGGTCGAGAACGAAGCGATACTGGTCGTCAGGAGAACTGACTGGGTGCGGCTACCATTCATCGGGTCGTCAATTGCCATCCAACAGGGTCAGAGCTGCCTGCAGGCGTCGCAGAGACTCCTCTTTGCCGAGGATCTGGGCGATCTCTGTGGCGCCTCCCGGAGTGGAAGCCAAACCGGAGAGTGCAATCCGCACCGGCCACATGACCGTCCCGGTCTTGAAGCCATTCTGCCGGCCCCACTCGACCAGAAGCGGTGCGAGCGCCTCGTGGGTCCACTCGCCAGCCTCATCCAACAGTTCCATCACATTGGCCAGGATATGACGGCTGCTCTCGATCGTCGACTTGGATTTTTCGTTGACGTACAGCGTCCTGTCATGCTTGGCCGGTTGGGCGAAGAAGGCAACCATCTCGGGAATATCTGTGAGGCGCACGACGCGCGACTGAATCAGGCGGCTGATCATCGCCGTGTCCAACCGGGCGATCTCGGGACGACGAGCATAGTACGGAAGCGCGAGCTCGTGAAAACGCTCCGGCGCCAACACCCGGATGTGTTCGCTGTTGAGCCAGTCAAGCTTGGCGAGGGAGAAACCGGCGCTGGACTTGTTGATGCGGTCGATGTCAAAGGCCTCGACAAGCCCATCCAGGGTAAAGAACTCCCGGTCGTCCGCTGGGTGCCAACCGAGCAGCGCAATATAGTTGATGATAGCCTGGGGCAAGTAGCCGCGTGCAACCAGGTCCTGGAACGACGCATCTCCTGCCCGTTTGGAGAGCTTCTTGCCGCCCTCCTTGACGATGTGCGGGAGATGAACGTATTCAGGGATGGGCCAACCGAAGCTGCGGTAAAGCAGGTTGTACTTAGGTGTCGAAGAAAGATACTCGACCCCACGCACAACGTGCGTGATGCCCATGAGATGGTCATCGACCACGTTCGCGAAGTTGTAGGTGGGGAAGCCGTCAGACTTCAGAAGCACCTGATCGTCCAGGAGATCGTTCCGCCAGGTGATGACGCCATACACGTGGTCTTCAAAGGAGGTTGCGCCGGTATCGGGGATGCGCTGGCGAATGACGTGCGGCTCGCCCGCGGCAGCGCGGGCATTTGCTTCCCCGGCGGAGACGAAGCGGCACGGATCGTGCGTCCGGCTCGTTTCATTCGGGCCCGATGCTCCGTCCGGTGGCAGTGGCGACCCAGCAGACTCATCGTCGCCTTCTTCAAGGGCCTCAACCGACGGCTCGGGTACGACCTTGCTGCAAAAACAGCGATAGGCGCTGCCCAACTCGATCAGCTTCTCGGCGTATTGCCTGTACAGCGGCTTGCGCTCGCTCTGCACATAGGGTCCGTAGTCGCCGCCTTTGCCGGGACCTTCATCGTAGTCCAGTCCGGCCAGCTTCAGGCTATCATAGATAACCTCTACGGCATCCTCGACATTGCGCCGCCGGTCGGTGTCTTCGATACGCAGCACCAGGGTGCCCCCGTAGTGGCGCGCGATCAGATAGGCGTACAGCGCTGTGCGCAGGTTCCCGATGTGCATGTACCCCGTCGGGCTGGGTGCAAAACGGGTTCTGACCAAGTTTCCCTCCTCTGTGCCAGGCCGGCCTTACTCTATCCTGCGGCCGATGACATCAAACGCGGCCACTGCCACCCGCGATGCCGGACTGCCCGGATACTCGTCGGCCAGCATCGTCCAGACCATCTGGTCACGGTCGGAGTCCCGGCCGGCGATGCGGCGGCGAAGCGTCGCCTCGTGAGTGTAGCCAAGCTTCCGCGGCACCGATGCGCTCCGCACGTTGGACGCGTCACAGTGAATTTCAATTCGTCGCAGCTTCTCGATCTCGAACCCCACGCGCGTCAGGGCCGACGCAGCCTCGGTCGCGTAACCCTGGCCAATCTCCTCCGCGCGGATCCAGTAGCCGATTTCACGCGCACCCTCGCCCACGCGAGTATGCAGTCCCGTGCCACCGATCACCACCGTCTCATCCCGGTTGAAGATGCCATACACGAAATCGACGCCGAGGTCAAATTGGCCGCGGAAGTGGCGCAGCAGGTCAATCTTCTTCTGCAGCTCTTCTGGCTCAGCACTCGCCCACGGCATCCAGGGCCGCAGATGCTCTATGCTGCCGTCGATCGCTGCCTTCATCAGAGGCGCGTCAGCCGGTTCCCAGCAGCGCAGAACGAGCCTGGGCGAGACTATGCGATAGGCTGGCAGCGAGCCGGGACCGGCTGTCATTTCCCCTCTACTGGCGTGGGAGCAGCGACGCCGCGTCGCTGTCCAGGTACAGATGTGCGTGCGGTGTGCGGCGCAGGATCGAAGCCGGCACGTCGGGCGTTACCGGGCCAAACAACGACTTCTCCACAGCTTCAGCCTTGCGCACCTCGGGAACGAGCACCAGCACCCGCTTGGCTGCGAGGAGGGCCGGAATCGTAACGGTGATAGCATGCGTGGGAACCTCGGCCAGGCTGCCGAAATGTCCCTCGCCGACCTGTTGCTGGCGGGACCGTCGATCCAGTTCCACAACCTTCACCCAACGCGGATCGTTGAAATCTGCCCAGGGAGGGTCATTGAACGCGATGTGCCCGTTCTCACCGATTCCCATGACGCAGAGGTCAGCGGGATGTTCACGCAAGAGCTTCTCGTAGTCCTGACAGGCGGCTTCGAGATCGGCCGCGTCGCCAGGCACCGCGTAAAAAGCCTTCGGTTTCACCTCATCGAGCAGATGCCGCCGCAGGAAGAGCGGAAAACTGGCACCGTGCCCTGCCGGCAGATTCACGTATTCGTCCATGTGGAAGACGTTGATGGACTGCCAGGGCACATCCGTCCTCGCCCTGATGGCGTTCAGAAAACTCAACTGCGAGTTGCCCGTTGCCAGGATGACATTCGCCTCGCCGCGCTCGGATACAGCTGCTTTCAGCACCGAGGAGGCTTCCTCAGCCGCGGCCAGCCCCAGGCCGGCATTCGTAGCGAAAACACTGACCGGCAACTGCTCGAATTTCTTGTGATAGAGCATTTCCTCAGACATAGAATTGTCCTCCTATGATCACATGTAGTGGTTTGAAATCTTCGTTGAAGATCACCAGATCCGCATCCTTGCCTGGTGCGATGCTGCCTTTGCGATCCGAGCAGCCGATAACGGTAGCGGGTGTCAGGGTTGCCATTCGTATGGCATCCGGGAGCGGGACGCCGACCACATCGATGAGCACCGGGATCATCTGATTCAACAAGGTCGTGCTGCCTCCAAAAGCGGTCCGGTCGAGCATCATGCCCACCCCGTCGCTTACTTCGTAGGCCATGCCCGCCATGTGGAACGAAGCACCCTCGGGCAGCCCAGCGCCACTGGTGGCGTCGGAGATGACGCAGAGACGCTCCGGCTCGATACACCGGGTCGCGAGTTTCATGAGCGTCGGTGGCAGATGGCGGTTATCCGCAATCATCTCGACCGTCAGGCCCTCAAACGTCAGAGCACTCTCAACCAGCCCCGGCTTGCGCCATGGACCTTCTCGAACGGTCGATGACATCGCACTCCAGATATGTGTCACATGCCTCAGGCCATGGGTCATGGCCGTCAAGATGTGCTCATCCTTTGCCATGGTGTGTCCGGCGGCCGCAACGATGCCTGCCCGGGTAAGCTTGCGGATCAGTTCCATGCTCCCGGGCAACTCGGGTGCAAGCACGAGAATCCTGAGCACATCTGCATATGGCAGTAGGGCATCGGCCGAGCCGTCGTCCGGCGTACGGAGGTACTCGCGATTCAGTGCGCCGGCCTGCGCCGGATTGATGTAGGGGCTCTCAAGATGAACACCGAGAACCTGGGCGCCCCCGCCCATGCCGTTTTGCGCTGAGGCACGCCATGAGCGGACAAAATCGAAACACGCGGTCAATTCTGATATGGGCGCAGCCGCCATGGTGGCCAGGAGCGAAGTCACACCATGCCGGGCATTCTCCCGGGTGATGGCAGCGAAGGCTTCGCCGGACGGCTCGTTGAAGGTGTAGCCCAGCGCACCATGCGTGTGGATATCGATCAGCCCCGGTGTGAGCCATGCGCCAGCTGCATCGATGACCTCGATGCCGGATCCAACACCGGACTGAGCGACGATCGCCGCAATGCGGGATTTCTCAACGATCAGCGCGTGTCCCGTGACCACCTGCTCGGGCAGAACGATTCGGGCATTGACGATCGCAAAACGCTTCATGATTCAATCCTCTGGACCCGGACGCGCCGGGCATCAAGATCAGACAGCACACTATCGAAACAGCCGGGCGTGGCGCTCACATACTCCGGCGGACAGATGCCTTTGCGGGTGAACCGTCCTCGCAGAATCAGCCTCGCCGCGGCTGTCGCGGTGAACCCGGTCGTACGGGCCATCGACGAGAAGCCGGTCTCTTCGTCCGTTGTGTCGTAGAGGAGGTAAGTCACTGTCCTGTCATTCATGCGGACGGCCGCCTCCATGAGCGTGAACTCTGCTTCAGCAGGTTCCAACTGCCACTGGGGCAACAGGATCGCTGCGGTGACATCGATGGGGCGAACCTCGACGCCAGCAATGCGAATGGGATCCACAGAGAAGAAGCCGGCATCTCGCAGCAATCGCACATGATCGATGTGCCCGGGATAACGCAGGGTCTTCTCGACCATGTCGGGAACCTGGCGCATGGTCACCAGCAGGGACCGCAACCCATCCGTATTGAATGCCTCCAGCGTGCCGACCGGCTCGATATCGACCAACTCCGCATCCGAAAGGGCAGGGCGAGTCACGACCCGGCCGTTCGCAACCAATCGCGCTGGCCGGGTGTATTCCTCAAGCACGTCGACGGGGGAGAAGGGCGCCTTGTACTGCCAGGGGGGAACCCGTTTGACCGGCAGGCCCCCGACGACACAACGGAACGAAGTGACGGTCTCCCGGCTTGCATGATAGCCCAGTATCATGTTGCTCAAGCCAGGCGCGACGCCGCAATCGACCACGGCAGTAACGCCGAGCCGCAGCGCAAGCGCATCCAACTCGAACGGATCCTGGCCGAAGAACGAAATGTCGACTACCGGCTTCCCCGTCTCGATCACCGTGCGGAGTGTCTGAAAGCCAAGATAGCCAGGAACCGCGCCGACCACGAGATCTGCGTCCCGGCACAGGGCAGCGACAGCGTCCGGCGACGCCAGGTCAACGACCTGCGTTGCCACGGAAAATTTCGATGCAAGCGCGGCAAGCCTTGCTTCGTCCCGGTCAGCTGAAGTGACCTGGTAATCCGCGGACAGATCGGCTGCCATGGCAGCGCCGACCATGCCGGCGCCGAGGACAATCACTCGTTTCACGTTTCCTCCGAAGAGCCGAAGGGCCTCTCACCGAAATCGCGCGTGCGCAAAAGCCCCCAACGGAATTCCTCGTTCCCGGGGTCGTGGGTGGGCGCTTTTACCCACACGCTGCCGGAACCGAAATGATCCACTTCCCGGGGAGCGATCGGGCCACGCAGCAGCGGGTCGTTCAGCATGGACATCCAGTCACCCAGGCGACCCTCAAGCTCCTGCCTGAGATCCTGGTGTTCCTCCAACCCGGCCAGGTTGTGCAACTCCCACGGATCATCCTGCAGATCATACAGTTCTTCCGCAGGCCGGGGCCGGCCAAAGTGCTCCACGATGAACGCCTCTCCGTAGCGCTGAGCAATGGCCCCGCCGAGCTGCACGGGCCAGCCTGGCTGCCAGTTGCGTATGTACTTGTACTGCCACGTGCGGATGCAGCGCATCGGGTCGTACTCACCCTCATGCCAGGTCATTGAAGCAAATATAGCATCGCGCGTCATGCCCCGCTCGCCCATCAATCTCCTGAGAAACGACCGGCCCTCGACCTGGGCAGGCGTCGGGAGTCCGGCCGCTTCCAACAACGTCGGCAGCACATCGACGTGACTGGTCAAGTGAAGCAGGCGCCGCCCCGGGGGTATCATGCCCGGCCAACGGCACAGGAACGCAATCTTGATACCCGGATCGTAGAGCGTCGTCTTGGCTCGGGGCAACTCAGGGCCCTGATCGGTGGTGAGAAAGACCAAAGTGCTCTCAGAAAGGCCCGCTTCATCGAGCGTTGTCAGGATCCGGCCAACCGCAGCATCGACGCGGCGAATGCGACCGTAGTACGCTGCCATATCCTTCCGGACGCTGCTGTCCTCAGGCAGAAAACCGGGCACGTCCAGCGTCTCGGCCAGATCGGCATCGAAATCGGTCCCGTAGGGCCTGCACACGTCGGGGAAGTCGATCGACAGATAGAAAGGACGGTCGCCTGGTACGGCGTCGCGCGCGGCCGCGCTGAGGAGCCAATCCACAGAGGCCGAGGCAACCTCATCTGCGGAGCGAGGCGAGCCCTGGATGCTCGCAGGCAGCGCACCGGCCGGCAGGGTCACCACCGGCTCACGCCGGAAGCCGATCTGGCCCGTCTCGTAGCCTGCCTGGCGGAGCAATGCAGGCAGGCCGGTAAAGAAATCCAGGCTCCCCTCGCGGTCATCCCAATCGCGATAATTCGACGCCAGATCGTCGTGAGGGTCCCCATACCGGCCCATCTTGAGCGATGCCAGCGAAGGCAAGCTCGCGGGCGCGGTGGCGAAATGCTGCTCCAGCAGCGCGCCCTGGGCAGCGAACCGGTCCAGCACCGGGCTCACAACATCCGGGCGGCCGTAACATCCCAACCAATCGCCGAGATCGTGCCAGATGATCTCAATGATGTTCGGTCGACCGGCCATGCTCACTCACACAAACCGTGAAGGTCGGGGTACAAGCGGTGCTGGGCCGCGGGATCCTGTTCATAGGTGACGATGATAAGCCGCATGCCGGGCGCCCACAATTGCCTGGCGCGCTCCAGCACCTCGGAGGGCTCACCCACCATGCGCGCATGAACGATCACACCTGAGCCTGCAAACGCCTGCCGGAATACAGCACAGTCGTTTGGATCAGGATCGGTTTGGGGAGTGAACGCCGCATCCACCATCACGAGCTGCGGGTTCGCCTTGACTGCTTCCAACCAGCGCGCCCAATCACCGCACGAGTGAATCGCCACGCCGCCAAAGGCCTCGCCGATCCGGGCATCGTTCGCATTGCAGAACTGGCGGTACGCGCGCGGGGAGATCATGACCAGGTTGTCCGAGCTGAGCCCCAAGCCGGTGCCGCAACGGGTGCTCGCAAAGCCGTGTCCGGGCTTCACCAGGCGGTCCCCGATGAGCTGGCTCTGTTGCTGCGTGAAGCGGATAACTTCATCGGTCAAGGCGTCGAGAAAACCGCGCACCTTCTCCGGAGCATCCAGGATTCCGCTGAAAAAGGCCGCAGTATCAACCAGCTCTGTGGCGACATTGAGCGGGTTCTGCAGATCTGACCAGGACATCGGCAGACGGCCGCGGGTCTCTTCAAGGAAGTACTCGATCATGGCGAGAATATGCCGCATGACGGGCGACTCGCTCGAACTGCGCCAGGGCAAGGTATCGGGGATGTCCGCAACATCGTGCCACAGCGGGCGCATGACCGGTGCCTGGCCTTCGGGCCATTCATAGTCTCCGCCGAATGCCGATGCCGTCACGCCAATACCGTACCACGGCTCGAGGTAGGTCGGAGCATCCGTCAAATAGTCCAACGACTTGCGCAGCCCACCAAGCTGCCAGTGCAGGGACTGCTCCATGGCCCGGCAACCATCTCGGAATACGTCGGCCACGCGCACTCTCTGCCACACGGCAATACCTTCCGGCCGCGCCGCAAATGCAGCATACCTGGCCTCAGCGGCCTGCGCATAGGCCTCATAGGCCGCGAAGTCGAATTGGGCAGGCCTCATGGGAACGATGGGCATCGCCTGCGCGTCTTTGCTTGTGTAATCGAAAACTGCCACTGCTGACTCCTTGGGCGACGTCGCACGCCCTCAGCGTGCGTACCAGGGTCGCCGCTACGATTGAAGCATGGGGGCCAGGTGCCGGATGAAGTGCCGCTCCAACACGCGATAATGGATTTCTTCGTGTGCGACCAATCCTGCCATCAGGCGTGACTTGTAGCCGCGGTCTGAGTTGAGAACCGATCCAAATGTCACATGCAACACCTGGCGAGCGTCAAACTGCTCCAGCAGGGCAGGCAATTCTGAGTCGGAAAGCATCTCAGGACGGGGTACCTTTGCAAGGTCTCCGGAAACGTGATAGCTGGCCCTGTCAGTCTCATACCTCTCGATCGCAAGGGCAAGGATCTCGCGGAACAGCTCCGGATCGAACGAGGCCGTTGCGCGCAACGCCTCCAGGTAGCTGGTTCCAGCAGTCTTGAGGTGCAGCAGGCCCTTGGTGCACCCTGAAGCAATTGCATAGATGCTGAACTTGTCGGAACCCGTGTGCAGACTGAGCTTGTACGGTCCCATTGCCTGGGCAATGATGGCATGGCCTTTGAAGTCCTCTTCGAAGGCTGCCACGTCGCCCAGGTAGTCCACGCCCTTCTCAAACCGTCCCACGTACCGCGGGGCCAGGCTCACCCACCGGACGCCGAGACGCTGCAACTCGTTGGCAATAAACAGGTGCTCGGCCTGCGATGTCGGTGTGTCGGTCTCGTCGACCGATACTTCCAGTTCCCAGCCGTTGCGCCCCTTCGTCTTCAACAGATGGCGGTACATGGCCGCGACGTGTGCGACAGCGCCGCCGTACTTGACTGCCGCACGCACGACAGTCTCCTCAGGGAGCGACACGGCACGCACGCCCAGATCGAAGGATTTCCCGTGATAGGCCCGCTGCATGTCGCCAGGAGTTGTTTCGAGAGCTCCCCAGGGCAACGCCTCGTAGCGAACAGCCAAGGCTGCCGGGCCGGCGGTATCCGCGCCGCTATCCACATGTGAGCCAGGATCGATCGTGAAGAACGTATAACCCGCGGCTGCGCAGCGGTCGATATCTTCAGCCGTCTTGAGATGATCCGCGTCTGCGCCGGCCCCCTCGGCCCAGCCCTCCTGGAAGATGGCCCACGTTGCATCATCCATCACATCATCGGGCGACCGACCGGTACGGGTCATCTCGCGGATGGACTGCTGGCAGAAGATCATCTTGATACTGCGGTTGCTTGCGGTCTGAGCCATGACGGTGCGCGCGGCCCGTATATGTCCGGGCGTGGCAAGCCCCAGCCGGTCACCACATCCGGCCGATGTCGCCAGGCCCAGCGGCGCAGGGCGAAGCCAGGAAAGCTCGGCGCGCAACGCGACCGCGTTTGCATGAGTCAGTGGGCAGAGCAGCAGGGTTTTCCCATTGCGCTCGACCGGCTCACCCGCAAACCTGCCGAGCACTGCCGCGCCTGCCTCCGCCAGAAGGCCCAGCCGTCGACCGGCAGGAGTGGAGAGAAGAAAGAACATCGTCCCACCCTGCTCTGCCAGAGAGCGGGGATAGAGGGGCAGGTTAAGGTCGAACAACTCGTCTGAACTGCCGGAAGTCGCGAGCCTCGTCTTTGAGTCCATGATTGCTCCCATTCCAAGGTGTCGAAGCCGCCAGATGGCATAGCTTCGCTCACAGAACCCAGGATTTCCGAAACGTTCCGGGTCTGGTATTTCTGGCCGCTCAGTTGCCTGCGGCTCCGGCTGCAAGCACCAGTGCGTCGATATTATCGGAGGTCGTCCCGGGGCTGACCCCACCGCCCGCCGAAAGGATCAGATTTCTCCCGCCAGTCTTGTCGATGCACGAGCGAGCCCAACTGCCGACTTGCTCAGGCGTTCCCTGGGCCAGTATTCCCAACGGTGGAACGTTGCCCATGAGCGCCTTGCCTGGGACTTCCTGCTGAACTGCGGCAATATCCATCTCGTGGCTGAAGTTCCACACCTCGAAAGGCAACGACCCGATGCGGCTGACCAGATGCATGCAGGGTGTATCGTTGTGATAGACCCGAACCAGGCCGTCGAACGCATCGAAGATGCGCGCAAGATAGGGGGCGGCCATAGCATCGAACAGCTTCGGGGAAAGCAGCTGTGCGACCGCATCGCGCTCGATCTTAAGCGCAACCATCAATTCGCTGACTCCCAGCAGCCAGCCCGCGACTGCCAGGGGACCTCGTGCCGCAACCATGCGGATCGGTGCGCCTTCAGCGAGCAGACGGGCATGCGCCTCCTTGTAGAGGTGAAGCGCGAGCGGCATGAAGCCATCTTCGTAGGGATCAGCGGCAACCACCCCGTCCAGTGCAGCGAGGCCGCCGCGCACCGAGGCGATGGAAGGTGGGCGATCGTGGTGCCACACCACCTTGGCGCCGAACGCAGAAGGTTCGGCGGCCATCCCATACTCGACCCAGAAACCGGGGATCCATGCCACATCGGGGAAACGCTTCAAGATCTGGAGGTTGATACGCGTCCAGAGCTCAGGCAACAGAAAGTAGTCGAGCGTATCGATGCCCGCGTACGACGGCAACCATGGACTGTCAACGATCAATGCAACCGGTATGCGATTCGCCGCGCCACCTGTTGCGACTTTCTTAAATTGGTCCCATGCATTCATGTTTCACCTGTTCGGCGGACGTGCCTCGAGAGTGACAGCGTCAGCCCTGGCCCACCTGATGCGCCAGGATGATCGCCTCGGCCACGTCCTTCATCGGCTTCCGGTTGTCCATGCTCATCTTCTGGATCTTGCGAAAGGCCTCGGCTTCATTGAGTCCTTGCTTGTCCATCAGGATGCCTTTGGCGCGGTCGACCAGCTTGCGGGTTTCCAGGGCCTCCTGAAGATCCGAAACCTGCTGCTGCAGATCCTTAAACTCATTGAAGCGCGCCAGCGCAACCTCGATCGCGGGGCTGAGCTCCTCCTCGCGATAGGGTTTCACAAGGTACGCGACCACGCCGGCCTCGCGCGCGCGTTGGACCAGATCCCGTTGGCTGTAGGCGCTCAGGAGGACCACCGGCGAGATCCGCTCCTCCGTCAACACCTTAGCCGCCTCGATCCCGTCCATGTCGGGCATCTTGATGTCCATGATCACCACATCAGGCCGCAGCTCACGCGCCTGGTTGACTGCGCTCCGGCCGTCCGCCACCTCGCCAACCACGAGGTAACCCAGGTTCGTGAGCATCTCCCGCAGATCCATGCGGATGAGCGACTCATCGTCGGCGATAATGACTCTTGTGCGCTCCATATTGCCTCCTGACTCACAAGATACTGAACTGTTCTCGATGCGGCAGCTACCGTCCGGTCGAGCCTGCGCCGATCACTGCCTTTGGAAACACCACCGTAGCGACGACACCGCGTTCGGGTTGATTCTCCAGCGTAATCTCACCTCTCAGGTCCGCCTGCACAAGACTTCGAACGATCTGCAAACCCAAGCTGGCCGTGTTGCTGAAGTCGAAATCGGCGGACAGCGGCTCTCCATCGTCGCATATCTCAAGCTTAACGCTGTCTCCGCCATCGGTCAAGACCAGCTTAACCTGTCCGTGTGCCTGATGCTCATATCCATGCTCCAGCGCATTCTGCACCAATTCGTTGATCACAAGGGCTGTTGCGGTGGCCTGCTGGCTGGGCAAATAGATGGCGGGTCCTTCGACTGAGAACTCGACAAGCTGGCCAGGTGCGAGAGCCTGCCGTGTCTGCGTAACGATCCGCTGGCACACATCGCGCACGTTGATCGACTGGGTTTCGTCCAGCGAAAGGAATTCGTGGATGACGGCCACGCTCAAGATGCGCGAAATGGCCTCTGAAAGTCCATGGCGCGTCTCTGCCTCATGTGCGCGACGCTGCTGCATGCGGAGCAGTGCTGCGACACTCTGCAGGTTGTTTTTGACCCGATGATGGACTTCCTGGATCATGGTCGATTTGACTTCGAGCTCCGCTTTCTTGCGGCGCTCGTCGGTCGCATCGTGGACCATGATGATCACCCCGGCGACATCAGTCGACGGACCGACCCGGGTGAAACGCTGCAGCATGCCTCCGAAGTGAGGCGGCGCCCACAGTGGTAGCGCCTTACGCACCCACTCAAGGTCCCCAAACTTCGACTCCTGCTCCACACCCTTCCGGGACTGCATGGCTGTGATGGCCAGAACGTCATCGCCGATGTGGAGGTAGTTCAGGGGTCGCCCTCGCAAATCTTCCATGTAGCCCAGGCGACGATAGAGATTGTTGGCAATGCCGCTCAAGTAGGTGATACGAAGATGAACGTCGACCAAGACGATGCCATCCATCTCCTGGAACGGCGAGAGGTTAGCAGCGCTGGTCAGATCGCCCTGCACACACATGTGCTTGAGCCAGTCAACAGCCCGGCGAAACGTGATGTGACGGTGCCGGTGACGCTCCAATTGGATGAGGCTCGTCTCGATGCTGAGCATGCCCAGAACCCGACCGGTCGCGTCGAGGATCGGGCGCGCGTCCTGAACCACCGGCGCACCGCTGGGCAGGTCCATCTGGGCGTGCAGTGCACGGCGGCGGCGCTGAGCCTCGAAAATGAGAGGGACTTCGCTGTTTGTGAGAGTCTGGCCGACGAGGTTCTCGGTATGCAGGGAAGAAATGGAGTGCGGACGCGCCTGCGCCACCACCTCCATGACACGGGCATTGACAGGGCGCAGCAACAGAAGGTCCGACCGGCTCAAGTCGGCCGTGATAGGCATCCCCAGCGCAACGTCGCCGAGACGCCCTGATAGACCCATATCAGGCGCAAAGCTCATTGACACTCGCAACAAAAAAAGGGGTGGGACACATCCCACCCCTCCTCCATGTTCCAGGTCGGGGCGAGAGGATTTGAACCTCCGACCACTTGAACCCCATTCAAGTGCGCTACCTGGCTGCGCTACGCCCCGATGTCAGCGCTAGTATACGCGACCCTGAAGAATCTGGCAAATCGCGCGGCCTCACAGCCTTGCCCGGCCATTTGAATCCGGCCTCGAACCCGTGCTATCATGCGCGCTCGAAGCAGAGAAAGGATGAGAACACATGGTCACTTCGCTCCGCCATGAACTGGCCGGCGCCTTCGGCGATCCCATCGACGAAAATCCTACGGGCGTCATGATGGAGCCAGCCTTTGCTGCGGCTGGCCTGAATTGGCGCTACCAACTGATCCATGTGAGCGCGGCAGATCTTCCTGCAGCCGTGGCAGGCGCCCGCTCATTGGGCTTCCGGGGCTTCAACCTCACCATTCCGCATAAGGTCGCGGTGCTGGAGCACCTCGACGCCATTGCGCCGGACGCAGCCCTCATGGGTGCGGTCAATACGGTTCGTCGCGAGGGAAACCGGCTCATCGGCGAAAACACGGACGGCAAAGGCTTTTTGCGTTCGATACAAGAAGAGGCGGGCATGGACCCCGGCGGCAGATTTGCAGTGTTCCTGGGAGCAGGAGGGGCGGCTCGCGCAATGACGGTAGAACTGGCCCTGGCCGGCATCGGGCACATCACGATCGTCAATCGTTCGCTCGAGCGCGGCATAGAGCTGGTCAAGCTGCTGAATGAAAAGACTCCTGCCAGGGCGCAGTTCGTGCCGTGGATCGACACGTATCGCGTGCCTCCAGGAACGAACCTCGTGGTCAATGCAACGTCCATTGGGCTCTATCCGAACACCGGCGATGTCCCTGCAGTTGACATGACTTCGATTGCTTCCGACACGCTCGTATGCGACGTCATTCCCAACCCGCCAAACACTGGATTCCTGGCAGCTGCGCAGGCACGAGGCGCCCGAACATTGAACGGCCTTGGGATGCTGGTGCATCAGGGCGCGATCGCCTTCGAGCATTGGACCGGTCTGCCC
>CAYLZG010000029.1:7497-13887 GCA_964387985.1 uncultured Anaerolineales bacterium | reverse complement strand
GCGATTGCGTTCAAGTTATGGACCGGGATCGATGCGGATGAACAGGTGATGCACGCCGCGTTGGAGCGATTCTTCCGGAATTAGCCCAAGGTGCTTCCCACGAAATCCTGCGCTCCCGCCAGGAACGCACCGATGGGGATGGCTTTCCTGCCCGCGAGCTGGACTTCTTCCAGCCACAGCAAGCCATCGCCCGTTGCGACACCGGCAGCGCCGCGTCCACCGGCGACGACGACACCCGGCGTGCCTGCTGTTCCCCCATCAGGGCGGGCCTTCAATATCTTCAGTGTTTGTCCCCGCCACGTGGTGAATGCGGACGGCCATGGCTGATACGCGCGGACCTTCCGCGCGATCAGTTCCGCCGGTTCGGACCAGTCGATCCGTCCATCCTCCTTGGTGATGCGCGGTGACAGGGTCGCCCCTTCTTCGGGCTGCGCCCGCGGCACAAGGTCACCCCGAAGCCACGCGGGCAGTGTATCCACCAGGAGGTCTGCGCCCAAGCCGGCCAGCTTGATCGTCAGTGAGCCAGTGGTATCCTCAGGTGCGATTCGGAGGCCGTTCCGGCTGAGAATCGGACCGGTGTCCACCCCGGCATCCATCAACATGATGCTTACGCCGGCCTCCTGGTCACCTGCGAGGATCGCTGCAGCGATGGGGGCTGCACCCCGGTGGCGCGGCAGAAGCGACCCATGGACGTTGATGCATCCCTTGCTCGGGATGCCCAGGACCGTCTTGGGCAGGATCAACCCATATGCTGCAACAACGATGAGATCCGGCGCAAGGTCAACCAGTGCGACCTGCTCATCAGGTGTACGCAGCGACTTTGGCTGCCACAAAGGAAGCCCTTGCGCCAGGGCGTAGCGCTTGACGGGCGATGCCTCCAGGCGCTGGCCGCGGCCGGCCGGCTGGTCTTCACGCGTATAAACCGCAACCAGGTCATAGCCCGCCTCGAGCAGCGCCCTCAGCGATGGCACGGCAAATTCGGGCGTTCCCATAAACACCACTCGCGTCATGATCACCTCCGAACTGAGGCTATCATACCCGATGGAAGTGTGAAAGCCACATATGCCGGAGGCGGAGACAAGTGTGTCTACGTTCCCATTGCTGCCGCAATCGACTCCACAGTGTCGACGCGGCGCCAATCCGCAGATGACTCATTCATCAACCCAGTGCAGTCTGCGTTTGCCGCGGAGTCCTTCATTGGCTATAATGCCGGCCATGCCACCTACTGCCAAACGTTGGGAAATTGCGCAGCGGTGCCCGTCAGGCATCGCCCGGTCGCTCTCGCACCTGCATCCGGTCTTGCTCCAGGTCCTCTACAATCGTGGATTGACCGATCCGGCCGGTGTTGCCGCGTTTCTGCAGCCGCCCACGGAGCTGCGGGATCCATTCTCGATGAGAGGGATGTACGACGCGGTCGAACGCATCCGGGCGGCAATACAGTCCGGCGAGCGCATTGTTGTCTATGGCGATTTCGACGCAGATGGCGTCACCGCGACTGCGCTGTTGGTTCAGGGCTTAACGGCTCTGGGTGCAAATGCATCGCCGTATATCCCCCACCGGATCGACGAAGGGTATGGCCTGCATAACGAATCGCTGGACCGGGTTGCTGAGATGGGCGCAGCAGTTGTGATCACGGTCGATTGCGGCATTCGCTCACCCCACGAGGTGGCCTATGCTGCGACGCTGGGCATGGATATGATCGTCACGGACCATCACTCTATCCAGCAGGATGGGGAGGGCCGGGACATTCTGCCGCCTGCGCTCGCGGTGATCAATCCGAAACAACAGGGGGATCCGTATCCGTTCAAGGACCTTGCAGGGGTCGGCATTGCATTCAAAGTCGTACAGGCGTTGATCCGAGCGGACCGCGAAAAGCCCATGAGCGATGCACCTGCCAGGCTCAACACGGGGGATCTGCTGGACTTGGTCGCCCTGGGCACGGTCGCGGACGTGGCGCCGTTGATGGGAGAGAACCGGATCCTCGTGCAGCTTGGGCTGAATTCGCTCAACGGCCGCACACGGGATGGGCGCCACACCGGTCCGCGGCGGGCCGGCCTGCATGCCCTGTTTGGCGAGGCGAACCTGGCGCCGGGCAAGGTGAACAGCCATACGATTGGATTTGTTATCGGGCCGAGATTGAACGCGGCTGGCCGGCTGGGTTCGGCCCGCGTGGGCTATGATCTGCTCTTATCGCCGACGCCGGAGTCGGCACGGCCGCTGGCGGCCGAGCTCGGTGAGCTCAACCGCCAGCGGCAAGTCATGACGCGCCAGTTCGTGGAGCAGGCCAGGGAGATGCTCGCGGCGCTTGAGAACGTGCCCTACCTGAGTTTCATAGCCGGAGAGGATTTCCACCCCGGCGTCGTAGGCCTGGTGGCCGGCCGGCTGGCCGAGGAACTGTACCGGCCGGCGGTGGTGGCCGAAATTGGCCCGGACGAGACGCGCGGATCTTGCCGGAGCATCCCAGAATTCAACATCACCTCTGCGCTGGATGATTGTCGTGACCTTCTCATCCGGCATGGCGGCCACGCAGCGGCCGCCGGATTCACGCTGAAAAACGAACACCTCCCCGAGCTGCGCCGCCGGCTGGAGGCCATCGCGGGAGAGAAGCTGCAGGGTCTCGATCTGGCTCCGACGCTCAGGATCGACGCAGAGCTCGACCTGGCAGACCTGGACTTTGCGGTATGCGGCAGGCTGGCCGAGCTGGAACCTCACGGGGAGGCCAATCCGCAGCCGGTGTTCGCCGCGCATGGCGTGAACGTTGCCAGGGACTCCGTCCGGCTGGTAGGGCGGGAAGGCCAGCATCTCAAGATGCGGGTCAAGGCACCAGGCTCAAGCACCGAGTGGGACGCGATCGGCTTCGGCATGGGCGCCCTGGCCGGCAGCCTGGCCGGCAAGTTGGACCTGGCCTACTCCATCGATGTCAATGACTATAGCGGACGCCCGCAGTTGACCCTGAGAGATCTGCGGGAGGCTTAACCGCAAAGAGGGCAGATCAGGCTGATGGTACAGGACTTTTTGCGGTTTCTTTGGAATTGAGGAGGGAGATCTTAATGGCCAAATCTACCCGTTGGTCGCGCTGGCCTCTGCCGCTGCGGGTTGCACTGATCTTCGCAGCTGCGGGCCTCGCCCTGGCCATCGTCGGCATCTTCAAAGGGACGGTGCCTGCCAACCCGCTATCCATCTTCATGGCGCTCCTGATCTCGGGAGGCAGCTGGGGTGTGGTCAGCTGGGCAGTGACAACTGCCATCGTAGATGTGGAACGCGATGTGGCGGAAGATGCCGGCGACGAGTGAGGGCCAGGACCTGGCCGCGCTCCGCTCGGTGGGAGCGTTCATCTTCGACATGGACGGCGTGCTTTACCGCGGCAATACGGTGCTGCCGGGCGCACCCGAACTTATCGCCCGCCTGCGCCGGGGCGGCATTCCATTTCTCTTTCTGACCAACAACTCCACGACGCCATCCGGCGAGGTTGCGAGAAAACTGTGCGGCATGGGAATCGAGGCCGCCTCAGAAGAGATCATGACATCATCCGATGCAACGGCAGCGTTTCTTGCCATAGAGTATCGAAGCGCCCGTGTGCTCGTGATCGGCGAAGCAGGCATCCGCCAGGCGTTGACCGCGGTGGGATTCGAGCTCACAACCGACCCGCGGCTGGCAGACGTGGTTGTCGTGGGCATGGATCGGGAAGCCACCTACGAGCGGCTCAAGCATGCCAGCCTGGCGATTCAGCGCGGTGCGCGCTTCATCGCCACCAACCTGGATGCCAGTCTGCCGTCTGAGGAAGGGCTGATCCCAGGAGCCGGTTCCCTGGTGGGAATGCTGGAGATCGCCAGCGGCGTCAAGGCCCAGGCGATCGGGAAACCGGCTCCTGATATCTTCCGCCAGGCTCTCGTGCGCCTCGGAGTCAGCCACGAGATCTCGGCAACCGTCGGCGACCGGCCTGAGACCGATATCGTGGGGGGCCAGGCCGCGAGACTGAAGACGATTGCCGTCCTGACCGGCGTAGCGAAGCGGGACGCCTTCATGGCAATGCAGCCGCCGCCGGATTGGGTGTTTGCAGACCTGAACGAGCTGTCCTCGGCCTACTTTGGGAATTGAGTGGGCTGCGGCTTGGACTGCAGCCCACCACCGTCCTTACCAGCGCTGGTGCACGTGCGGCTTGATCAGCCGGTCGTAAACCTCGGCCACCGCAGCCATCGTGTCCCCGGAAAGCGGCGGCAAAGCCGCTGCGCCGATATTGTCCTCAGCCTGACTCGGTCGCTTTGCCCCCGGAATCGTACACGTCACAGCGTCGAACATGAGAATCCACCGGAGGGCGAGCTGGGCCATCGACGCGCCCTGAGGCACGAACCTGCGCAACTCCCCGACGGCCTGCAGGCCCGCTTCGTACGGGACACCCGAGAAGGTCTCCCCGACATCGAACGCTTCACCGTGGCGGTTGAAGTTCCGGTGGTCATCCGGCTCAAATTGGCTCTGCTGCGTCATCTTGCCGGTCAGCATTCCGCTCGCTAACGGCACGCGCGCCAGGATGCCCACGTTGCGCGATCTGGCCTCAGCAAAGAATCGTTCTGACGGCCGCAACCGGAACATGTTGAAGATGATCTGGACCGTCTCCACTCCCGGATACTCGATCGCCTTCAACGCCTCTTCGACCTTCTCCACGCTAACACCATAGTGGCTGATCTTACCTGCTGTACGGAGGTCATCCATGACGCCGAATACTTCGGGCCGGTAGTACACCTCGGTAGGCGGACAGTGCAGCTGCACCAGGTCGAGACAATCAGTCCCCAGGTTTTTCAGACTGCGCTCGACGAAGGCGGTCAGGTTCTGGCGGTTATAGCCTTCAGCCGTGTGTGGGTCCAGGCGACGTCCGGCCTTGGTCGCGACGTAGATGCGCTGGCCGGGGCGATCGCGAACAACCTGACTGACCAGCCGCTCGCTCCGCCCATCGCCGTAGACATCCGCAGTATCGATGAAATTGACCCCCAGGTCGATCGAGCGGTGCAGCGCGGCGAGCGAGTCCCGGTCGTCTACGTTACCCCATGACCCGCCAATCGCCCATGCGCCGAAGCTCACCTCAGAAATCTTCCAGCCAGTCCGGCCCAGCAGCCGGTAACCCATTTGTGCCATGTCGTTGCTCCTATCCCTTACATATACAGTTACTGTTGTCAATCTTCGATCGCATTAGCAGCGATCACCTTGCTGTACCAGCGCGCACTGGTCTTGGGGATGCGCGCCTGCGTCTCATAGTCAACGTAGACGATCCCGAAGCGCTTGCCGAAGCCGAGAGACCATTCGAAGTTGTCCATGAGCGACCAGACGAAGTAGCCCTTGAGGGGAGCGCCTTCGTCGATGGCACGAGCGACCTGAGCCAGGTAAGCCCTTAAGAAGGCAACCCGGCGCGGATCATCCACCTCCCCGGTAGATCCGACGCGGTCGGCAAAGGCGGCGCCATTTTCCGTTAGGTAAAGTGCTTTGAATGGGTATTCGCGCGTGACCCGCATCAACATCTCGTAAATACCCGCCGGATAGACCTCCCACCCCATCTCAGTGCGGTCGACGCCATCACGCTTAGGGACACCCAACTCAAAAGCTCCGCGGTGTTTCACCACCTGACGCGTGTAGTTGTTAAGACCCAGGAAGTCGATAGGCGTGGCGATGACACCAGCGTCGCCGGGCTCAATCATGTCGAGCCTGAGCCCCTCGGCCTCTACAACGTCAGCCGGGTAGGGCCGTCCGGCCAGCGGATCGAGGAACCAGCGGCACCCGCTGCCATCGCTGAGCTGTGCAGCGAGGATATCTTCTTCGCGGTCGGATGCGGGATGCGACGGGCTATAGTTGAGAACAATGCCTACCTGGCTGCCCGCGCTATCGCGGCGGATGAGCGGAACGGCCCAGCCGTGCCCCAGGAGCAGGTGATGCGCCGCGCAAGTCGCTTCCTCCCGGTCAGTGTGGCCCGGCGCATGGATCCCATGATCGTAGCCCAGCATCGAGCTTACCCAGGGCTCGTTGAGCGTCATCCAGTGCTTCACGCGATCGCCCAGGCTGCGCGCAACGACCTCGGCATAGTCAGCGAATGCCTTGGCCGTGTCACGTGCTGGCCAGCCGCCGCGGTCTTGCAGCGCCTGGGGCAAGTCCCAATGGTACAGGGTCGCCCACGGCTCAATGTCCGCAGCCAGCAATCCATCCACCAGCCTGTTGTAGAAGTCCAACCCGCGCGTCTCGACCTTGCCGTAACCCTGCGGGAGGATACGCGGCCAGGCGACTGAGAAGCGATACGCTTTGAGGCCCAAATCGGCCATCAGGTCGATATCTGCCTGCCACCGGTGATAGTGGTCTGCCGCGATATCGCCTGTATCCCCATTGTCGATCTTACCCGGCGTGTGAGAG
>CAYLZG010000029.1:0-7456 GCA_964387985.1 uncultured Anaerolineales bacterium | reverse complement strand
CGGCGCCCCAAAGGAATCCCTCGGGGAAACGAATTGCCATCAGTAGTCTCCGATCTCCTGGTTGCTATTGGGGCTGCATGATACCACTGAGCGTGCAGAGATGCACATATTCCACCATTTTGCGTTTTCGACTATAATCGCGGACATGACACCGCCTCCCCACCATGCAACGACACGTGCTTTACATCCAGCCGGCAGACGACTTCCGCCCATGTTGCGGGCGCTCTCCCACCGCAATTTCCGACTCTGGTTCTTCGGCCAGGGGCTTTCGCTCGTCGGCACCTGGATGCAGATGATGGCGCAACAGGTGCTGGTATACCGGCTGACCGGGTCTGCTGCGGCACTGGGTTTAATCACAGCCATCGGACTGATACCGGTTCTCCCGCTCTCGCTGTGGGGCGGCTCGATCGCGGATCGCGCACCGCGGCGGACGGTCATTCTGCTGGCACAGACCGCCATGATGCTGCAAGCGTTCCTCCTTGCGTGGCTGTCCTGGACAGGTGCAGTCCAAATCTGGCACGTCTATCTCATGGCCCTGTTGCTCGCTGCTGCACAGGCCATCGACCTGCCGGCGCGCCAGGCCTTCATCGTGGACATGGTGGAAGGCAAGGACGATCTGACCAATGCGATCGCCTTGAACTCCGCCATCTTCAACGGCGCTCGTGCACTTGGCCCGGCCATGGCCGGTGCGCTCGTGGCGGCGGTGGGCGAGGCGCCAGCCTTCTTCTTCAACGGGCTGAGTTTCGGTGCGGTCATCATCAGTCTCCTGATGATGCGCAACCTGCCGGCCGTGCTTGCAGCAAAGGCAGCGCCGCTTACCCGGCACCTGGCAGAAGGTGTGCAGTATGTCACTGCGACGAAGAGCATCCTGGTCCTGACCAGCCTGGTCGCGGTCAGCGCCTTCCTCTCCATGCCGTACAGCACCCTGATGCCGGTGATGGCCGATCGGGTATTAAGGGATACTGCCGCGCCCGTGGTAGCGACCCTTTGCACCGATCCGGGCGCGCCTTTTCAGTGCCGTGCGCCCGAGGCGCTGCCGCTGGGCATGCTGCTGACAGCAGTCGGAGTCGGTGCGGTTGCAGGTGCGCTGATGGTGGCATCGCTGCCGGATAACGCGCGCCGCGGGCGGCTGCTCACCATGGGCAACCTGCTCTTCCCGGCGCTGCTGCTAGGATTCGCGGTCTCACGATCGTTCCTGGTGTCGATTCTGCTGCTTGCCGGAATCGGCGTAAGCTTCGTGATGCAGAATTCGCTGGCAAACACGCTGATCCAGCTCATCGTGCCCAACGAGCTGCGCGGCCGGGTGATGAGCCTCTACACACTCACTTTCCAGACCTTCATGCGCGCAGGCGGGCTGCAAGCCGGCCTGGTGGCAGATGCCATAGGACCTGCCCTGAGCATCGGCATCGGCGCCTTCGTTTCTCTGGGTTATGGTGTTTTTGTGGCGTTCCGGTATCCCAAGCTGAGAAAGATGACATGAGGCCCAGTCCATGACTGAATCATGCGATGCGGTTGAGATACCTGCGCTGGGAAGCGTCCGGCCGGACTCAGGACTGGTCGCTCTGCCGGCAACATCCGATGGCCGCTTTCGCACGGGCGCCAACGGGGTCACTTCCATCCATGCGACCGGAGATCGCAAGGTTGAGTTGGTTGCGTTTGGAGATCACACCCTCGCGCATGTGACCTCGGCGTTGGGCTATCCGGCGTATTATCCGCTGCATCCGGTCCAGGTGCGCCGTCCGATCAAGGCAGTGCTGATGGACCTGGACGGCACCAGTGTCCGCAGTGAACCGTTCTGGATCTGGATCATCGAGCAAACGATAGCAAGCCTGTCAGGCGATCCTTCATTCAGGCTCGAAGAAGCTGACCTGCCCTTCGTGTCGGGACACAGCGTGTCCGAGCACCTGCAGTACTGCATCGACAAGTACTGCCCGGAAGGTACGCTGGAAGAGGCGCGCACGCTCTACTTCCGGCACACACAGCGCGAGATGGAGAAGATCATGGCTGGCCAGGGACGGACGGATGCATTCGTTCCCGCCCCTGGCTTGAGGGATTTTCTTCTGGAGTTGAAGGGTTTGGGCATCAAAGTCGCCCTGGTGACATCGGGACTATACGAAAAGGCTTATCCAGAGATCGCTGCCGCATTTCAGACCCTCGGAATGGGCGATCCGAAGGACTTCTATGATGCCATCATAACGGCCGGATTCCCCTTGCGCGATCACGCAGCCGGCACTCTGGGCGAGTTATCGCCAAAACCGCACCCGTGGCTATACGCAGAAGCTTCGCGTGTCGGCCTTGGCATTCCATTTGCCCAGCGCGAACAGGTGGTGGGAATCGAGGATTCCGGCGCGGGCGTTTGTGCAATACGAATCGCCGGCTTTCCAACGGTAGGAATCGCCGGCGGCAATGTCATCGAGAGCGGCACGATGGCCTTTTGTCAGTTCTGGTGCACCGGACTGACTGAGATACTTCGCATTATCCGGGATTGACGCGACTCATTCCCGATAGTGCGCGCCCATACTCTGCTTGTTCTCCCAAGCAGCCTGCGCCACGATCAGCGCGGTGTGAACCGCATGGCGCAAGCCGATCAGTTCATCGGTCAGCTTGCTGCGACGGTAGAAATGCAGGATCTCACCTTCGAGATGGCGCAATTCGCTAAGCGCCCGGTTCAGCCGTGCGGTCGTGCGGATGAGCCCCACGTAGTTCCACATGATGTGTTTGATTGCGCTCATGTCCTGCAGGATGAGCGCAGGGTCGGGAATCTCGAGGCCTGCGTCCTGCCATGGTGGAATATCCTCTGCCGCATGTCGCGATCGACCCGGCAGCGCGGCCAGGATATCCTCCGCCGCACGAATGCCCCAGACCAAACCCTCCAGCAGCGAAGTGCTAGCAAGCCGATTTGCTCCATGCAGGCCAGTGCACGCAACCTCGCCGACCGCATAAAGATCCCGCAGCGTGGTCCGGCCCCACTCGTCCGTCCACACTCCCCCGCACGAGTAGTGAGCCGCAGGCACCACGGGAACCAGGTCTCTCGTTATGTCGACCCCATACTGCAAGCAGCTCTCGGCGATGGTCGGAAAGTGCGACTCGATCTCCGCCCTGGGGATGTAGGAGCGCAGGTCCAGGTAGACATGCGTCAGACCCTTGGAGAACATCTCGCGGTGAATGCTCCTGGCTACGATGTCGCGCGGCGCCAGGTCCTTCCATTCCGGGGCATAGCGCTGCATGAATGGCTCGCCCGCAGCGTTGACCAACCGCGCGCCAGCGCCGCGCACTGCTTCCGAAATGAGAAAGTTGGGCGCGCCCTCCTGGTGGAACGTGGTGGGGTGGAACTGGATAAACTCCATGTTGATGAGCCGCGCACCGGCATTCCAAGCCATGGCTACGCCATCCCCCCGCGCTCCCACAGGATTGGAGGTACGAAGGAAGATCTGCCCCAACCCGCCAGTTGCCAGCACCGTCTCGGCTGCCATCACGCGCCGGACCTGCCCGGAGACCTGATCGAAGAGATAAGCACCCACGCACGCCAACGGCTCATACACGAACAGGCGATCCTGAGCGTGGTGAGCGGGCGTGAGCAGGTCGACCGCGGTGTGCTGCGCCAACAAGGTAACGTTGGGATGGTCCAACAACGCCTTTATCAGGGCCATCTCGATCGCCTTGCCCGTGTGGTCGGCAACGTGGAGGATGCGGGGCAGGCTGTGGCCACCCTCGCGCGCCAGTGACAGCGCCCCATCCGCAGTCCGATCGAAATGCACGCCGGCGCGCTCGAGCAGGATATCCTCAACCGCAGCCGGACCTTCCTCGGACAGCTGATTTACCGCCGGCGGGTAGCTGTGTCCAGCGCCTGCGCGCAGGATGTCCTGCGCGAGCGCAGCCGGACTGTCATCAATCCCCTTATAGATGATGCCGCCCTGGGCGTAGTAGGTGTTGCTTTCCTCTGGGGCTTCGGTCCTGGTCGCTACGACGACCTGCACGCCGCGATCGGCCAGGCGCAGCGCCGTTGTCGCTCCGGCAATCCCTGCGCCCAAGATGAGGACATCCGTCTGAATCAGTGCTGACATGCTCAAACCCTTGCGAAGTAGAGCGCCGACATATAGCGCTTCGAAAACTCCGGGTGGATCGTCAATTCTACGTAGGTGGCGCCGGTGGAGAGCCGGGCCGCATCAGCACGTCTCGCCCGCGAGACGAGGAGCTGGCGCGCGCCTGTACCGGCAGCATTGCCCACCTGGGAGAATTTGTGGAGAGGCAGCGGAGGGAACATGCCCACGCGAACGCTGCTCTCCAAGTCCAGATAGGTGCCAAACGCGCCAGCTACGATGAACTCGTCGATGTCATCGTGCGTCGCCCCTGCCTCGGCCAGCAAGATCTCCACGCCCGTACGAATTGCCGCCTTGGCCAACTGGATCTCATTGACATCCTTCCGGTTAACCCTGATCGCCCGGCCATGCCCCGTCTGCTCCGCGGGCACAAGAGTAAAGCCGAGGTGTGCACCGTCATGGCTGACACCGGGAACCGCAGCCTGAAATGCACCCTTACGATCGATCGTGCCCGAACGCACAAGCTCACTCACGATATCCATGATTCCGGAACCGCAGATGCCGACCGGAAGCTGGTCCTCGATGGTCTTGAGGCGCACCGTACCGTCCACGAATTGGACTTTCTCGATGGCACCCGGTGCGGCTCGCATGCCGTCACGGATATGCGCGCCTTCAAAAGCAGGACCTGACGCACACGAACAACACCACGAGCGCCCATGGCGCGTCACCGTGACTTCGGTGTTCGTACCGATGTCCAGTGCGACGACCGTCTTATCAGTCTCCCATGCATGAGTCGCCAACGCCATAGCAACATGATCCCCGCCAACATAACCTGCGATGCTCGGGGGGACATAGACATAGGCCGCCGGGGCAAGATGCAGTCCCAATTCTGAGGCTCGCAATGAAAGCGCCTCACTGGCTGCCGGCACGTACGGCGCCAGCGCGAGCTGTTTTGCCGGCAGCCGAGCAAACAGGTGCTGGATCGCGGTATTGCCGACAATCACGGCATCCACGATGTGCTGGGGACTGCGTCCGATTTCTGTGCATAGACTCTCAGCCAACTCGTTAAGCGTCTCAATCAGGCGTCGCTGAAGGGTCTCTGCCCCGTTGGCGTGGGTCATCGTGTAGCTGATCCGGCTGATGACATCCTCGCCATAGGCGATCTGCGGGTTCGGCGCACCGCCCTTGGCAAGCGTGTGGCCGGTCTCCAGATCTACCAGGTAGGCTGCGAGCTTGGTGGTGCCGACATCCACGGCCAGTCCAAGCAGACGCACACCCGCCGGAGCCAGGGCAATCACCTCGCCGTCGTGCACGGCCAGACGAGCCGTCCAGTCTTGCTCGCGCAGCCTTGTTGACAGAGTCTGGAGCACGGGCAGTGCGAACCGAACATCTTCGCCGAGCGCTTCCCGCAGCCGGACCGTATCTGCGCGCAGGTCGTGAAGTGTGGCGGGAGAAACCGTTACGTCAACCTGGCGGACTACCGGATCAACCTCGGTCTCGGCCTCCCTGCCCTCGATCTGAAGCCTCTGCTGAGTTGCCAACGACTCGGGCGGAATGTCGATCTTCACATGGCTGAGCGGCTCCGCCTGGCAGGCCAGACGAAACCCTTGCGCAAGCTGCTCCGCGCTCAGGGCCGCTTCTTCGGATAAGGTGACCGGAGACAGCTTGCCTTCGATGACCCGTATCTTGCAACCGTGACACCAGCCCTCACCGCCACAAAGCGCGGTCAGGTCCACGCCGCCCTGCCGGGCGGCATCCAACAGGGTTTGGCCAGGCTCAACTTCCGAGCGCCGGCCGATCGGCTCCATGTCAATTCGATACACGTTCTACACCCTCTCCACAGATGCCTTCGAGAACCTATGGGTCTCGAAGGCAGGTCAATCAGTAGCCCCCTTGCATGGCACGCCACACGCGTTCAGGCGTAGCCGGGAGCTCGTTGATCCAGGCGCCGACCGCGTCATAGATGGCGTTAGCAACGGCCGGCGCCACACCGTCCATGGGCACCTCACCGACCGCCTTCACGCCATAGGGATGTGTCGGCTCAACGGTCGGCACGAATTCGGTAAGGAGCTCAGGCATCTCATCTGCTGCGAAGATGTGGTAATCTCGCAGGTCGCGCATCAGAGGCTGACCCTCACTATCGTAGGGCATCTCCTCACAGAGCGCATAACCCAACGACTGAGATACGGCACCTTCCACCTGGCCAACCGCGGCTATCGGATTGACGATCACGCCGGAGTCCATGACGGTCACGAACCTGCTCACCCGCACTTCACCGGTCTGAATGTCAACCGTCACCTCAGCGAATTGAGCCGCGAAAGGAGGCGGCGAAACGGGCGAATTGAACGAAGCGACAGCCATAATCTGGCGCTGATTCGCCTTGTGCAACGACTCCAGTGCGATGCCTTCGAGCGTAACGCTGCGCCCATCCGGGGCCCAGGCACGACGTTCGGCCAGGCGGATGTCTGCCGGCGCCACGTCGTCCCCAAACAAGGCCGCCGCCACCTCGCGAATCTGCTCGGCCACCTGCTGCGCGGCCCGCGTGGCAGCTGCCCCAGAGATGTACGTGGTAGACGAGGCATATGCTCCCACGTCGAACGGCGTGAAGTCGGTGTCCGACGAGTATACGACGATATCCTCCACGTAGCACCCGACCGTCTCTGCGACCATCTGCGCCAGGATCGTGTCTGAGCCGGTGCCGATATCCGTGGCGCCGGCAAGCAGGTTGAAGGAGCCGTCGTCGTTCATTTTGAGCGACGCCCCGCCCATGTCGATGAATGGGATGGCACTGCCCTGCATGGCCAGCGCTACACCGACACCGCGGCGCAGGTTCGGGCGGCCAGGGACCGCGTGCCAGTTCATGTTGCCCCGTTTCTCGCGCCACCCTATCAGCTCTGCCCCACGATGCGCGCACTCCTCCAGGGCGCACGTCTCGATGTACTCAGGCACCGGCTCGCGACCTTCGGACCACGCCTTAGAGAAGGGTTGGGCCTCTCCCGCGCGCACGGTGTTCTTCAGGCGAAACGCCAGTGGATCCATCTCCAGAGCCCGAGCGATGCGTTCCATCTGCGTGTCCACGGGGAAATAACCCTGGGGCACGCCGTAGCCGCGAAACGCACCCGAAGGCGCGGTGTTCGTGTAAACCACATCCGCGGTGAATCGGATATTGGGGCTCTGCCGGTAGGGACCATCCCCCACATACAGCGCCATCGCCTTGTGTCCGGTGTTTCCCGCCACCGTCATTGCATGCGACCCATTTGCTCCGGTATCCGACAGAACATGCATCTCGTTGGCCGTGATCGTGCCGTCCGACTTCACGCCGGTCTTCAGCCGGATACGCATCGGATGGCGCGACCGCGAAGCGATAAACTCCTCCTCGCGCGTGTATTCCATCCTGACAGGCCTGCCGGTCGCAA
>CAYLZG010000028.1:7493-32600 GCA_964387985.1 uncultured Anaerolineales bacterium | reverse complement strand
AGCTGGGACAGGGGCAGGACCTCTTCCCGCCCGCCCCTGCGGCTGCCCAGCACGCCAGCGTGCCGCACGCTGTGGCGCCGCCGGCGGTCACATCCGCTGCCCCGCGCAACGGCCATCCGGCTGAGGCATCCAAAGGGCCGTCGAACGGCCAGGCACAGCCGGTCGCGGATCGACCGAACGGCCGTCCCCTCGACGGGCCGCCCAATGGCCACGGCAGGCCGCCCGCCGTGGCCGCGCCGCCTGGAGAGCCGCTCTCCGCCCGCAAGAACGGCGAGGAGCCGCCGGCGAAGGCGACCCCGGCGCCTGTCGCGGACGCGGCGTTGTCCAGGCGCCAGAACAGCAAGCCGCCTGCGGCCGCGCCGGTCGAGGAGCCAGGGCCGGCAACTGAGCCGGACCTGCCGCCCCTTCCGTTCGACTTCGATGACTGGGGCAGCAACGTCACGCCGGTTGCGCCCGAAGACGGGGATGCAGGCTGATGGGGAGCATACCGTGAAACAGGCTCGATCTGTCATCTTCTGCCTTGCCCTGCTCCTTGCGCTCATATCGCCTGCGCCTGCGTCGGCGCGCCAGTTCACCCCGGAGCGGGACACCTTCGGCAACGCGGCCATCGAGGTGGATGTCAGCGCGTTCAATCAGTTCACCATCGGTTCGGCAGCGGGCGACCCGAACACGCCGGACGATGACCAGAAGCGGCTGATGTTCGGTCACGGCGGCGGCGGGTTCACCTCCTTCTCGTCGGTGCGGGTCATTCGTGACGGTGCGCAGGTCGACGTGCCGCTGCTGCGCCGGACGGGTACGCCACCCGAGATCGGTCCGGACAGCGCGGCCCTGCGCTGGACGGTGGAGGATGTCGCCATCACCCAGGAGCTGGCGCCTGCGCTCAACCCGTACACGGACCGCGAAGACACGGTCAGGATTGCGGTGACCGCAGTGAACGAGGGTAGCACTGCTGCGCAGGTCGGCATCCGCGTGATGCTGGATACGATGATCGGCGGCAATGACCGCGCCCCCTTCTTCGTCCCCGGCACCGGCAACTTCGACGTGGAGCGCGACTATGCCCGCGAGGAGATGCCGGCCTACTGGAAAGCCTTCGAGTCGCGCGACTACAGTCAGGCCAGCCTCAAGGGGCAGGGCATCCTGACCGGCTTCGGCGCGACGACGCCCGACCGCTTTGTCATTGCGCGTTGGCCGCAGATCAAGGACAGCGTGTGGGACTACGAGATCACGGACGGCATGCGCGTCGGCGACAGCGCGGTCGCCATCTACTGGTTCCCGGTGGAGCTGGCGCCCGGCGCGACGATGACGTGGGTGACGTACTACGGGCTGGCGGGCACCGGCGGCGGCTCGGCCTGGTTCGATGCGCCGGTCAACGTTACCAGTGAGGCGCCGGAGTTTGCGGCCACGCTGTGGGTGTCGAATCTTTCGGACGCGGACTTCACGGGCGGTGAGGCACGGCTGGCGCTCCCGCCGGGCCTGGAATTGGCCGCGGGCGAGACGCTGACCAAGCCGGTGCCGACCGTGCCGGTCAACGGCGGAGCGCAGTCGGTCATCTGGCAGTTAGTCGGAACGGGGCACTCGGACGCGGACTTCGACTACTCCGCAGACATCACGTTTGCCGATGGGGCGCCCGCGCTCTCTGGTGCGTCCAGTGTGCACTATGAGTACATCGCACCCGTGGCCGCGGTCGACGAGCCGACCGCCACGCTCACGCCGGAGCCGACCGAGACACCCGAGCCCGTTGTCCCGGTCGCGCCCGCGCCGCGTGTGGAGTTGCCGTGGTGGCCCTTGTTGCTGCTGCCGCTGTTGGCCGTGCCGCTGCTCTGGCTGCTGGCGCGGCGCAAGCGTGCGCCTGTCCGCACCCTGCCCCCGCGCACCGCGCCGCGGTCCGCGCCCCCGCGCTTCGACCCGCCGCCGGCCCCGCGCGCCCCGCGCCCCGGAGCCGACGTGACCCACGGCCGCAAGAAGCCGCCCCCGCGCGATCTTTGATCGCGCCTGCGACCTCTGATCGCGCCCGCGATCTTTGATCGCCCGATGTTCCAGATGCAACAGTGGGTTTGCCACAGAGGACACAGAGGGCACAGAGGTGCGAGAAGGAAGCCAGTGCCGTTTCTCGGTGAACTCGGTGATCTCTGTGGCTGGCACTCAAAACCGTGCTATAATAACCCCCAGTCGACAGGCGTCCCCCAGGTGCAGGCACATGGAGGTGCAGCATGGCCGTCATCACCCTCTCGCGCGAACTGGGCAGCGAGGGCGACACGATCGCCGATGCCCTCTGCGAGCAGCTCGGCTACCGGCGGATTGACAAGGAGATGCTGTCTGAGATTGCGGCACGCGCGGGCGTGGATGTAGAGGCGGTGCTGGCGATGGAACGCAGCTTCGCCCGCCGTGCCCGATTGGTCAGCACGGAAATGACCTCGCTCTACAGCAAGTCCCCCGGTGCGTTCGACAAACGCCTGGCGCTGGATGACAAGACCTATGCCGAGATCGTGCACAAGACCCTCGAGGAGTACGCGGCCGAAGGGAACGTCGTCATCATCGGCCGCGGCGGGCAGATGGTCCTGCGCAACTGGCAGGGGGCGCTCCACGTCCATCTGTACGCGGCCCTCGAGACGCGCATCCAACGGTTGATGGCGCGCTACGGCATCACCGAGGGCGAGGCGCGGCGGCGGATCACCGATTCGGACGAGGAGAAGCGCCAGGCCATCCGCCATATGTACAACAACGTCGAGTGGAAGGACCTGCGCCACTACCACCTTGCCATCAACACGGCGGTCATTCCTCCCCCCGTGGCCGTTCAGATGATCGTGCTCGCCGCGCAGGCCCTCCGCCGTTAATTCGCGCGCGCCCAGACCGCGTGCGTCCGCCGCGCGCACTCGGAGATTGCGATGGGGTGGAACCCCGGGATCTCCGCATACAGCGTGTCGTTGAGCGGGGCCGTCCACTTTGCGGGGAGCGCAGCCGCGCCCAGGGCCGCGCCCATGATCGAGCCCACGGTCGCGCCGTTACAGTCCGTATCCCAGCCGCCCAGCACCGCGGTTGCGATGGCCGTCTCGAAGTCGCCCGCCGCATAGACCAGCGCGGCCGCGACGAGCGCGGCATTGTTGATGGTGTGCGGCCTATGGTAGTGGCCGAACGCCTCCCATAGGCCGCCGACCAGATCAAGTTGATCCGTTGTCGTCCGGGCCATCTCGACTGCCTGGGCGACCGCCTCCGCCAGCCGGCAGTGCGCGGGGACCTGCGCCAGGCCCGCCGCGACGATGGCCGCGGGGTCCGGCTCGACGAAAGCCGCGGCGATCATGGCCGCCGCAAACATCTCCCCGTAGATGCCGTTCTTCACGTGCGACAGCGCCGCATCGCGCCACGCAAGCTCCGCGGCCAGTTCCGGCCTGCCCGCCGCGGCATACGCCCAGCCGTCCGCACGGATCTGCGCGCCGATCCACTCCCGGTAGGGATTGCGATAGGTGCGCACCCAGTCCAGGCCCTCATCGACGTCGTCCGGCCGATCGCGGTGCATATGGCTGGTGATGTGGGCAAAGTTGAGGTAAGCCTGCGTCTCTGCGGTGCAGACCTGCCCGTAGTTCAGACGGCTGTGCCAGAGCTTGCCGACATCCCACGTGTCGAAATGCAGCCCGCGTTCCTCCAGCATGATCAGTCCCAGCACGGTATAGCGGATGTCATCGTCGGTCTGCATGTAGCGGATGTGTTCGCGCGTGCAGGGCAGGCTGCCGCGGCCGATGTGCAGGCCGGGATCTGCTTCGGCGCGCGAGTGCTCGGGCGTGTAGCCGCCGATGGGCCAGGCATCGGCGCCCTCGAACCACAGCTGCACGTTGCGCCAGCCGGGATTGCCGCAGCCGCCGCCCATGTACGGCCCGGCTTCGAGCGGCTTGCCCAGCGCGCAGCCGGCGCTGCGGCCCAGCCACGCGCCGAGAAACCGGTCTGCGGCCGCGAAGTCGTCGGCCAGGCGGGGCAGAGGTGTAGTTGCGGATGGCCGCGCTGCACGGATGGCGGCCAGGTCATTCGGTTCGTCATAACCAAAGGAAGGCGCGACCGGCAGTGCCATGAGCGCGTCGTAAAGCTTGTTGAGCGGCTGCTCGCCTGCGCCGGTCGCTGCAGACGCGATGGCAGCCTCGACCTGCTCGGCATATCCGGTCACATCGCAGCCTTCTTCAGCGCGCTGCTTGACTTCCTCGCGCAGCAATGATGGTAACGTGTCCCAACCGGCCATGGTGATCGCTCCTGTATGGAAGTATAGGGATGGGTGAGGTGGCGCCCAGCCGCATTCTAACCCCGCCAGGGTTTTTCGACAATGAGGGGTCCTGCCAATGCGGTTGCGGGCAGGGCTCATCCATGCTAAGATAGCGCGGCATCCCCGAACTCACACAAAGGCAGGTCTACCATCTTGATTCGTATCCTCATCGTCGACGATCATGTCGTGGTCCGGCAAGGCCTGCGCATATTCCTCGGGCTGGATCCTGAACTGGAGATCGTGGCCGAGGCGGCCGACGGCGCGGAGGCCGTCGAACTGGCCCGCCAGCATCGCCCGGATGTCGTGCTGATGGACCTGCTCATGCCGGTCATGAGCGGCGTCGAAGCCACGGCAACCATCCGCCGCGAGCTGCCGGACACGGAAGTGCTCGCCCTCACGAGCGTGATCGAGGACACCGCCGTGGTCGAAGCGATGCGGGCCGGCGCGATCGGTTACCTGCTGAAGAACACTGACGCGCCCCAGTTGCGCCGCGCGGTCAAGGCCGCGGCCGCCGGCCAGGTCCAGTTGTCGTCCCAAGTGGCCGCCAAACTTGTAACGGAGATGCGCGGCCTGCACACGGCCGACCAACTCACGGAACGGGAATGGGGTGTCCTGCGACTGCTGGCACGCGGGCAGTCCAACAAGGAAATCGCGCAGGAGCTACAAATCAGCGAGACCACCGTCAAGACCCACGTCAAGAATGTCCTGGGCAAGCTGGCCGTGCCCAGCCGGACCCAGGCCGCGCTCTATGCCGTGCGCGTTGGCCTGGTTCCTCTGCCCGAGATGGAGCCTGACGCCGATGGATAGGATGGCAAGGGTGCCTCTGCGCCTCGCCGTCCTGTGGGTGGGGCTGGTGCTGCTCGTGCTCTATCTGGCGGGCGACTTCGCACCGCTTTTACCGTCGCCCATCCCGGTGTGGGCCAACGCCGCACCATGGGTCGATTTCGTCCTGATCGGGCTGACAGGTGTCGGCATCTACTTCGTCCTGCGGCGGGTCCAGGAGGCGGATCTCGCGGCCAGCCAACTGCGAGCGGCCCTGGAGACGACAGAATCCACGGTGCGTGAGGCGGCACAGGGTACGATTGCCCGTGAGCGCGATGTGTTGTACCGGATCATGGAGAATACAGGCGCGCAGTTGGCATTTCTTGACCCCGAGTTTCGTTTTGTTCACGCCAATGCTGCATATGTTACGGCTTCCGGCCACGCGCTGGAGGATTTGCTCGGCAAGAACCATTTCGACCTGTTTCCGAACCCCGAGAATCAGACCATCTTTGAGCGTGTGCGGACTACGCGCCAGGCCATCACCTTGCGTGCAAAGCCGTTCGAGTACCCGGACCAGCCGTGGCGCGGCACGACCTACTGGGACTGGAGCCTGGTGCCTGTGCCTGATAGCACCGGCGGGCTGCAGGGCCTGGTGTTTTCGCTCATCGATGTGACAGAGACGACGCGATCGGTTAAGGAACGTGAGGCCCTGCTCGACGAGGTGGAGACCCAGCGCAGCATTCTGCAGACCGTCATCGACCACGCTCCCGCAGGTATTGTCTTCTTTGATCGCGCGAGCTTGCGCGTCGTCTGGGCAAACCAGACCTATGCCCAGTTTCTTGAGCCCCCCTTCAACACCGAGGGAATCGCCGGCCGGGTGCTGGATGAATTCATCCCCCGCGCAGTTGAGACCGGCGTTCGGTCTGTCTTTGAGCGTGTAGGGGAGACAGGCGAACCTTACCGTGACTGGGAATTCGTGTATGACGGTTTCGCCCGCGGCATAACTTATTGGCAGTGGTCTCTTGTGCCGGTGCGGGCAGGCGAGGAACTGGACGGGCTGCTTCTGCTTGTTAGCGAGGTGACGGAACTGGTCGAGGCGCGGAAGCGGGTCGAAGAACTGGTCAAAGAGACCCGTCGCCGCGCAGACCAACTGGCGAGCCTGCTGGAAGTGTCGCAGGATCTGGTTTCGACGCTGGACCTGGAACAGATCCTCCTGCGCATCCTCAGCCATCTCAAGCCGATTCTCGATTTCAACAAGGGGGCCGTGTTCGTGCCCATGGAGGGACAACTCGCCATCCTGGTCTACGATGAGAATGCCCTCGATGGCCCGCTGCAATGGCTCTACAGTCCAATAGATGGTGCGCCGCTCTACCAGGAAGTCGCACAGCGGCGCGTGCCCGTGATGGTGGATGACCTGGAAGACGAGGCTGACCCGCTGGTCCATGCCCTGCAGCAAGCAGCTTCCGAAGCGGTCCGCAATACTGTCGAGGGGAGTCGTTCTTGGCTCGGCATTCCGCTCCTGGTGAAGGACCGCGTGGTCGGCATGTTGCGCGTGACGCATCCCGAGCCGGCGCATTTCACGCTCAGGCAGGCAGAGGTCGCGCTGGGCATCGCCAATCAAGCCGCGGTGGCGGTCGAGAATGCGCAGCTCTACCGCCAGGCCCAGTTGGCTGCAGCGCTGCAAGAGCGGCAGCGACTTGCGCGCGAGTTGCACGATTCTATCTCACAGGCGCTTTACGGCATCGCGCTGGGCAGCCATGCCGCGCTGGAGATGCTGTCCAAGAAGCCCGGTGAGGTGGAAGGCGCCCTGCGATACATCCTGTCCCTGGCCGAGGCGGCCGTGACGGAGATGCGCGCGCTCATCTTCGAACTGCGGCCGGAATCGCTGGAGCGCGAGGGATTGATCGGCGCGCTGGAGCGGCAGGCCGCAGCCATCCAGGCGCGCTACCGCGTTCATGTCCAGGCGACTCTGGGGGAAGAGCCTGACCTGCCGCTGGCGCACAAGGAAGCGCTCTATCGCATCGCCCAGGAGGCCATGCAGAACGCGGGCCGCCATGCGAACGCGCGGGGGATTGACCTGCGTCTGTGTGCGGAGCCGGGGTCCGTGATCCTGGAGGTCGAGGACAATGGCAAGGGGTTCGACCCCGACCAGCCCTATCCTGCGCACCTGGGGCTCCAGTCGATGCGCGAGCGAGCGGCGAACGTCGGCTCAAACCTGACGATCCACAGCGCATCCGGCCACGGCACGACCGTCCGGGTCGCGATCCTATACCCCGCCTCAGCAACCTCCGACCCCACCCCATAACCCAACTGCGCGCCCCACCTGTAGCGGCTGCGCGCCTTACCCATACCCCCCACCCGCGTGCCACCCTGTAGCGGCGAAGGAAACCGCCGCGGCCCGTGCGGTGCTCACAGCCGTGGATTGCCCGGCTCAACGTTGTGGACGAGCTGCCGTGGAGGGTTTACTTCGCCCCCGCGCCCCCCACGACACGCCCCACCCACGTCGCCGCGCGTCGCCCTCACACCATCCCGCGCAAAAACCGCCCGGTATAACTCCCCTTAACCGCGCTGACTTCCTCCGGCGTGCCCTCCGCCACGATCCAGCCGCCCTTGTCCCCACCCTCCGGCCCCAGGTCCACGAGCCAATCCGCGGTCTTGATGACGTCCAGGTTGTGCTCCACGACGATGACCGTGTTCCCCGCGTCCGTCAGCCGGTGCAGCACGTCGAGCAGCCGCTGGATGTCTGCGAAGTGCAGCCCCGTGGTGGGCTCGTCCAGGATGTACACCGTGCGGCCCGTCGCGACCCGGCCCAGCTCCTTCGCCAGCTTGACCCGCTGCGCCTCGCCCCCGCTGAGAGTGAGCGCGCTCTGGCCCAACTTGACGTAATCCAGCCCCACATCGTGCAGGGTCTGCAGGATGCGCCGGATCTCGGGGTAGTTCTCGAAGAAGGCCAGCGCCTCCTGCACGTCCATGTCCAGCACGTCCGCGATGCTCTTGCCCTTGTACAACATGTTCAACGTCTGGCGATTGAACCGCTTGCCGTCGCACGCCTTGCATTTGACCCACAGGTCGGCGAGGAAGTGCATCTCGACGCGCTTGTAGCCGTACCCCGCGCACTCTTCGCACCGCCCGCCCTTGACGTTGAACGAGAACCGCCCCGGCGCATAGCCCGCCGCGCGCGCCTCGGGCAGCGTGGCGAACACCCGGCGGATCTCGTCCAGCACGCCCGCGTACGTGCCGGGGTTGGAGCGCGGGTTGCGGCCGATCGGCTCCTGCGTGATGTTGATGACCTTGTCCACCTGGTCCAGCCCGTCGATGGCCTCGTGCGGGCCGGGCACGGTCTGGGCATGGTGCAGCAGGCGGCACAGCGCGGGGTAGAGCGTCTGCGCGATGAGGCTGCTCTTGCCGGAGCCGCTGACGCCCGTCACGCAGGTGAGCGCGCCGATGGGGAAGCGGACGTCGATGGCCTTCAGGTTGTGCAGCCGCGCGCCGCGTATGGTGATCCACCCCGCGGCGGACCGGCGGCCGCCGTTCGCGTGGTTGCCGTTCGCCCGCGGCGGCTGGGTGACCTGGGCCGCGCCGGACAGGTGCCGGCCTGTCAGCGAGTGCGGGTCGGCCATGATCTCGGCCGGCGTGCCCGCCGCGACCAGCTCGCCGCCCAGCACGCCGGGCCCGGGTCCCAGGTCCACGATCCAGTCGGCCGCGCGCATGGTCGCCGCGTCGTGTTCGACCACGAGCACCGTGTTGCCCCCATCCCGGAGCTGGATGAGCGTGTCGAGCAGCGCGCGGTGGTCGCGGCTGTGCAGGCCGATGGACGGCTCGTCCAGCACGTACAGCACGCCCACCAGCCCGCACCCGATCTGGCTGGCCAGCCGGATGCGCTGGCCCTCGCCGCCCGAGAGGCTGGGCGCAGGGCGATCCAGCGTCAGATAGTGCAGCCCCACGTTGCGGATGAAGCGGAGCCGCTGCTCGATCTCGTCGATGAGTTCCGCACCGATCTCGCGCTGCTCTTCGTCAAGCTTCTCGGGCAGGACCGTGATCCACTCGTGCAGCGCCTCGATGCTCCAGGATGTGAGCTGCGGCAGGCGCATGCCGCCGGCGGTCACGGACCGCGCCTCCGGGTTGAGCCGCTCGCCGCGACACTTGGGGCAGGGCAGTTGGTTCATGAACTGGGTGTACCACTGCCGTGCGCCTTCGGAGTGGGTCTGGCGGAACATCCGGTGGATGTGGAAGATGGCGCCCTGATAGGGGCGGCGGCTTTCGCCCTTCCACGTCCCGTCGGCGCTCTGGTACGTCATGGAGATGGGCTCGTCAGAGCCGTACAGGTACGCGTGGCGGAAGCTCTCCGGCAGTTCGTTCCACGGCATGTTCAGGTCGATGCCGTGGTGCTCGGCCAGCGCGACGAGCGAGCGTGAGTGCCAGTTGTCCAGCTTCTTGCGCAGGTCGGGATGCCACCGGGACGCGCCGTCCATCATGGAACGGGTGGGATCGGGGATGATGAGGGCCGGGTCGACCTGCAGCTTGACGCCCAGCCCGTTGCACTCGTCGCACATGCCCGCAGCCGAGTTGAAGCTGAAGAGCGGCGGCTCCAGGGCCTGGAAGCTGAGCTCGCACTCGGGGCAGGCATGGTGTTGGCTCAGCGTGAGCTGCTCCGTCTTGCCGTCCGGCGCCGCGATGTCCAGCACAACGACGCCGCTGCCGAGTCGCAGCGCGGTCTCGACCGAGTCCATCACCCGCGTCGCAAACCCCTCGGTCGCTTCGGGGATGACCAGCCGGTCCACGACCACGTCGATGCGGTGCTTCTTGTGCGGGTCCAGGCTGGGCAGGCCATCGGCCAGGTCCACCGGCTCGCCGTCGATGCGGGCGCGGGGCGTCCCGTCGGCCAGCGCCTTCCTGAGCACCTGCACGTGCGCGCCCTTGCCGTTGAGGATGACCGGCGCGAGGAGCTGCAAGCGCGTGCCGGGCAGGAGCGCGGCGATCTGGTTGGCGATCTGCTGAGCGCTCTGCGGCTGGGCGGTCCGGCCGCACTGCGGGCAGTGGGGCACGCCGATGCGCGCATAGAGCACGCGCAGGTAATCCAGGATCTCGGTGACGGTGCCGACGGTGGAACGCGGGTTATGGCTGAGCGTCTTCTGCTCGATGGCGATGGCCGGGCTGAGGCCGCTGATGTGGTCGACCGCCGGCTTCTCCATCTGGCCCATGAACTGCCGCGCGTAGGAGGAGAGGCTCTCGACATAACGCCGCTGGCCCTCGGCATAGATGGTGTCGAACGCGAGCGACGACTTGCCGCTGCCGCTGACGCCCGTGATGACCACGAACCGGTTGCGCGGGATGCGCACCGTGATGTTCTTGAGGTTGTGCTGCCGCGCGCCGCGCACGATGATGTCATCGGGGCCGGCAGGGGCGGGCGGCAGCCTGCTGCCGCCGGGCACTTTGCGACCGGCGGGCTTGCTGCGGGCCGTGCGGCCGCTAACCGGTCGAACGGCTGCCTCTTTTGCAGCAGCGGGAGCATCCTGAGCGGAGTCCCGCCGTTCTTGGGCGGGTCGCAGTCGAAGGATGCGCTCTCCGCCTGCGTCCGCTGCAACCGTTGCGTCCGTTGCGTCCGCTGCAGCGGCAGGGTGGGCCAACAACTCCATAGCAGCCACTCCTGAGCATCCGGCGCGTGGGACGAGCGCTGGCGAAGGCAAACTTACGCACGGATGTTCGGTTGGGAGTATAGCACCGGCCGCCTCAAAGTGCAAAACCCGGCAGATGCCCGGCGGATCAGCGGGACTCTCGGGGCCGAACCACCCGTGGGACTGTAGGGGCGAATGAAACCGGGTCGGCCCGCTCCATTTCCACACTCGCCGATAGCCCGGCACTTCCTCGCCAACGAAATGCCCTTGAGGGTTTCGTTCGCCCTTGCTTCCCACCCCACGCGCGGCCCGACCATTGGCGGTGCGTCGCCTGCGCTGGCGGCCGGGGCGAATGAAACCGGGTCGGCCCGCTCCATCTCCACACTCGCCGATAGCCCGGCACTTCTTCATGGACGAAATGCCGTTGAGGGTTTCGTTCGCCCTTGCTTCCCACACCTCGCGCGGCCCGACCGATGTTCGAGCCGCGCGACATCAACCTCCCGCCAGCGCCTCCTTCAAAAACCCGCTCACCGCGGCCATGAACGCGGCCGGCTGCTCGCGGCGGATGTTGTGCCCCGCGCCCGCCATGCGCACCACCTGCACCTGCGGCACCGAGGCCTTCAGGGACACAATCCCCTCCTCGCTCAGCGCCGCGCCCTTCTCCGCGTCCGCCGCGATGGCCAGCACCGGGCACGTGATCCGGCCCATGATGGCCGGCCAGTCGGGCTGCTGCGCGGCCGGCGTCCAGGGGCGCACCAGGTTGCGCGCGAACGCAACCTTCGCATCCGCCCACGGTCCCAGCTCCGCCTCGGGCCAGGTTGGGCTCTGCACGCGGATTTCTTCGATGAGCTGCTCCCGGGTTTTGCCGCGGAGGCTCTCCATCCACGTGCGCATGCCCGTCGCGCGCGTCTCGTCTGGCGCCGCGGGCTGGGCCGGCGGCACCCAGAAGGACGGCGGATCCTCGAGCACGACCGCGGCCGGCACTTCGGGATGCAGCCCGGCCAGCGCCAGGACCGTGACCGCGCCCATAGAGTGGCCCATCAGCGCCGGCTTGTGCAGCCCGAGGCCCGCGATCAGCCCGGCGAGGTCCTCGGCCTGGGTCGCGGCGTCGTACCCGGTCTCGGGCGCCTCGGATTCCCCGTGCCCGCGCGCATCGACCATGATCACATCGTAATCGCCCGCAAGCTGCTCGGCGATGGGCGACCAGCACAGGCCGCTGTCGGTGACGCCGTGGGCGAGGACGAGCGGCGGTTTGGCGCCGCCGGTGCGCGTGTAGTGGAGCCGGATGCCGTTCGCGACGACATCACCGGCCTGCCAGTTGGAATGTGACATGAAGAGACCTCCGTTGGTGGGGATTGTGTGGATTGTAACACTGGAAGCTCAAAGCTGGAAGCCGATTAGCTGGCAGACGGGCGGTCGAGATGGGGGCTCGACAGTCCTGCACGGTTCAGTCCGTGCGACCTGAGGTGGGAAGGCGAAGTGGCCGGCCTAAGTGTCTATCCGTAAACGTCGGGGCCGGTCTCGGCTGTGGCAAAGCCACAGCACATCGTGCTCCTGGCTCGATTGTGCATCGATTATGCATCCTTCGGGTGCCGAGACCGGCCAGAGAAAATTTCGGATAGGCTCTAAAGTGTTGCTGTAAACGCTAGTTATGAGCTTCAGTGGATGTGGCGCTCTTCCGCAGTATACGTAGTTAGACATCTGGCGTACAGTTGTTGGTAGACGCACACCAGTTGTAGAATCTGTCTGTTAGAAGGAGGGGTGCGGGGCACCTGGGTTCCCCACTGCTACTGGAGTTGTTGTGGTGCCATGTTACGAGGAGTAATGACTAATATCGACGTCGCAGCGGCAATCACCTGCAGCCAAGGCTGCCTCGCGCAACACAGAGTTTGGTCGGCAACAATCCCGGCGACGACAGAGGGGACACACCAATGCCTGTCATTCGGCCCTCAGTCTATGGAAACTGCGGACACGTCTTATGATACGGCACCTCACCGAGGAATTGCTGCCATTCCTCTCGAGTAAGGTTGCGCCCGGCTGTTCGGCAGGCTGCTTGTATAAGCCGATCCAGCCTCAAGTCCCAGAGACGTAAAGTGCGATCAGCGCTGCCCGTAACCAGCCATTGGCCATCTGCGCTGATGGCAACGTTGGTAATGTGTTCCCCATGCCCTCGCAGGACGACGGAATCGGTCTTCGGTTTGTTGGCGCCGATATCCCATATACGGGCAGTATTGTCAAGGCTGCCAGTGACTAACCAGTGGCCGTCCAGGCTGACGGCGATGGCAGCGATATTACCTTCGTGCCCCTGGAGGACAGCGGAACTGGCGATCGAATTCCGCGTACTCAGGTCCCAAAGGCGGGCTGTCTTGTCGGTAATGCCCGCGATAAGCCAGTGACTGTCTGGGCTAAAGGCGAGGCTGCTGATGAATCCCTTGTGTCCCTGCAGCACGATAGGGTTGGCGCGGAGATCATGAGCACCTAGGTCCCATAAGCGGGCGGCCCCACCACTCATGCCAGTGGCTAGCCAGCGACCGTCAGGGCTGATCGCGACAGCACAGGTTGAATCTCGATAATCTCGGAGGACGACAGTGCTAGTCGCGGGATTCTCAACGCTGAGGTTCGACAGGTACACGTTGCTGTTGGTATCGCCTGCGACGAGCCAACGGCCGTCCGCGCTGACGGCTAGCGCACAGATCTGCCCGTCATGGCTCATCACGATGGGACTTCGTTTCGCCTCTCGTTCCAAGAGATGCAGCAGGTAGACATTCGTATAACTGCTCATGACCAGCCAGTGGTTGTTTGGGGTGATGGCGAGAGCGGAGATGGCGGCGGGAGGCCGGTCGAGTTCGAGCACGACAGGGCTGGCTGCGGGGTCCTTGGCGTCGAGGTCCCAGAGGCGGGCGGTACCGTCATTGCTGCTGGCGGTAGCGAGCCAGTGGCCGTCCGGGCTAACGGTGAGTGCGTCGACCGGACCTTCGTGGAACAGGAAGGTTTGGCTGGATGCTACGTTCCCGTCCCTCAGATTCCATAGATGGGCAGCAGTACCCCAACTGCTCGAGACCAGCCAGTGGCCGTCTGGACTGATGCAAAGGTCATAGATGGGACCTTCATGCCGAGGGAGGACGATGGGACTTGCTATCAGACTCTGGGCGCTGAGATCCCACAAACGGGCGGTATCATCGCTACTGCTAGTGGCCAGCCAGTGGCCATCCCCGCTGATGGCCAGATCGTAGATCAGACCTTCGTGCCCCCGGACGAGGATGAGGCTGGCTGCAGGATCCTCCGCGCTCAGATCGTACAGACCCAGCTTGTCGAACTTGCTGGTTACCAACCAGCGACCGTCCGGGCTGAAGGCGACGTGGTCAAGACCATCTTCATATCCGCCCAGGGTCAAGGAGTAGGCCGCGGGGTTCGGGGCTGAAAGTGACCAGAGGCGGGCAGTGCCGTCTCCGCTGACTGTGACTAGTACGCGTCCGTCTGGGCTGATAGCGACCATATCGACGGAGCCTTCGTGTCCCCGGAGCACGGTGGGACTTGCTGCGGGATCCTGAGCGTTAAGGTCCCACAAGTGGGTCGTTTTATCCTCACTGCCTGTGACCAACCAACGGCTGTCTGGACTGAATGCCAAGTCGTAGATACGGCCTTCATGCTCTAGGACGATGGGAGTGGCTGCGGGATTCTGAGCGATGAGGTCCCATAGGCGAGTCGTCTTGTCACCGGCACCAATAGCTAACCAGTGACCGTTTGGACTGATAGCAAGGGTGTGAAAATAATACCCATACTCCCCCATGACCACAGAATTGGCCGACGGATCCTTCGCGCTAAGATCCCATCGCCGGGCGGTACCGTCACGGCTGCCGGTGATCAGCCAGTGGCTGTCAGGGCTTATAGCAGCATCCTCGATATAACCCGCATGCCCTCGCAAGACGACGGGGTTCGCCGCGGGGTCCCGGGTATTGAGATCCCACACTTGAGCGGTGTTATCAGGGGTGCCCGTCACCAGCCAACGGCTGTCCAGACTCATAGCGAGGGGATGCACCTCGCCCTCGTGCCTCCGCAGAACGACGGCGTTGGCCGAGGGGTTCGAAGCGGTGAGGTTCCATAAACGCGTTGTTTCGTCGTAACTGCTCGTGACCAGCCAGTGGCCATCCGGACTAATAGTCACGTGGTCAATCTTACTACCGTGGCCCCGGAGGACGATCGGGCTGGCCGTGGGGTCTGGAGCGTTGAGGTTCCATAGACGAGCCGTCCTATCATCACCGCCTGTGACTAGCCAGCGGCCGTCAGGACTGAGGGCCAGGGAAGAGATAGCACCTTCGTGGCCACGGAAGGGAAGTCCGCCTATGCTACCCAGGGCTTGCCTTAGGATATCCTCAGCCACCGCGACACGCGGCTCATCTGCCCCTAGCGTGACTGTCAGCGCTTCGACCGACAGCAGAAGACTGCGCTGTGGGTACTGGACGAGAGCGGATTGGGCTTGTGCGGCGAGTTGGCGGGCCGTAGCGATGCGTGCTTGCGCTTCGGCCTGTGCGCGCTCGGTCTCAGCACGAAGACTCTCGGCCACGGCGGTCGCCTGTGCTGACTGAGCCTCGGCCATGCTGGTGGCTCTGGCACTGGCCAGCCTCTCCTGCTCGACGCCAAAGACTTGTGCTTGTGTCGCCAACCTGGACTGGCCGAGCGCGACCGCGGCCAGAATCGCCACAACGAGCAGAGCAAACGCCGCCACCGCGATGCTCCGGTTGCGCGTTTCCCGTCGTTGAGCTGCCCGGCTCTCAACCAGAAATGCGGGCAGTGATTCATTGAAGCCTAGCTCTGTTGCGTACGCACTTCTCAACCAACGTTCGCCCTCCGCCAACTCGGCTGTGTCCAAGAGTCCGTCATTCCTTCGCCCCAAACGGTCCCACTCCATTGCTTGGGTCTCCAGTTTCCGACGGGTCTCCTCTGCCGCTTGCCGCTCGGCCAACCAGCTTCGCAGTGCTGGCCAGCTGCGACTCAGCGCCTCGTGGGCGATATCGATCTTCCGCTCCTCGCTCTGTTCCTCGCCGCTCGCGGTCAGGAGTCGGCGGCGGACCAGGTGGCCAAGCGTGGCATTGAACACGCCAGCGTCATCACCTGCCGCCCACAGATCACGCGCCGTCTGCTGGCGGCGCGTGTCGGGGCGACCCTGGCCGAACTGGACGAGGCGCAGGAAGATGCGCCGCGCGATCGCCTGCTCCTCGGGTGTGAGCGCGGCCAGCGCGGCGTCGGCGCGGCGCACTAGGGCCACCTGCAAGCCGATGCGTGGGCGCGCGCCGGGCGGGTCATAGGGGCTGGGCGGCAGCACCAAGGCTTCGTAGGCTGTCAGCGACAGCAGACGGCGTTCCAGCCGCTCCCACAGAAGGACAAGCGTCTCCTGCACGAGCGGCAGGATCCCCGGCTCTCCGGCGGCATCTGCCACCAGCCGTTCGATGAGAGCCGGTTCGACCATAACGCCTACGTCCTCGGCCGGCCGCAGAATGGCCTCGCGCAGGCTGTCCTCCTTGAGCGGCAGCACCTCGAAGCGGTGCGCCTGGATCTCCGACCACAGCCCACTTGTCATCAGGCTGGGGTAGAAGTCGGCTCGGACGGTGAGGACCACGTAGCATGCAGGCGTGCGCGACAGGCCCAGCAGCGCCCGCTGGAAGGCGTCAGCGTCCTTGTGCGCGAGGGTGAACAGCTCCTCGAACTGGTCCACAACCAGCAGGACGCGCCGGGCGTCGGGCTGCGTAGCAAGCAACGTCGAGATGGTCTGCTGCGCGGCGGCCGGGTCGCCCTGCAAGGCGGATGCTAGGCCGGCGAGCGGTGCCTCGCCGGGACGCAGGCTGATGATCAACCAGCTTCCCCGTCCAAAGAGGCCGCTCCGGCGCAGTGCGGGCACGAGGCCGGCGAAGACCAGCGAGGACTTGCCGCTGCCGGACGGACCGATCACGGTTAGGAAGGGGTGCAGGCGCAGCTTTTCGACCAGCTCCTGCGTCTCGCGTTCGCGGCCGAAGAAGAGGCGGCTGTCCTCCTCAGCGAAGGGCATCATGCCGGGATATGGGCAGTCGGGCCTTGCTGCGAAGTCCGCGGGGAGCCTTGCCAGAAGGCCTTCGACCTCGCGGATCGGCAGCGAGTCCCCCTCGAACTGTCGCACCGCCTGGATCACTTGTGTCAGCCCATGCTCGTAACTCAGAGCTGTGCTGACCAAATTCATCACGTCTGTCTGCGCAGCGTCGTTGCGCGTAGTAGTGTGCTTGATCGCGTCAGGAAGTAGTCCGATGACGGCATCCCGCGTCGCGCGGTTCGCGATGCTTGGGCAATCCAACAGCGCCTTCACGAGTGCGAGCGGCCCTGATGTCACCGGTATGGTAACTGGGGCTTCGTTGGTCGCGTCCGATATGGGTTCGGGCATGCGAACGGTCTCCGGGGGAAATGACGTATAGACGCGGGTATTGTGGACGATTATAGCATCTTGCGGGATGTGTAACAAAAAGCGTCGCGCGGGGGGGTCAGTCGTAGATGCGGAAGAGGTACCAGGCGCGCGTGGGAAGGTCGCGGAAGCTGGTGCAGAGGAGGTTGCGGGTGGCGACTTTGTACTACTCGCGGTTGGCCTGGACATTTTGGATCCACCAGCTGGCTGATACGCGCTAGCGATTGGTGATCGGGCTGTCGGCAAGCCAACGGGCCTCGAACTGGAAGCGCAGGGGCGCGCCTGACAGGTCCGTCTGGACGTCGCTGTGCGCAGGGTCGGGGAAGAGGCGGGTCATGGGATGTGGTGAATGTTCGAATGGATAGAACAAGCGTTCCAGGGATGCAAGCATCGTGGGTGGGTCGAAATTACTCGCGCGTCTTGCGCAGCCGAATAGGAGCGTGAAGTGGTGGACGGGGCCCATCGGCGGGCAGGCCTGTACGCGAAAGATCGTCGCGTGACCAGCTTATGCGAGTGAACACGATGTTTGCTGTCAAGGCCAGGTTAATTCTCCCCAAAACGGCCAGGATAAAATTCCCCAGTACGGCTGTTCGATTGGGGAGTTAGGCGTCCTTGCTTCGTTCCGCAAAAAGCTAGAACCAATGGCTGCGGAGTGCGAGATAATCCCGCGCAATTGCGTTCAGATCTGCATGCAGTTCGGGGGCAATTGTTATGACCTCGCCAAGCGAGACGGCTTGAAGGAGTCGGCGCTCAGCGTCACGCTGTAGGGCTACAATGTCAATATAGAATGCTCGTGATGCCGCTAGACATCACCGTAGGGCTTGCATCGATGCAGCATGGCCTTGGAACCCCCTGGCATGTCGCAACCATGGTCGGGGGTGATGTTCTCCCCGCATTTGGTGCAAAATCGCCGCACTGGCAGCTTTTCGCCGCACTGCCCGCAGTAACGCGGAGTCGGGATAACAGATAACATGGTCGAACAGACATGAATGCTACCCAAGCCTCCGACGATCTGACAATTATGAACGGGAGTTATATTGGCGCCGCACTTGGCACAGTAGAGAGGCTCTGGGAAGGGTTTGCCGCAGTACGTACAGAATCGGTTCGATCGCTCGGATCTTAGTTTCATTCTGCCCTCTAAAGATGGCTGATGAGGGAAAGAGGTGTCTTGTGAAAGATGAACCTGAACCCTATCCTACAGCGTAGCTAGCGACTCGTCAAGCGCTTGGCTCGCCAGCTTCTCAGTGCCGTTCCTCGGTTTCTCAGCGAGGCGCATGGCGGTCACCTAACCACCGTCGGCTCCCATTTTCTCGATGAATGGCACGAAACCTCATCACCGATCCGTACATCTTCTGTCACACCTTTACGCGATGGAGGTGGACCTAATCCGCAGCGGTAAGGGGCCGGGATGAATGAATACTGACACGAATGAGCTGGCGCAGATGTGGGGCGAAGAGCATGAGAGTTGGCCGGACTGCTTGTCGTTGAATGGGTTTCCATAGGGTGCGCAGATGTGTTGGGGTCTTGACACCCCAACACATCTGTGCACCCGATACCATAACAGCAGTTGGCGATCACATAACTTTGTGCTATTATTTCGCATGGGGCACCACACGCGCTTGCGCGTGACTTGGCCCTGATAGAGCTACCCTCCCAGACCTCGCGAGTGGGTTCTTTCTTCTGAGGTCAACACACGAATTAGGATAATCGATCTGGTCATCGGCACAAACGTACTGGGCGAGTTCGACCATTTTCAGATCTCATTCACTCACAAGTTGAGGAGCATCCATTGCAGCCTATTGACGCACTGATTGCCCAGGTCGACGACCAGGCGTTGCGCGCGCGCTTAACCGAGGAAGCCAACCGCCTCCGCGAGCAAAAGAAATACGGCCTCCAATTTGAGCATCACCTACCGGAGCTGACGCCCGTCTACAGCGCCGAGGTGCGGCCGGGGAGCCTGGTTGCTCGGCGCGGCGAGCCCCTCACCGATACCTGGCGCGCACTGACGGTGGAAGGCGGCATCGCCCAATGCGTCAACCGCAAGAGTGGAATCCACGGGGCTCTCCAGGTGACAGATCAGGTCGTGGTGCTCGAATTCGGCAGTCCCATCTTCCCGTCACTGGTGCCCGTGGATCGGGTGCAGAACGCCCCAGCAGACGCACCCTGGCACACGCTCATCGAGGCCGACAATTATCACGCGCTGCAGCTGCTCGAATATCTGTACGCCGGGAAGGTGGATTGCATCTACATCGACCCACCTTACAACTCGGGGGCGCGCGACTGGAAGTACAACAACGACTATGTGGATGCCAACGATCGATGGCGGCATAGCAAGTGGCTGGCCTTCATGAACAGGCGGCTGAGACTCGCAAAGCGATTGCTCAATCCTGACAATTCGGTGCTGATTGTAACCATCGACGAGAAGGAGTATCTGCGGCTAGGACTATTGCTGGAAGAGGTATTCGCTGACTGCAGAATCCAGATGATCAGTAGCATGATCAATCCGGCAGTCGTCGCCCGGGCTGGTGCTTTCGGGCGGAGCGACGAATACATCTTCTTCGTGATGATGGGCGCCGCTTCTCCGGGAAGAATCAAACTGAGGCGAGAATGGGCCTCCGAAAAAGGCAGAACACACACCGGTAACGTGCGCTGGGATTTGCTGCGACGTTCGGGGACCAACACGACAAGAGGCCATTCTCCGGGCTGCTTCTATCCGATTTACGTAGACCCCAATGGCCCGAGAATCGAAAAGGTAGGTGGCCCTCTGCCCAAAGGCGAATCGACTCCTGAGGCGCTTTCTGGCATGGTCGCAGTACTGCCTATTCGGAAGGATGGAAGCGAAGGAAACTGGCAATGGTCCCCGCAGACTCTCCGGGACCGCCAAACGCAGGGCCGCGTCCGGATCACGGGCTCGGTTGACAAAGGTTTTGTAGTATCGATTCTCAAAGATGGCGAATTCGGCAAGATCGAGCGAGGGGAGTTCGTGGAAATCGGACGAAAGCCGGATGGGTCCATTTTGGTGGATGACGTTGATACACAGTTCGTACTGGCCGTACCCGGGAGTCAGTGGCGAATCAGCACGCACGACGCAACCCAATACGGATCACGACTGCTGAGCCATGTTCTTCCTGGACGCAAATTCCCGTTTCCAAAGAGCGTCTATGCGGTGAGGGATACTCTCCGATTCTTTGTTGATGACAAACCCAACGCCTTGATTGTTGACTTCTTTGCCGGTAGTGGAACGACACTCAACGCTGTCAATCTGCTTAACGCTGCCGACAGCGGAAAACGTTCGTGCATAATGATTACCAACAACGAAGTCTCCGAGGATGAGGCGCAGAAGCTCAGAACTCAGGGCTTGCAGCCCGGCGAGCCGGAGTGGGAGCGGCAAGGGATTTGCCAGTCGATTACATGGCCTCGTACCAAGTATACGATTCTGGGCAGGCGAGATGACGGGACCGAGTTGGAGGGCGAGTACCTCACCGGTGATACCGTGACCAAAGCCAAGCGCCGCTCAATCCGTCAGCTGAGCTTTATCGATCCACTTATGCTCAATACAACTGCGCGCAAGCAGGAGCTGGTCAGTCTCATCCCGGGCATTACGGTGGGTGAGATCAAAGGTGACACAGCGTGGTTCGTCCCCAAGGATGAGCGCTCCACAGCGGCCGCCCTATTCGACGTTACAAAATCCGAGGCTTTCCTGGAAGCGCTTGAGGGAATGGATCACATCGCCCACTTCTACATTGTCACCCAGAATAAGCACCGTTTCATCGAGCTAAAGGCTCAGATCGAGGATCTGCTCGGCCCGGTTGAAGTTCAGGAAGAAGAGAAGCGCCCTTTGTCCGACGGCTTTCCGGCCAATCTGGAGTATTTCCGGCTGGATTTCCTGGACAAGGACCAGGTGGCCCTGGGGCGCGCGTTTCGCGAGATCCTGCCGCTGCTCTGGCTGCGCGCGGGTGCGATTGGGCCGCGGCCCGAACTGCCTCCCGATGCGCCCGTTCCAGCCATGCTGATACCCGAGGGCACTCCCTTCGCCGTGCTGGTGGACGAGACGTGCTTTGCCGATTTCTCCCATGCAATCGCAGGGCGTACGGACCTGTCGCACCTGTTCCTGGTCACGGATTCCGACGATGCGTACCGAGAGATGGCGGGGCAGTTGGAGGCGCAGCTGGGAGCGGCCAACACCATCCAGCTCTATCGTGATTACCTGGAGAATTTCATGATCAACCGGGGAGACGCCGCATGAAAGTGAAGTTGTTCGAGTTCCAGGAAAAGGCGCTCGCCGATCTCCATTCCAAGCTAAAGACTGCGCACGCTGCGTCTGTTGACGATCCCTGGGCCATTTCATTCTCTGCACCCACCGGCTCAGGCAAGACGATCGTCATGGTGCAGCTGTTCGAGGACATCCTATTTGGTGCACCGGACTTCGATGCGCAGCCGGACGCTGTCATTCTCTGGCTCTCCGATAGCCCCGAATTGAACGCGCAGACACGCTTCAAGATCGAGGGCAAGTCAGACCGCATCCGCGCGAACCAATTAGTGACGGTCGATACGACGTTCCGCGATGAACGGTTGGCGAGCGGTAAGATCTACTTCATGAACACGCAGAAGCTGGGGTCGGACAAGAAGCTCACGACCACGAGCGACGATCGGCAGATTACGATTTGGGAGACGATCAGCAATACCGTGCGTGACGCCCCCGGACGCTTCTACCTGGTCATCGACGAGGCCCATCGGGGCATGGGCAGAAGCAGAGACGCCGAGGGGATGGCGCGGACCATCGCGCAGAAGTTTCTATTCGGCAGCCCGCAAGACAAACTGCCCCGGATTCCGCTGGCGCTGGGGCTCTCGGCCACGCCGCAACGCTTTAATGACCTGCTATCCGATTGCCCGCGCACGGTTTCCAAAGTCCTGGTTAACCCCCAGGATGTGCGCGAATCCGGTCTGATCAAGGACTACATCGACATCGAATACCCTGCGGCGTCTACCGAGGCGGAGATGACGTTGTTGGGCCAGTCGGTTGCGCGCTGGAAAACAATGTGCGAACGCTGGCAGGCGTACTGCGACGCGCAGAACGAGCCGCAGGTCAAGCCGATTCTCGTGCTTCAGGTGCAAGACGGCAGAGACAAGGCGATAACGGCGACAGATGTCGCGGCTGTGCTGGACACGACGGAAGGAGCGCTGGGCGCGAAGTTCGGCCCGGGCGAGGTCGTGCACACATTCAATGGAGTCGATGTGTACGAGGTCGGTGGACGCGCGCTGCCCTACGTTGAGCCGTCGCGGATTGAGGAAGATACACGAATCAAAGTCGTTCTATTCAAGATGAACTTGTCGACCGGTTGGGACTGCCCCCGCGCCGAGGTAATGATGTCCTTTCGCTCGGCCATGGACTATACCTATATCGCGCAGCTTCTCGGCCGCATGGTTCGCTCGCCCCTTGCGCGCCGGGTCGTAAGCGATGAACTGCTGAACCAGGTGTTCCTCTATCTGCCGCACTATGATCGCAAGACCCTTACAGCGGTGGTCGAAGCCTTGAAGAACACGGAAGATGTGCCGCCGACCGGAATCGGCATCGGCGGCGAGTACGAGCCTGTCCCCCGGCGCGCGGGCACAGAGCAGCTCTTCGCTGCGATGACTGCACTGGAAACCTATCGCGTCGATAAGGCTCGCAAGCAAAGCAGCGTTCGGCGGTTGATGGGGCTGGCGCGCGGCCTGACGCAAGACCGATTGGATGAGCAGGCTCAGGCCGGGGTGAAGTCGAAGGTCATCGCCAAGATGGCTGCCGAGGTGCAGCGGCTCAAGGCCGAAGGCGACTATGCGGAGCGCGTCGCACGCATCACCGGCATAAAGTTGGAACGTGTGAAAGTCAGTGCAGCGGTAATGCTCGATGAGCGAGCGGTATACACCGTGGCAGCGGAAGCCGCGGACATCGACCGGCAGTTCGAGCAGGCCGGCGCCCTCCTAAGCAACGGGCTACACAAAGAGTACTGGAAAACGAACGCGGACCGCGACGCCGCAGAGGTCAAAATCGAGGCGATCATGTTGGCGCGCGACCTGGCGGCCATGCAGGCGCTCGAGAACGTCGCAGAGGCGGAGTTTGACAGGCTCTACGATCAGTACAGGCTGGATTTCCCTGCGAAGGAACTGCGACGGCAGCATTATGAGAGGCTGCGCTTATCAACCTCTGTGGCCAAGCCGATCCCTTGGGTGCTGCCCGCGAGCATTCCCTACAAGTGCCCACCGACGGCGCCGGTATACGAGAAGCACCTGTATGCGGGGCCGGACGGCCAGTTTCGCATCGTGTTAGGGACTTGGGAACAAGGCGTGCTAGAGCAGGAGTTGGCGCGGTCGGAGGTCGTTGGCTGGCTGCGCAACGTGGACCGGCAGAATTGGTCCCTCGAGATTCCGTATCGAGACTCCGACGGCGTGGTCAAGCCCATGTATCCAGACCTGCTGATTGTGCGCTCGGTTGAGGGCAAGCTGAGGTTTGATATTCTTGAGCCGCATGATCCAGATCGCGATGATAACGTGCCGAAGACTGTAGGGTTAGCCGAATTCGCCGGAAAACATGGAACTCAGTTCGATCGCATAGAACTGATTCGCCGAAAACGAGGAGAGGATAACAAGTTTCACTATTACCGCCTGAATGTGGCAGCAGAACGGACCCGCAAGCAGGTGCTGCCGATCAAGAGCAACGATGAGCTAGACAGGGTCTTCGACGATGAAGCGAGAGTGGACTAGGTTGATCGCGTAACCACTTTATCGTTCTTACTACCCAAATTTCGCCCAAATAAGCGTCAGTTTGAGGTTCACTGACATTGGACACCGCCTATGCTCACTCGTCAGCCGCTGTTACAGCTGTCACCAACGGCTTCAGGAGCGTTCGCCAAGGGTGTTAGCGGCGTTTCCGGGCGGCGTTGGCCAATCACAGCGCCAGCTGGGTCAAAATCGGCCGTCACCGGCTGCCATTGGGCGCTAAACCGACGGTATTTTGGGCGAAATTTAGGTACTATGCGGTACCTTCTTGTTGGAGGGTGGCCGGCGCGCTTGACCACCTCGACTGGTGAAGGCCAGATGCCAGCCTCTCAGGTACGTTCCGACACACGACGAATCGCAGAGTTGATATTGCTGATCTCAATGTAAGCCTACCTCATGCGAGGGATTCTCTCATGTATCTTGCCCGCTTGATGATTCGCAACTTCCGGGTCTTCGGTGATTCCGATGCCAACCGACCACCCCTCGATCTCGTCCTCAACAAGGGCCTGAACCTGATCGTCGGAGAGAACGACAGTGGCAAAACAGCCATTGTTGACGCACTGAGACTCCTGCTCGGTACTCGAGACAATGACTGGGCGCGTATCAGCATCGACGATTTTCATGTTAGCGCCACGGGTCGAGCAACGGCCCTTCGGATCGAGGCCAGATTCGAAGACCTCGATGAGGATGAAGCTGCGGCATTCCTCGAATGGCTAGGGATTGAGAAGTCTGCTGAGGATGGGAAGCCTCCGCTCTGCTATCTTCGCGTGTGGCTTGATGCCGAGCGCAAGAACGTCACAGAAGTGCAGGGTCGTTTCAGCCGTGAGATCTCTGTGACTGCTAGAGCAGGGCCAGACGCCGAAGGGAGACGACTGGAGGGCGATGCAAGAGACTTCCTGCGAGCTACTTACTTGAGGCCTCTTCGCGATGCTGAACAGGAGCTCAGCGCCCGGCGTGGCTCCCGTCTTTCGCAGGTGCTACTCGCTCACCCGGCGATGAAGGGACAGGACAACAAGCTTGATCCTGATTCAATCGTGAGCATTTTTGGCAGAGCAAACCAGAGCTTGAGTGCGCACGCCAGTATCAGTGGTAGAGTGGCGACCCTGAACCAGGACTACCTGACCAATTTCATACTTGGCGACGATCCCCTCTCGGCCGTTGTCGGCATCGCGGATCCGGACTTGCGCAGTATCCTCGAACGGCTGATGCTCACTCTAACCGATGGCGCGGCGCTGACAGATCCTACTCCGCATGGACTGGGCCTTAGCAACCTACTGTTTGTCGCAACAGAGTTGCTGCTT
>CAYLZG010000028.1:0-7483 GCA_964387985.1 uncultured Anaerolineales bacterium | reverse complement strand
TCCAATCCTGCTGCGAGCCCGCTGCTTCTCATTGAAGAGCCTGAGGCCCATCTGCACCCCCAACTGCAGTTGCGGCTAGTCGAATTTCTTGAGCGACAGGCCGAGCGTACCGGTCCAGAAATTCGCCCTATCCAGATCGTCATGACCTCGCATAGCCCGAACCTTGCCTCTGTCATCGATCTCAAGCGCCTCATCATAATGCGTTGTGGTACTGCATACTCTCTTGCGCCATCGTGCACAGAACTGGACGCCTCGGATTACGGCTTTCTCAAGCGCTTCCTAGACGTTACCAGAGCAGGACTACTCTTCGCTCGCGGCGTGATCATTGTGGAGGGCGACGCCGAGCAGATCCTGCTGCCGACCTTAGCAAGGTTGATCGGCCGCCCGCTTTCGCGACATGGTGTTACGGTTGTTAATGTTGGGCACACTGGCCTATTCCGATATGCCCGCATTTTCCAACGGAGGGACGGAGCATCAATGGATATTCGGGTCTCCTGCGTCGCTGATCTCGATGTCCCGCCCGCGGAAGCTGGTTCGTACCTGCGGAAGACATCTACGGGCGAAGCGCGGCGAACCGCGGCGGACATGACGGACGAGGACGTAGTACGCCAGCGCGAAAGCAAGGCCGCCAAACCGGGCGGCGAGCCGGTCAAGACCTTCGTGTCACCTCTCTGGACGCTCGAACACGATCTTGCGCTCTGTGGCCTGCCGCTGGAAATGCACATCGCCATCCAGTTGGCCGCCAAATCTAAGACAACTCAAGATGGTCTGGGCCCCGAATCGACGCAGAAGACGGTGACAGACGCCGTCGCAGAGTACAAGATTTGGAGGGTTGGAGGCAAGACAAAAGAGGAGATCGCAGCTCTGGTGTATCGACCTTTGTATGATGGACGCGCGTCGAAGGTCGAGACTGCTCAGTATCTGGCAGGCATATTGGATCAGAAACGCTGGACGGTTCAGCAGGCAGAGAAGTCGCTGCGGGCTCGCTTACCCAGATACTTGGTCGATGCCATTGACTACGCGACCCGAAGGGATAATGACCAAGGTTTGGTCGCGCCGGAGGCAGCCAATGGCCTCCCAAATTGAGGTCCTAGATGAGGATATCGCCGCTGTCGGTAGACTGATGAACCGAGACTTTTCCGACGAGGAGCGGAAGTCAGTCCTGAGGACTATGTGTTCATGCGACGTGCAGGCATGTCCTGGAAGCGGCAAGACCACGCTGCTCGTCGCAAAGCTTGCCATCTTGGTGCCAAAGATCGTTAGTCGGCACGAAGGTATCTGCGTGCTTTCACATACCAACGCTGCTCGGATCGAGATCGAGCGGTCGCTCGGCGCGTACACAGATACACTCTTCTGCTACCCGCATTTCATCGGTACGATTCAGGCGTTTGTTGACCAGTTTCTTGCGATCCCAGCACTTGCTCTCCAATTTGGGGCTCGGCCGTGGGCCATCGATGACGATACCTACGGTCGGGTTGCGTATGGTCGATTTAGGTCGCTTTCCCGCAAAACCCAATTCGCACTCAACCAAGAGAGGAAGAATATCGACGGGGATGGCGGTCGCTTACTTCGTAACGTCCGCTATACCTTCCACGTGCAGAACATCTGCACATATGACAACGGGAGGGAAAGACCGTTTCCGGCTGGTGCGGGCACTCCTACATTCCAGGACGTGAAGAGGCTCAAGGATGAGATAACTCGGGACGGCTGCATCGCCTACTATGATGCATTCTGCTGGGCAAAGTGGTACATTGACCAATTCCCTCGCTTGGCGCAGTGGTTTGCCAGGCGTTTCCCATGGGTATTCATCGATGAGATGCAGGATACGAGCGGGTACCAGTGGGAAGTAGTGCGCGCCGTCCTTAGCAGTGGAGCCATGCTCCAGTGCTTCGGTGATCAGAACCAGACGATATACAGCAGTGCGGAGTATTCCGAAGAACAACCCGGTTGGCAACCTGTGGCGCCACTCCAGGTGAGTAGCTCGCACAGACTCAGCGAGTCCATTGCAAAACTTAGCCAGAACGTGTGTGCAACTCCACAGACCCTGGTCGGCAACTCGACACGTCCATGCTGTCGGCATACGATCTTTCTCTTTAGCCAGAATTCGGTTCGGAACGTTCTGCCTGCGTTTGCGAAGTTGGTCGCTTCCGAAAGACTCAAGCAAGGTCCTTTCAAGGCCGTAGGTGCTGTGGGGAAGCCGAATGCCGATCCCACAAAACTCACTATCGCCAGTTACTGGCCCACCTTTCAGCGACGGCGGAACGTCACCGGTAGAATGCCGTACTTGCGCGATCACTTCGGCTTGGCTCAGCGGATACTGGTTGAGACAGGAAACTGCGGAGGTGCTCTGGACTACCTGACTAATGGCCTGCTCGAATTGTTAAGGCGAAATGGCAGCCGTCCGGAACCGAAGAGCAGTCAACCGTATTCAGCGTCACTGATTCTCGGCGCAGCTGGAGGTGCATCTCGCTCCCAATCGCAGTCAGCCCTCCGGAAACAAATGGTCGATTGGCTGCAAATCCTGACTGCAAACCGCGACATAGATTGGGTCGCATGCGCCACCCAGGTTCGGCAGGTGCTGGTCCCTTTGTTGGGAGTCAGGCTGACCACGGATGCCGAGGAGTTTTTGTCCGACGCAAAGGGAGAGACCGTGGATAGCACGACAAGGAGCGCCGCAGACAACAGATTCCGCCACCTGGTGGAAGGACAGGAGATTGTGATCGAGATCGACACCATACACGGCGTGAAAGGACAGAACCACCAGGCCACTTTGGTTCTTGAGACCTGCTATTTCGAGCATGACCTTGGGACGCTTATTCCATACCTGATCGCTGAAAAGGTGAAGAAGCCAGGAAAACGAGTGCTTTCGAGGTTGCCGCTGGCATATGTTGGCATGACTCGGCCGACCCACTTGCTCTGTCTTGCCATCCAGCAGGATCATGTTACGGTGGATCAGCGGCGGAAGTTGGAGAGGTGTGGTTGGTGCCTCCAGGAAGTCTAGGGTAGTGCGTGGCATCTAGGTTCAGAGCGCTATTGTTGTAGCCGGTACGTAGACCAGGCGTCGGAACAGGCCGTGCCACACTTCTGCTCTGCTTCGACGGAGAAAGACACTATACGAACCGGGTAAAGATCCGGGTTCGGGAGGTGGAGGACCGGGCCCTATGTCGGTGCCATCGGGTGAAGTCGCTGGCGCTGTTCGGCTCGGTGCTGCGGCGGCCGGCGCACTTGGAGATGCAATTGGCGAACGCGGCCGCGAGCGTGTTGGGACTGGAGCGCGAGACGACGAGGCCATTCTTCGTCGCCTCGAATGATAGGGCAAGCTTCGCGATAGCGCGCAATCGCCTGACGACAGATTTCGGTTTTCCCGACTTCGTGGATGGCCGGGGTGCTTATACTCTTGTTGTGACTTCACCCAGGCGAAGGCGGGAGCAGCCCTGCGACGCGGGAGTGACACATAAGGCTGCCGCTAGTTCTAGAGCGATCCGTAAGCTTGCTGACGGACTTACCCGCGATGGACCGGGCGCTCGACTCGCTCCTAAATCGCGCACGTCCCTCTGATCTAACATGAAAGGAAGTGCTAGCAACCTTCAGTCAACTCCCGATAAGATACGGCTACTTTAGTGGCGGTCGAGATCCCGCGAGATGTGGTCTGGCTGACCTGCTCCGGCTTCCTTCGAGTGCGTTCCGGCCGAAAACCTGGCCGGAACTCCGCTCAGGATGCCTGCGCTAGCGATTATCAACAACCGGGCGGTTCAGGCAACTCTAGTTCTCGGCAAGCCGCGGCCGTCTTGAAGTGCAAAGTCAGAGTACTGAAGCTCAATATCGGCCCTGCCGCAGCTCAAAGTCCTCAACACCGAAGCCCAAAGGTATCATTTACACCCCACCTCCCGGAATTCGCGGTACACGCGCGCGAGGTCCGCGGGGGTATAGTGCGCGTTCAAGCCGCTCGGATTCGGCAAGACCCACAGCGCCCCGCCGGCCAGTCCCTCCGGCTGGAGGCCGAGCGCGGCCTGCGGGCGGCGGAACGCGGCCCGGTAGGCGCTGATCCCCAGGACGGCCACGGTGCGCGGGGCATATTTCGCCACCTTCGCAGCCAGCCGCTCGCCGCCCGCGGCCAGTTCCTCGGCGGTCAACTCCGCCGCGGTGGCGGTCGCCCGCTCGACCAGGTTCGTGATGCCGTACCCGTGCCGGAGCAGCTCCCGCTCCTCGTCGGGCCTGAGCAGGCGCGGGGTAAACCCGGCCGCGTGCAGCGTGGGCCAGAAGCGGTTGCCGGGCCGCGCAAAGTGGTGGCCGGTATACCCCGAGTACAGCCCCGGATTGATGCCGCAGAACAGCACGCGCAGCCCCGGCGCGATCACATCGGCTACCTGCCTGCCGGCTGCCCCCTGCAGCTCGGCCCGGGTCGGTCCCTTCATGGCTCCCCCTCAACATCCAACCTGCAACCTTCGAACCTCAAACGTCAACCAATCTTCAATCTCCAATCTGCAGTCTTCAATCTCCCGCCTTGCGCCATTTCGGCCAGTATAGCACTTGTGGTACAATGCAGGAAAGAGGAGATACGCCTATGAATCTTGACCCTGACAAGCTAAACTGGCAAAAACTGGTTGCGCCGTATGCCAAAGCCGATATGCGGCAGGCCATCTGGCAGCTCATCAACACGGTCGTCCCCTTCATCGCGCTGTGGGGCGTGATGCTGTGGACTGTGACCTCCACGACCCCCCGCATCCCGTACTGGGTGACGCTTCTGCTCGCGATCCCGACCGCTGGGTTTATGATGCGCACGTTCATCATCTTCCACGACTGCTGTCACGGCTCGTTCTTCAAATCGAAGAAGGCAAACGAGGTCGTGGGTTCCGTGCTCGGTGTTCCGACGTTCACCCCATTCTTCGAGTGGCGCCATGCCCACGCCATCCACCACGCGACCGCGGGCAACATCGACAAGCGCAACGTGGGCGATGTGCCGACCATGACGGTGCAGGAGTATCTCGCGGCGCCCTGGTACACTCGTCTTGGCTACCGCATCATGCGCCAGCCGCTGATTCTCTTCACGATCGGCTCTGCGATCATGTTTCTCATCGTGCATCGCTTCCCCCCCAAGCACTCGGAAGGCCGCGAGCGGTTGAGCGTGCACCTGACGAACCTGGGACTGCTGGTCCTGTTCGGCGGCCTGATGCTTATCTTCGGATGGAAGGCCGTGCTGTCCGTGCTGCTGCCGGTCGCGATCCTGGCTTCTGCAGCCGGTGTCTGGCTGTTCTACGTCCAGCACCAGTTCGAGGGCGTCTACTGGGAGACCAAGGACCGGTGGAGCTTCGTGCGCGCAGGGCTGCAAGGCAGTTCGTTCTACCGCCTGCCGCGCGTGCTCCAGTGGTTCACGGGCAACATCGGGTTCCACCACATCCACCACCTGAGCCCCAAGATTCCGAACTACCGGCTGGAGCAGTGTTACCGCTCGACCCCTGCATTCCAGATCCGCCCGCTGGGCATCCTTCACAGCCTGAAGGGCATCCGCCTCCACCTGATCGACGATGCCACACGCCAGCTGGTCGGCTGGGAGGCCCTCCGCAAGTACCGGACCGGCCAGCAGCCTGCGAAGTAGGCGGACTCTATTCGTGCGATGGAATGGAACACTGATCTGACTGATGTAACTGATTACACTGATGATCCTTATCTTGCTGATAAGTAGATCCACCTGATAATCAGTCCGATCAGTTAGATCAGTGTTCTATTCATCCTTCCTCATAATCAGTCCAATCAGTCAGATCAGTGTCCTATTCATCCTTCCTAGATCCGACGCCATTGTATCGGCTCCGGCCTCCCGGCGCAAGCCCTTTAAGATGCCCTTAACGTTGGACATAGGTTGCGCTAAAGTCAGGCGCGCTTCCATGCTGTAATCTGCGGGCGTTGTCATTCACGAAGGAGAGCACGTTGATCCCGACACCCATCTCATCCGATCGACCCACGGCGCCCCAGCCTGGGGAACTCACCGCGCCGATGGTCGTGGCGCGCGGCTTGACCAAGCAGTTCAACGGCGGCAGCGGCGTCTTCGACATCGACCTGACCGTGCCGCGCGGCGGCCTGTTCGGCTTCATCGGGCCGAGCGGCTGCGGCAAAACCACCACCGTGCGGCTGCTCACGGGCATCTACGAGCCGACCGCCGGCAGCATATCCGTGATGGGCAACCATCCGCTCCGCTTCACCCAGCGCCAGCGTGCCCGCATCGGCTACATGCCCCAGCACTCGGTCCTCAACCCTGACCTGACCGTGTGGGAGAACCTGAACTTCTTCACGTCGGTCTACGGCATGAACTTCCGGCGCAAAGACCGGCTCATGGAGCTGCTGGAGTTCGTGGAGCTGGCCGAGCACCGCAATAAGCTGGTCCGGCAGATCTCGGGCGGCATGGCGCGGCGCGTGGGCCTGGCGGCGACGCTCGTCCACAGCCCCGAGGTGCTCTTCCTGGATGAGCCGACCGCCGGCATCGACCCTGTCCTGCGGCGCAAGTTCTGGGACCACTTCAAGCAGCTGCAGGCCGAAGGGCGCACGTTGTTTGTGACGACCCAATATGTCGGCGAAGCCATCTACTGTGACCTGGTGGGCGTGATGTCGGATGGCTATCTGCGCGTGCTGGATACGCCGGACGGCCTTCGGCGGCGGGCCATGGGCGGAGGGGATTCGGTGGACCTGACTACGGACACGCGGCTGGACGCCGCGTCGTTGGGCCAACTGCTGACCGTCGAAGGGGTCAAGGCTATCAGCCGCGTCGCGAATACTTCGTTGCGCATCCAGGTGGAGGACGCGGCAACAGCCATCCCGGAGATCGTGGACTGGTGCCGCGAGCGGCAGATCGAAGTGACGTCAGTGCAGGAGTACGTCCCGGAGTTCGATGATGTGTTCGTGGAGCTGATGAAGCAGGAGCGGGGCCATGAGCGGCAGAATTCGTAGCTTCTTCGATCACATCGCGCGGATTTTCATCCGCACGTCCTCGTTCCTGATCATGGAGATCGTGGAGATCATGCGCCAGCCGCGCCTGGTGCTGACGCTGGTGCTCGGCCCGTTCCTGATCCTGCTGCTGTTCGGAATCGGGTATCGCAATGAGGCCCGGCCGCTGCGCACCATGTTCGTCGTGCCTGAGAACGAGGAACTGCGCCGCCAGGTCGAGGAGTATGCCAGGTCCATCGGCCCGCAGCTGGTCTTCTCCGGCATCACGGCGGATGAGAACGTCGCGCGTCGCGCACTGGGCAACGAGGAGGTCGATGCCATCGTCATCCCGCCGACCGATGCCTATAACACCGTGCGGAACAACGAGCAGGCCGTGTTCAGGCTTTATCACAACGAGCTCGACCCGATCGAGGCGGAGTATGTGAACGTCTTCGGCCGCATCTACGTGGATGAGATGAACCGCCGCGTGCTGCGCGCCATCACGGAGGAGGGACAGACCGAGTTCTCCGGCGTCGAGCGCGATCTCGCCGCAACGCGCGAGAGCATG
>CAYLZG010000027.1:28935-33640 GCA_964387985.1 uncultured Anaerolineales bacterium | reverse complement strand
ACGAAGCCCAGCACGGCCAGCACGAAGCGGAACAGCACGTTGCCGTAGGCACAGACGAAGATTCCCGATGCCAACGCGAGAATCCCCCAGATCAGCGAGCCCGATGACATGGTTGCCTCCTCCGATTTGAGCTCTCATGCCGGCGCCTGCGCCTCCGCGTGCGAGAGGGGCGCGAAGGTTCCCTCCTCATGGCTGCGCGCACGGCGCAGAAAGAACTTGATTGTTTCGTCGACGAGCAGCAGCGCAACGGCGAAGCCGATGCAGATGAGCCACTGGTTTCCGTCCAGGTTGGTCAGCCCAAACCGGCTCTGCCTGGCCTGGAGATAGCCCAGGTCCTGGAGGAATCCCAACTCCGTGGGAAGCAGAGTGAAAAGCAGGGCCAGCCCGTAGAGCAGCAGCTGGTGCCGGTTGCTCAGGATGTCGCGGTTGAAAACGCTGCCGGTCTCACTCCGTGCGCTCAGGCCAACCACGATGCTGAACAAGGAGAAGACGACGTACGCCATGGTCGTGGATAGCTCCGCGCCGGCCTGCTCAAATCGGGTCTCCAGGAACAGGGTGCCGGCCGCCATCAGGACGCCCAGGAAGACGATGCGCAGCCATTGTGGGCGTGAGAGCACTGGCTGGCCCAGCGGCCGCGGCTTGTGCTCCATCAGCCCTTTCGCGGGTTCGTCGAAGCCCAGAGCAATCGCGATGGGGACCTGCACCAGGAAGTTGATCCACAGGATGACGGAGGTTGCGAACGGCACGCCGCCCGCGATGACGAACAGCGCGGCTCCCAGGTAGGACGCGATGAACGCGACCAGCGTCGTCATCTGGAAGCGGATGTAGTTGGACAGGGAGGTGTAGATCGCGCGTCCGTACTCCACCGCCTTGACGATGGTGGCGAAGTTGTCGTCGGTCAGGATCATCACGGCAGCCTCCTTGGAGACCTCCGTGCCGGTGATGCCCATCGCGACGCCGATGTCGGCTTTCTTGAGTGCCGGCGCATCGTTGACGCCATCCCCTGTCATGGCGACGATGTTGCCTTTTTCCTGCAGAAGGCGCACGAGCCGGATCTTGTCTTCCGGCGCCACGCGTGCGATCACGCCGATCTCTGGCAGCTCCTGCTTGAGTTCCTCATCGCTCTTCGCGGCGAACTGCGCGCCGGTCAGCGCCTTACCCTCGATGCCCAATTCCTTGCCGATGGCCGCGGCGGTCACCGCGTGGTCGCCGGTGATCATGCGCACCTCGATGCCCGCGCTGTGGCATTTGGCAATCGCGGCCTTGGCCTCTGCGCGCGGCGGATCCACGATGCCGACCATGGCCAGGAAGGTCAGGTCGGTCACCAGGTCGATCAGGCGGCCGTCGCCGGCCGGGCCCTTGGGATCGAAGGTGGCAGGGTCGAAGTCGCGGCGTGCCACGACCATTACGCGTTCGCCTGCCTTCGCCATGCGCTCGTTCTCCGCGATCCCCAGCCGGCCCTGCTCCGTCGTTCCTACCAACACCCCACCTTCCGGCGTCCAGAGCGAACGGCTGCGCGCGATCAGCACATCGGGTGCGCCCTTGACGAAACAGCGCACGACCGGCTTGCCCTGCTCGTCGGTCATGTTGTGGAAAGTAGCCATGAACTTGTAGTCCGAGTCGAACGGCACCTCGGCGATGCGCGGGTACATCTGGCGCGCACCTTCTACGCTGATGCCGCCCTTTTCGGCGAGCACGATCAACGCACCCTCCGTCGGGTCACCGATGAGGTTGGCTCCGTCAAGACGGGCGTCCGCGCACAGCGCCATCGGCAGCAGGATCGGATCGAGATCGATCCTGGCCCCGCCAGCGCTGAGGATCTGTCCCTCGGTGCTGTAAGGTGCAGCGCCTTTCTGCCAGGGTTGTCCTGGCGCGATTCCCCTTGTCAGCTCGAGTTGCCCTGCCGTGCTGTACCCTTCGCCCGTCACCTTGTAGCGGTTCTGGCCCGGGATGGTGAACTCGCGGGCCGTCATCTTGTTGAGCGTCAGCGTGCCCGTTTTGTCCGAGCAGATCGCGGAGACGGAGCCCAGCGTCTCGACCGATGGCAGGCGCTTGACGATGGCGCCCTGGCCGGCCAGCACGCGCGTCCCCATCGAGTAGAGGGTGGTCACGACGGCCGGCATGCCGGTAGGGATGGCCGAGATCGCCAGGGCCACGCCCGCGATGAAGATCTGGCTGAACGGGTCGCCGCGCGCCAGCCCGAGGATCACCATCAGGAGGAAGGCCACGCCCGCGATGCCCGCGATGACGATCGTCAGCCTGTCGAGCTGCTTCTGCAGCGGTGTCTTGTCCGCCTGGGTCGTGTTGAGCAGGTCCGCGATGTGGCCGATCTCCGTTCCCATGCCGGTGGTCGACACGATCATCTCCCCGCGGCCGCGGGTCACCGAGGTGTTCATGAACGCCATGTTGAGCCGGTCGCCCAGCCCTACCTCCTCCTTAGCGATGGCGTCCGTGTTTTTGAGAGTCGGCACGCTCTCGCCGGTCAGGGCCGCTTCCTCGATTTCCAGCGTAGCGGCTACGATGAGGCGCCCGTCGGCGGGAACGCGATTGCCTGCCTCAAACAACACGATATCGCCCGGCGCCAGGGCTTCGGCCTCTACCTCGATCGCCTTGCCGTCCCGGCGCACGCGGGCGATGTTCTTCATCATCTTTTCGAGCGAGGCCAGGCTTTCCTCGGCCTTCGATTCCTGGCGCAGGCCCATCACCGCGTTCGCAACGGTCAGGACGACCAGCATCACGCTGGTGCGCACGTCACGCGTAAAAACGAGGTTGATGGCGGCCGCGGCCAGCAGGATGATCTGCATGAAATCACGGTACTGGCGCAGAAACGCCTGCCAGCCCGACTCCTTCTTCTTGCCTGCGAGCCGGTTGGGCCCATTCTTTTGCAGGCGTGCCTGCGCCTCGGCCGTGCTTAGTCCCTTGGCGGGGTCGACCTCTAGGCGGCGCGCCACATCTACGTCGGACATCTGATACCAGCGTTCTGTTTCCCCTGCATTCATGGTCTTCCTCCTGTTTCGACTCGCCAAGGGGCCGCTTCGCCGGGCCGCACGTTACGACGTACAGCCCGGCGCCGTCAGGGTTCAGGTGATTTTTATCCAGCCGGCTATTTCAGCCGGAACGCTGCAAAGATCGCCGAGATGCCGCCCGCGATTGCGATAACTGCGAAGACCCAGGGCATCGAGAGCGCGGCCGCGAACGGCCGGATCATGAGCAGCACGCCGAACAGGATGCTCAGCACACCAAGGATCCCCACGCCCCAGCCGCCGCCCCGGAAGGCCTGGATCAGCATCGAGATGCCCATGAACAGGCCGGTGAACGCCATGTACCAGACCAGGACCGTGGGCACCAGGACCGCGCTCCATAACGGGTGGTTCAGGATCGCGAGCCCGGCCAGGATGCCCAGGATGCCTGCGAACAGCTTCCACCCCCAGTTGGAGGCGTCGATAAAGATGGCGACGATCCCGAAGATGCCGCCGATGAACCAGTACCAGCCGAGGAATTGGATGATGAACACTGCCGTCGACGCGGGCCGTATCAGCAGCAGCACGCCGATCAGCACGGCCGCAATGCCTTGGAGCAAGACCAGCCACCAGGGCGCCAACTTCTGTTCTCCCTGCACGGGTGCCACACCGATTGCCATGAGAAGCCTCCTTGTATAATGGTAAGACAGCTACCAAGCGACAGTCACGCCCGTTGAGCGCTATTTCACCCGTGCGCCAGCAACCCGCGCGGTATTGGTGGCTACGGTCAACGAGTTATTGAGCAGCGCGGCGTAATTGCGCACCTTGGCCCAGTCGCCGGCTGCAATCGAGTCCTCCAACGCGGACAGATACTGCACCCCGTAGCCCGTATAGAGGCCGGGAGCATAGATCACGTGCCGGAACCACGGCCGGTCCGGCAGCCCCTTGGGCTGGGTCAGGTCGCGCTCCTGCTGCATCAGCCGCTCATTGATGAAGGCCACCTGCCTGCTCAGGGCAGGCGGGATGGACGAATTGCCCTCAAGGATCGCCTCGGTCCTGGCCTCCAGGACGGTAGCTGCCACGCCCCAGGCGCACGCTTGCGCCAACTCGCGCTCGAAGCTCAGCGCGGAGTCGGGGTGCTGAGTCTTCAGGCGGGCGTTCAGTTCGGCCAGGTAGCCCGATACCTCGCCGGCGTAGTTCGAGTACTCGAAGGGCATGATGTCGGCGCTGGCCAGCCGCATCGCAGTGATGCCTGCCAGTTTGGCCATGGCCGCATGGTGCAGGTAGCCCGGATCGCCCCAGCGCTCCGCAAAGTAGAGGTCGTCGTGCGTGCTGTGGTAGTTGCCCGCTCCGGGGTAATCGAAGGACATCTGTATGGTCGGGATGCCCAGGTGATCGATCCACACTTCGTAGTCGAAGCCGCCGCCCAGCCGGTCGATCGCCGGCACGGGCTGCCCGGTGCGCTCCACCCAATCCTCGTACACCGACTGGCCGGGTGCGCGCGGCTCCTCCACTTCCCTGGTCACGTCGCGGATCAGGTTGTCCAGCGAGGGCACGCCCGCGGCCCAGAAATTAACGCCCGCACCCGCGCTATCCAACTCGATGTAGGTTACCGCGTTCTTGCCCAGTTGCTGCCCAATCTCTTCGGCCCATTCGGTCGAGCCAAGCTGCCCGTACTCTTCGCCGTCCCAGCCGGCCAGCACGATCGTGCGGTTGCAGCGCATGGCCATCGAGACGCGCTGCGA
>CAYLZG010000027.1:0-28925 GCA_964387985.1 uncultured Anaerolineales bacterium | reverse complement strand
GTGCGCTCGGGCTGCCAGCCCTGCTTCTGCAGCTCGGCCAGGGAGCGCGCCAGCTCCATCATCATCACGAAGCCGCTATTGCTGTCGCCGGTCCCGTAGGTCCAGCCGTCACGATGGGTGCCCAGGACAACCCACTGGTCGGGGTATTTGCTCCCGGGGAACTTGACCACGATATCCCAGACCGGCTTGATCTGGTACTCGATGTCCAGCTTCAGGTGCACCCTCGCGGGCCCGGGGCCGACATGGTAGGTAAAAGGCGTGCCACCGTAGTCAGCCCAGCGCGCGTCCTTCAGGCCGCCCTGCCATTCTACGGGGGCCTCAGGGCCTCCGATGGCCTGGAGGAGCTTTGCCGCGTCACCATAGGACAGCGGCGTCGTAGGCACGGCGTGCGGGATGTTGTACGCGTCTGCAGGATCGAGGCGGTGCGCCTTTTCCGTCGCGGCCCAGCCGGGGGTCAGCGGATCACCTGCGTAGTTGAACAGGTACAAGGTGGTGCCGCGCTCGATGCCGTCGGCCGGGCGCCAGGGACCGTCCGGATAGACTGGACCCTGTATGAAGCCGTCGGCGGCGGGGTCAGAGTAGAGGATCAGGCCGGCCGCGCCGTGCTCGTTCGCCACCTGGTTCTTGACCCCGCGGAACACCTTGCCGTAGCGGGCGATGGCGATCTTGCCTGCGACGTCGACGCCCATCTCGGCCAGTTTGGCGTAGTCTTCGGGACGGCCGTAGTTTACATAAACCAGGTCTGCCGTCACCTCACCCGATGGCGAGTAGGCGACGTAGCCATCGACCACATCCTCGAAGTGCCCCTGCCAGGGCCAGGCGTTCTCTTTGGTCCTGGCCGCATACGTGTCCGGCGCCACCATTTCAACCTGTACGCTCCTGAGAAGCGACATGTAGACGGTGTAGGTCTTCAACTCGGGCTCGAGGCCGTAGGAACGAAGCTCGGCCAGCGAGTACTCCACATTCCGCCAGTCCCAATCCGAGCCGACCAGGCTCGGATGCTCGGTGAGGGCGATGCTGTTCTTCCGGCAGTTGGCCGGATCGGGTAGCGCCTGGAGCCTGGCCTCCCAGTCACGCTCCCAGGCCGATTTGTCCGCGGTGAAGCCGGCGATGCGCTCTGCGGTTGGCGCGTCGGGTGCACCGAGCGCGAGCGGCGCCGGCGCAGCCGCAGCCGGCAGCGCCAACGAGATGCAGATCAGCAGCGCAACGGCAAGAGTCCGGTAATAGCCGTCCAGCCATTTCGCGTGCATGTTTCCCTCCTTCTGCACTGACAGGACGGATAGCGGGCAACCGCGCCTCAACACTCAGGGGGCTGCAGATGCGCCGCAGTATCCGTTGTAGTAATGCCAGGCGTAGCACACCTCACCGCTCGGCAAGGTGCAGTCGCCTGCCTCCATGCCATCGGGAGTCGTGCCGGTGGCGGTGTACGTGCCTCCCGTGATTGCACAGTAGCGCGCGGCCTCCGTGTTGTAGCCCGTCACCTTGACGCCACCGGCAGGACAATTGCCCCGCAGCAGCGCCCACTCCTCGCACTGGCGGTTATCCTCGAAATGGCAGACTCCGAACTGCCCACTGTCTCCGCGTTCCTCAATCTCCAGTTGGCCGCCCAGTGCGGCGCAGTTCTGCGACGCTGGGTTCGGCATGCCGATCGGCTCGTCTTCTGTCTCCACCGCATCGCACTCACCGAAATAGTAGTAGCTCCAGACCTCGCATTGCCTGCCGTCCGGGAGCGTGCAGGCGCCATGCTCGTCGTCTTGGCCGCTGTTGCCGGTGATGGCATACTCCCCGCCGGTGATCGCGCAGTAACGCGCGGCCGGCGTGTTGTAACCGGTCACCCTGACGCCGCCCGCGGGACATTCGCCGCGCATGAGCGCCCATTCCTCGCACTGGTAATTGTTCCCGAAGTAACAGACACCGTACTCCCCACCGCCCGGTCCCTTTTCGATCTTCGACTTGCCGCCCAGCGCCTTGCAGTTTTGCGCCGCGGGGTTCGACTTCAGTCCGGGTGCCGGCGCAATGCCCTGCAGGGGGGGCTGCGCCGCGGCTTGCGCACAGTCGATGGTGATGGTGTAGAGTTGCTGCTCGGGTGTGACCGTGCATTCCGAAATTGGCTTGTCTGCGGGGCAGTTGGCCGAGGCATCGGGGTGCCAGATGGCAGCCGCTATGCAGACCAGGGCGCCGGAGCGATAGCCGGATCCCATGCCCGTCGGTCCGCCAGATGCGAGCTGCATGTCCTCCTCCGCCGATCAGAACTGTGGACATCTCCTCTATGATCGCGTCCGGGCCCGCGAACTGCGCGCCTGTTCCTGTGATTGTAGCGCGGCAGGCCGTGCCGCTCGCCATGGTCGTGGGATCCGTCAGGGGGACGGGCTCGTCAGATTGGGTCACTTCAATGTATGCAGGTGGTTTTGCAGCCCGCGACGCAGCCTCCATCAGTGCCTGGGCCATGCCGTTGCACACCTCGGCGATGGGGGGCTGCAGGGCCGCGCTTTCCGGCGTGGGCGCTTGGCTGGGGACTGCCACGCATTCGCCGTTATAGAAGCTCCAGGCCTCGCACTGCGTGCCGTCCTTCAACGCGCAGACTCCCTGCTCGTCATCCTGGCCCTCCTTGCCTGTGACGGCATACTCCCCGCCAGTGATTGCGCAGTAGCGCGCGGCTGGCGTAGTGTAGCCCGTGACCTTGACGCCGCCGGCAGGGCATTCGCCCCGCAGCAGCGCCCACTCCTCGCACTGGAGGTTATCTTCGAAATAGCAGACACCGAACTGCCCACCGTCCCCGCGCGTCTCGATCTCCAGTCTGCCGCCCTGTGCGATGCAGTTCTGCGACGCAGGATTCGCGATCTGCGCAGGTTTCTGAGGCGTCGTCGCGCTTTCTTGGGGCGCCGGCGCGGTTGCCACCGCTTCGGTCGTTGGTTGGAGTACTGGCTGCGGGGCCGACACCTGGGGTAAGCCATAACACGAGGCCAGGCCCAGGGTTGCCGTAAGGATCAATGTCAGAACTGCTGCTGTCCGGGTTTTCATGTGCTTCTCCCTCTGGACATGAACGTGGAAGCGATGTAGCTGGTCAGAACCGAAAAGGCGCTGACGCCAGCGATCATGAGCATCACGCCAACGAATCGACCGGCATCCGTCACCGGATAGATGTCGCCATAGCCCACCGTGGCGATGGTCGTGAAAACGAACCACACCGCATCGCTGCCGCTGCGGATGGTGGCGCCGGAAGCCCGCGGCTCGATCGCGGCCAGCGCAGTGCTGCCGGCCGTCACGACCAGGAGCACCATGCTGGCAACCACGAAGAGCGTGCTCTCCGCCAGGCGCCGCTGGGCCGCCAGCCGGATTTCGACCGGGGTGGTCATGGCGAGGCGGCGCCAAAGGCGGATGCTGCGCACGATGCGCAGGAATCTGAACCACGGATGAAACGGCAGGCAGCCGAGGAGGTCGAGCCAGCCGCCCGCCCGGAAGAAGTAGCGCACCTTGTTGTCGCTGGTGATGAGTTGTGTGAGAAAGTCGGCGAAGAAGATGGCTGCGTTGAGGCCGTCGATGATGGCGAGCACCTCGCGCACCGGCCGAGACAGGGGCAAGAGGGTGTAGGCAACGAGGACGATTAGCGCGTTCAGGCTCACGTAGCTGATGAACAGCCGGTAGCTGAACCGTTGCACTGCGTTCCGCCCTTCAGAGCCGGCGTCCATCCTGGCCACTTCCTGCACTCCCCTCGGAAACGCCGTCGCCGCCTCGCCTTCTGTCTCCCCGGTCATGCCTGATCCTCCGTCTTCCGTTTCTTCACAGCACTCCCGATCGGCGATCACTCGAGCCGGGCCTTCAGGCTCACGATGCGCTGATACGATGCGTCGATGCGCGCCTCCGTGATGACTCCATCCGCTACCATGCCCTTGATCACCTCGATCGCGCGTGCCGGGATGGTCGGGTCGAAGGTTGCACTGTTGTTGGCAAAAGCCATGATGTCTACGCCCGCCAGGACGGACAGGCGCACTGCTTCTTCGAAGCCGTAGTTGTCTGCAATCGCCCCCATGCCCATATCATCGCTGATCACCACGCCTTCCCAGCCCAGTTGGTCGCGCAGGATCCCGGTGATCGTGGATTGGGAGAGGGTCGCCGGATACTTGGGGTCGAGATGCGCATTGAAGATGTGAGCCGTCATCACCACATCGCACCTCCCGGCCTGGATGATATTGCCGAACGGCACGAGCTCCACCGGGTCCCACGTCTCCGTCACATCCACGAAGCCAAGATGTGAATCGCCCGTCGAGCTGCCATGGCCCGGGAAGTGCTTGAGCGTCGTGAGGACGCCCTGTTCGTGGTGCGCCTCGATCACCTTCAGGGCGTGGGTTGTGACAACGTCCGGATCCGCGGAGAAGCTGCGCTCGTATTTGCCGATGATCGGATTGGCCGGGTTGATGTTAAGGTCCACGACGGGCGCCAGGTTGAGGTTGATGTCAACCGATTTCAGCGTCCGGGCGGTGGTTTCGGCGCACGCATGGGTGAAATCCGGGTCGTTGACGGTACCGAGGTATTGCTGGGAGTAGGAGGGTGGGAAGCCGTAGGCCGGCTTGAGCCGGCTGACTCTGCCACCTTCCTGGTCCACGCTGATCAGCAGGGGCGGGATGGGAGTCGTCTCGAGAAGCTCCGCATCGAGCTCCTGAAGTTGCTTCGGCGACTTGATGTTCCGCTTGTACTTCCCGAAGGCCACATCGTAGTCGAAGAGGACGACACCCCCCAGCCAGCGGTCCTCCAGATCGGCAACGATCGGGTTCTTGTCCTTGAGCGTGTAGTCTCGGAAGCCGGCCAATATCATCTGGCCGATCTTGACGTCGAGATCGCCGGGCGGACATTTTCGTCCGGCGTGCGAATCTCGACCGGTCAGGCTGGAAAGGGCGCCGCGGGATGGCATCAGTGCCAGGGCCGCGACGGCCGAACCGCCGAAACGGAGGAAGTCACGCCGTGATGGGTAGGGCGTTGATTTTGTCATAATGTTACCTCCTATTTTGCTGCTCACTCAGCGTGATCATCAGGGTCGCGGCAACATCAATGAGCATCGGGGAACACGGTCTTGAAATCGCGCTTCATGCTGGCGAACACCCACGGGCTTTGTGCGGCCGCGGTCATCATCGCATCGGTCCCGGCCAGAACTTCGTACTCGCGTTCGGCATCGTCGTGAACGACCAGCAGGTTCAGGTAGGGTCCCTTCCGGCTGGCGGTGTACTGGAACATCGCCAGGTCACCGTCCGAGTTGCCGATGGCCACGATGGGCCGGCGGCCGATGTGAAGCTGGATATTGACCGGCTTCATTTCCCGGTCGTCCAGGGAGACCAGTTCCGGTTGCCGGACCAGGACGCTGCCCTCCGGCGTCAACTGGAACTCGTACTGCAGGCTGCTGCCGATCACGTTCTCGCGCGGGATGCCGTACACCTCTTCGGAGAAGACGCGCATGAACTCTACGCCGCCGCCCGACACGATGAAGGTCCTGAAGTCATTGGCCTCCAGGTACGCCAGCAGCTCCAGCATGGGCTGGTAGACAGTCTCAGTATAGGGTGCGCCGAAGCGGGGATGCTTGGCCGTATCCAGAAATGCCGTGGCGGTTGCCTCGAAATCCTCCTCGGTCATGCCCGCGTGCGTCGCAAAGAGGAGTTTCTCGATGTCCTCTATCCCCAGGCTTGCCAGGGCCTTGCTGTCGGCCTCGAGGACGGCCCGGTAAGGCTGGGTCGTCTTCCAGTCGGGATGATCCGGCGCCATTGCTGCGATGCGGCCAAAGACGAACGCTGCCTGCGCAGGTATGGGCTTCTCGGTCCACAGTGTCCCGTCATTGTCGGTGACCGCAATGCGCTCGACCGGCGGAACGTAGGACGGGCTGGCCGGGTCGGTCACCTCCGCGACGAACTTCAGGATCGATTCCTTCGCCGGTCCGGGGTTCCAGGAGGGCAATGGGTCGATGGCCGCGGTCGTCTCGGGTATCTGTTTGAGTGTTTCGAGCAGCAGGTCGTACACCCTTTTGACGCTGGCGATCTCCATCCGTTCGCTCGGCGTGTGCACATCCTGCAGCGTAGGCCCGATGGAGATTGCGTCCATGCCGGGGTGCTTGGCGACGATCGTGCCACATTCCAGTCCGGCGTGGACAGCAGACACCTTTGGGTCCACACCGTAGAGTTCCTGATAGGCATCCTGCATCAGGAGGAGGATGGGCGAGTTGGGATCAGGGTTCCAGCCGGAATAGCTTCCGCCGAAGGTGGCCTCGATGCCTGCCAGGTCCCACACGCTGGCGATCATCTGACCCAGGTCCTCCAGCGCCGAATCGACCGAGCTCCGCAGGAGACAGATAGCGTCCACCTGCCCCGCCCCGATGTTCGCGATGCCCAAGTTGCTGGAGGTCTCGACCAGCCCGGGCACCGCATCGCTCATGCGCATCACTCCCTGCGGAGTGCCGTAGAGGGCATTGAGCAGTGTCCGCTGGGCCATCTCTTCCATGATCATGGCGGGCGCATCGTTGCCGGCGGTCGCGGCCTGCACGCTGAGATCAGGTTCGGTCGCGGCCAGCTCGCGCTTGGCAGTCGCCTCGAACTCCTGGACACTAGTCAGGAACGCGTCAACGTGGTTGTTGGGCACAACGACGAGTGCCGATGCTTCGCGCGGGATGGCATTGTCCGCGGTACCGCTGGTGAACCGGGCCACCCGCACGCCGTATTTGCCTGCGGCTGTCTTCAGGAAGCGCACCAGCAGTTTGGCCGCGTGACCGCGACCACGGTGAATGTCCATGCCGGAATGGCCGCCCTTGAGACCGCCTACAGTCACCGTATACGCCGCCACCTCAGGAGGGACGTTCGATTCCGCATATGTGGCGCCGATGGTAGCGTTCTGGCCCCCCGCGCTGCCGATGGTAAACTCCCCTTCGGTCTCCGAATCCAGGTTGATCAGGATGCCGCCTTTGAGCACGCCCGCCTGCAAGCCCAGGGCGCCGGTCATGTCGGCCTCTTCGTCAACGGTGAAAAGGGCTTCGATCGGACCGAGTGGCGTCTGCGCCTGCAGCACGGCCATCGCGATCGCTATGCCGCTGCCGTCGTCTGCGCCCAGGGTCGTGCCGCCGGCCACCACCCAGTCGCCCTCGACGTAGGCCTCGATCGGATCGGTCAGGAAGTCATGGGTGCTCTCGGGGGTCTGCTGGGGCACCATGTCCATGTGGGCCTGCAAGATCACACCCTGGCGACGCTCCATGCCTTCGGCCGCCGGCTTCCGGATGATCACGTTCCCCACCTCGTCGACGATCGTTTCAAGATCCAGATCCTCGCCGAAGTCCACCAGGAAATCCCGGATCTGCTCCTCGTGTTTCGACGGTCGCGGTATCTGTGTCACGTCATAGAAGTTCTGCCATACCTCCCGCGGCTCGAGCGTGTCGAGCGCATCCTTCAGGGGGATGCGGCCGGACTCGGCTGCCTGTGCAGCACCGGGCTGCGCGGCTGACACGGGGCACCCTGCCCCGAGCAGAAAGGCCACCACCAGCAGGATCGTCAGGGGAAGATTCGGATGTTTCATGGCGCCAGCTCCTGTCTGACATCATTGGCCACATGCCTGAACCACCGCGGATGCGCTATTTTCCGATCGATGAACCCACGGCTATCGTTCAGGATAGGTCGGCACGAACTCGATCGGCACCGTCTCACCGGCCTGGTCCAGCAGCTTCTGGAGCTCCGGTTTGACGGGCATGTATTTGTCGAAGAAGGCGGCCGCAGCAGCGATATCGCCGTTCCCTTCGATGGTCATCAGGGTCGTCGTCAGTTCCTTCACCGCTTCGGTCATGCGCGTCTCATCCAGGGTGAAACGGCTCTTGGCGGCATCGTAGAGCAGCGCTTCACGCTCGACGAAGTAGTTCCATGCGGCCGAACGGGCCATCCCATAGGACGATCCGAAACCGAAGCGGATGGAACGCAAGGACTCGGCCAGGTAGCCGGCATAGTGCGACGCCAGTGTGCCGGTGATGATCCCTTGCTCGCTCAGATAGGGGACGCTGTAGAGCCCAGCGATGTCGGCCTTGGCCTCTTCGATGGGTGAGTAGTATTGGTCCAACGCCTGCCCGACAGTGACTTCCTTCCCTGCATTGTTGACCGTGCGCGGCCCCAGCGTGTGCGCCACCTCGTGCAGCAGCACCCAATTGAAGTAGGTGCCAGGATCCAGCTGTTGGGCGAGCTCCTCGTCGGCGATTTCATTCAACAGCGGGGTGAGCACGAGAGTGCGCCGCGCCTCCAGGTAGTTGCGCATCATCACTTTCTTCGCGCCCTTGGCCTCCCAGACCTTCGGATCGTTGGGCAGGCTGAAGGCAACCCCCTCCATCACTGCACGGACCTGGCCGCTGCGATAGATATCATCCGCCAGTTCCAGGGGGGTCATGGTGCCAGCCTGGCTGGGCCGAAACTCCTCCGGCACGGGCAAGTTGGCCTGCAGCTCCGGCACGGTGTCCATCAGTCTCGCGAGCTGGTTGCCCGCGGGCCGGTCCACCAGGAGTACATTGGCTTTGTAGAATGCTTTCTGGCCGGTCAGTTGGTCGTCATACACCTCGTGCGGGCCAATGCTCACATCTAGATTGGCATCCAGGTCCAGCCAGGCCATGTTGGCCGCGAAGTAGTCATCGGTGCGCAATGCCTCGGCTTCCAGGCGCAGGTAGTTCGCCAGCGATGCGTTGCTGCTGAGGCCGGCTGCCTCATCCAGCAGCGCGGCCGCTGGTTGCACATAGGCCGCGTAAACCTCGTGATAGGGCACGGCGACCAGACGATCGCCTTGACGCCGCACGACGGTATAGGGGTCGAGCAGATCTTCCTTCTCATCGGGATGGCTGGCCAGGTAGGCGTCCAGCTCTACCTTGGTCAGATCCGGCGGATAGACGTAGCTGCCGGCAGGCCACGGGGTGCTGCCCAGGAACGGCGCGAAGTCCTGGAAGCGATCCCATCGCCCGTAGTTCGCATCCAGCATCAGGCGGGTCGCCTTCTCCAGGTCAGTCGTGGCGCCGGTCAACCCCTTGAAGATCACCTCGCCTTCCGGGTCCACCTGCTGCCAGAACGCCGCATCCATGTAGCGGGCAGCCTGGATCAGCTTGTCCAGCACAGCCTGCTCCCAATCGGCCAGGCCATCAAGCAGCGGGCTCCCGGACATATCCCTCGGCGCGAGCATGGCGGCGCGGTCAAGGGTGCCCGGCGCAACCGCGCTCGGGTCGAATCCCACCGTAGGCTGGGTGACGGACGCGGGCTGGCCCGGCTGGCACTCGCCGTGCATCAAAGCCCACTCTTCGCATTCACTGCCGTCCGCGAACTTGCAGTAGCCAACCTGCCCGCTTGCTTCGTCTCGAATCTCCAGGAGACCGCCTTGCTGGATGCAGTTCTCAGACGCTGGGTTGGCCATACCCGCGGCGGGCGATGCGGCCGGCGCGGGCGGCATGGACAGATCGGGGGGATAACAGGCTCCCAGCAGCAGGGCCACTACCAGGAGCGTTATGGGGATGAGATTCGGTCGTTTCATCGTGCTTACTCCAATCCTGCAGCGAGGCAGTTCCAACTCAAGGCGACTCGACGCCCTGGCGGCGGCAATCAATACCCATCTGCGCGGTAATTGCACTCTCCCGTTTCGCAATCGCAGGCAGGTATCGCCGTCGATTCGTCGATCTGTGCATATGGATCCCCAACACCATTCTTGCTGTACTTTGCCGGATTCCGCACGCCCGGGACCGGCTGGGGGACGTAGTTCCACTCGAAGTCCGAAACCACGCCTCGTTGCTCGAGGATTCGATCCCTGGACACCGTGATCACCATGCAGTCGAAGGACCATGTGATGCGGGCAGCCTTCTCCTTCGGTTTTGGATCCCGGCCCTGGACGACGTTGCAGTGCTGCGCCACGCTCTTCATCGCGCATGCCACCGTGTCGTCGGACACCGGGAAGTGGGTGGCGACGGTGAGCCGCGGCTTGGGCTCGATCAGGCTGAGGAGGTGTCCGAAGGCTCCCTGGGGGGTGTGGGAGCTGTTCTGAACCATCTGGATCTGCTGGATGGTAGACGGAGGAACCAGGCTGGGGTCCGTTAAGTGGACGACCTTCATGGCCCATATCTCGGCCGGCACAATCATCTCGTGAATGAGCACGTCTACGCCCTTGCCCTCGTTCACGGCATTCTCGACGCAGAGTTCCTCGGGCTTGGTGTCGCTCGAGTAGATCATGGACAGGGTTTTGGCGCCGAGGATTCCGGGAGGCGTCCATTCGAGCTTGTAGCCGGTATCCTTATTTTCGTAGGCAACGCCACCGGTTTCCCAGTCCAGCTCGATGGGAATCAGGGCGTAGCTGTCGTTGGGATCATCGGGCGCCTCAGGGTCCCCCACGGGCTCGGGTTCGTACGGCAAGCCCCATTTCTCCACGAGAGTCCGCTCATCGGGAGCAGTGGGCGTAAAGCTTGTCTGCTGAAAGCTGAAGCTCTCCGTGTGCCAGCGGCAAGCAGCGCGGAGATGTTCGCAGAAGGCCCGGGTGCCATCGTCGTGAACCTTGCCTGGGAACTTCGGGTCTTCCAGGCCTGACGCCTTGGGGCCGAAGACGTACAGTGGCGACAGCCGGTCCGCAGACGGGCCAAAGCAGTAGATGTGCGTCAGGTCGCTCATGTGGTCGCCGTGCAGATGGTTGATGAAGATCTTGTCCATCCTGCTGAATCCGACATTCATGGCGTTGTAGTTGGTGCACACGCCGGAGCCGCAGTCGAACACGAAGTTGTCCAGCGGCGTTTGTCTCGTTTCATCCCAGCCCACCTCGACAAAGACGCTCATCATCTGCTGCGTCTTGCGCAGGTTGCCGGGAATGCAGGAACCCATAAACGTGATCCGCATTTCGTCTTTGCGCAGCAGCGGGATGGTCGAATTTAGTGGCACCTTCGTCGCGGGGGGATCTCTGAAGGGGTAGAACGGCGCTAGCTGTTCGTAATAGGAGTAACGCTGCGACCTGGTGGGATGATCCCACGTGCAGGCGGGCCCATCGGGGCAGGTGCACTCAGCGTCTGCGCACGTGTCTGCGTGAGCGTCGCCCAACGCCGGACCGGTCATAGCGCCCCCGATGGCCAATCCGCCCGCGGCCATTCCCGCGAGCTTCAGCGCCGCACGCCTCGTGATCATGATGTGTTCTGTTTCGTTGAAGTCAGCCATTTGATTGTCTCCATTCAACTTTTCTAAGATCTCCACTGGTCGGGGTCGGAGGCGTTAGCGTATGCGCAAACGCCTCCGACCCGCCGCAGAACGCGCATGAGGATGCACCTGGCGCAATGAGCCCGGGTGTCTTACGGAGTCGGTCGCGCTAGCTTGAGCGCTATGGCTGGCAGCGTCAGCGTCGAATCAGGAGCGCGCTGCGTGCCCACGCCCACGTAGTCGCGCTCGACGAACGATGCAAGACCGCCTTTCGGGATGACGAACTCAGTGTCCTCGACCGAGGTGCAGAAATCATGGGTCAGGTCCTTTACGTCCTCGCAATCTCGGGTGAAGTAGTAGACGTAGAGCTCGTCCAGGTTCTCCAGATCACCATAGAACGCCTCAGTCGCGCTCCCTGCGAGCATCGAGTCGTTTACGTTCTTCACGCCCAGCCTGTAGTGAACGTTGTTGAGGCCCAGGCTCACATAGGTGGCGTTGCCGGTTGCCGTGCCCAGCGTGCCCACCACCGCGTAGACCTCGCCGTTGTCGAAGCTCAGACCGGGGCGAAACTGGTAAGTGGCGTCCTGGGTGTCGCCCTGGCAGTCCATCCCGATGTTGTCGCACAGCGGCCCAACTAGGTTGAACGGATAGCTCTGCGTATCGATGAATGGCAGAGCCCGCTCCTTCCAATCATCCTCGTCTTTGATGGGCTGCGCCCATGCCTTGCCGACCGCATCCACGAGAGCGTTGAGATCGTCCTTGAGGTACACTTCCGACACCGCGATTCGGGGTTCAGGGCTGTCGTCCACCCAGGCGGGGTACCGCTGCGCGGGGCGGTGCGGCCGGGTATCGCGGATGCGCAGCACGCCCATGGTTGGATTGTGTCGCCACTCGTCCGACTGAGTGCCTTCCGTGCCACCGTCGACGGGCCTCGAATAGCGAAACAGCACCAGGAAATCGTCCGCGTCTGCGTCGAGGCCGATCCTCATGTTGGACGGGATCGCCTCAGAGAAGACGTCCTTCTCCGGAACCCGGAGCTTGTGCAAGACCTGGCGGACCTGCTTCTCCATGAACCGGTCGGGTGTAATGATGAAGTAGCGGAACTGGTTCCAGCTCGCGCCGGACTGTCGCTCGATGACGACGTTGTTGTTGCTGTCGCTCAGGCTGTCGAAAGAGCTGATGCGCGATGCATTCAGAGGGACCGTGTGGAAGAAGACGTCCGTGGCGCCTACCTTCTCAATGAAGCGGTACGTGTCATTGTCCGTTTCCCACTCGCCCTTGCGCGTGAACAGGTAGCTCTGCAGGCCAAAGTAGGCGGCTTCCGGCGGCAGGAACCCGAAGATCACGATCGCTTCGTTCGGGTCGAAACGGAAGATGGGGCCGTAGTCTTCTCCCGCGTCACCGAATGCGTGTGCGGTGGCAGGGTCGACAAACTCGTCCTCCCAGTAGGGGACGGCAGAGAGCACATACGGCGAAGTCGGATTGTTGAAATAGCAGCCCCCCATCAACTCGAAGGTGGCTGGGCACTCGTCGATGCCCCACAACACGAAGGAACCCCTGCCAACCTCGAAGCCGCGCTTTTCCAGCCCCTCCTCCAGGAACTGGGCGGTCGTATCGACTTCTGCGAACGCCTGGCTCTCGGGGGCAACGATGTCAGCAGACACCGCAGGTGCGCCGGCCAGGCCAGCCAACATGAGCACGAACAGCACGCGAATGACAATCCTGCGATAGGCGATCATGGAAGGCCTCCTTGTATGAGCGAATCACCTCTGATGAGTGGCTTCCATTCGCTGAGCCACCCGTCACCGCCGGAGAAGTGTATGGATGAGGTCTCCGGCCGCCTCATGGTTCACCTGGTCCGCCGCCAGGTGCATTTGCGGATCACTCGGCGGCTCGACCGGCGCCCTGGCCTCGCAGAGGGCCGGCGCCCATTGGTTGGTCTCTCTGCCGATCAAGCCGTAGAACTGATGGGAGCGCGCTACTGTACGCTCACCGGGATGTAGCACGTTTCGGTCGTCGATTGCGGGCCCTCGGCAGGGCGGTACAGGATCAGGACTACGGTCGTCGAGCCACGCTGCGCAAGGTAGGTGAAGGTGTGCAGTACCGCGCCGCCCAATCCGCCGACCGCGTCCCGCGTGATCCCCATCGGTGCGAGCACGCTTGGATCGACTTCTTTCAGATCCCACTCGTAGCCTGTGCCGCCCGCGGCCTCGAGGTGAATCTTCAGCGTGTCCCCGGCTCGCAGCGCCTGAGCGTTCCCACAACCGTAGACATCGATGGTCGCGGGAGGCGCGGGCGCGGCCTCGATCGTAACCGCTTTCTGGCGCCTGGCTACAGGCTCGCCGCTGCCCGGGCCCCAGACCTGGAGCTCGTAGATGACCTGACCGACGCCGGGCGGCTGGTCCAGATAGCCTTCTTCGGCCAGCGCGTAATCCCGGAGCGGATGCCCATTGCGCACCATCGCAATGCGTGTGGCGTTGCCTTGCACCTTCCACCACAGGTTCAGGGCCTCCCCTGCACGGATGGCCGAGCGATCGACACTGAAGTCGAGGATGGTGGGCGCGTTGGGCGCTGGATACACGGTGATCGTCAGGGGCACATCCTGCGTCCTGCCGTCCGTGTGCTGCACGCGCAGCAGATAGGTCGTGGTCGCAGAGGGCTTGACCCCTTCGCGACCCAGCCCAGTCACGCCCCTGCACGTGGGGCCGGGCGGCGTGCAGAACCACACCGCTTGCACGCCGGTCACGTTCCAATTGAGCCAGGTGGATTCGCCGGCTGTGACCTGGTAGCGGTCTGCCGTGAAGGAAATGCCTGTCGCAGGGACGGCAGTGGGCGGCGGAACGGCAGTCGGGGGCGCCGGCACCTGCACCTTGACCCATACCTTCTCGCCGAACGCCCTGCCGGCCGCGTTTTTCATCTGCCAGAATCCCTGGTAGACCCCGGGCGCCTGCGGTGCGATGAGGTTGACATAAACATCAACTAGCTGGTCGGGCGGCACGGCCTGCCCGATCACGACCGGCATGCCCCCCATGTTCGAGACCGGCGTGTTGCCGTTGGCATAGACGAACCGGTAGTCGGCGCCCCACGTGGTGGTCCCGCTGTTGCGGATGCGCCATCCCTTCTCCAGCGCCTGGCCCGGCTGCACCACGGGCGCGCCGCGGTTGTCGTCGTACGACAGGTCAGCCTCCCACGCCATGTCGTCGATGAGTGCGGGCGTTGGGGAAGGGGCGGCGGTTGGCTCCACTGTGATGGGCGCTGCCGTGGGCTGGGGCTCTTCGGTCGGCGGGGGCGGCACCGGTGTGTATCGATCCTCCGGGAGTTGCAGATAGCTCGCGGCCAACCGCGCGACGGTCCCGTCGCTCAAAACCATGGCCAGCGCCCGGTTCAGGTGCGGCGTCAGGGTCGAGCCCTTCTGCGTCGCAATCGCGAAATCCTGTACGTACAGACTCTTGCCCACCGCCTTCGCGTTGCCCAGAGCTGCCTGCTGGAGGCCGGGCTCGCGGTCCATGATGACCAGGTCGATCCGCCGCGCGGCAAGTGCTGCCAGCGCGTCTGCTGGCTGCGAGTACGCGAGCAGGTTGGTACCCGGCATCTCGCCGGTCTGCACCATGTTGCGCTGTAGCCAGCTCTCGTACACCGTGCCGCGCTGCACACCGACCCGGCGCTTCACCAGGTCGGCCCGGGTCGCGATGGACGTGACCGGCGAGTTGGCCGCGGCCAGGATGACGTCTTCGCCCTGGTGGTACGAGCTTGTGAAGTCTGCCACTGCCCGTCTTTCGTCTGTGACGGCCATCGCCGCGATCACAGCATCGACCCGCCCCAACTGCAATGCACCGAGCAGCCCATCAAAGGCGAAATCGTTGAACTCGACTCTCAATCCCAGGCGCTCGGCGATCTCGGCCATCAGGACCACGTCGAACCCATCCGGCTCGAAGTCCGCGTTGTACATATTGAAAGGTGGGTTGTCGAGCGGGCACCCAACGCGCAGCACGCCCGAGGCTTGGATCCGGCTCCATTCCTCCTGCTGTGCAGGCTGTACGACAGCCTCGGGCGTCCGTACGGAGGGTGGCTCGGTCGACCGCGGCGCCGGGGTCGGCGCGGGGGGAACGATTGGGGCTGGGTTGCATGCCCACAGGCTGGCAGCCAGGACCAGGAGACACGACAATGAGAGCGCGAGTGTCACCTTTTTGTCCATTGGATTCCTCCTCTAGAATTCCACTCGATTGGATTGCTTCTGGTGGATGATCTGGACCAGCTCGGCCACACTGAGCGCCTGCTCGGTCCGGCCGGAGAGAACGAGAAGCCTGTCGATGTTGGGGTCGAAGCCGATCAGCAGAAGACCCGGCCGCTCGCGCAGGAGCCCAACGGCGAGGTCGCCACTCAGCTCGCTCAGATCAAAAGCGATCACCGCCGCCTGCTCGTCAGGATCCTGGGCTAGCGCGTCCGTAATGTTCGGGATGCGCACAACATCGATGTCCAGGTTTGCCTTCAGGCTGACCGCGAGTCCGGCCATGGTTAGGGAACTGCCGCACACTGCCACCCGGGTTTTTGGTGTCATATCGCACCTCGCGCTGGGATACCGCCGCACTTCATGGTACGCCTTGGCGGGGACGATTGGAATGTACGAAGGTGCAAGAGAAGGTGAAAGAAAGTGCAGTCTCGCGGCTCGGGAGACTGCACTTAAGTTCAGTCTGGCGTTGGAAAGCCCGGAGTGACGTGAAGGTGTGGAGACCGAGAGGCTTAGAGACGTTGCATGCAACGTCTCTACTTGGCCGTCAGGCCGAGGCGTGTGGCATAGGCAATCACCTGGGCCCGGTTGTCCAGGTGAAGCCGGTCGAGGATCTCGGCCATGTGGTATTTGACAGTGCGCTCCGCAATGCCGATCGTCTGAGCGACCTGGCGGTAGGTCTGGCCTTGTGCAACGAGGGCCAGGATCTGCACCTGGCGTGGGGATAAGGCGGTCTCTTCTTCGTCAGCGGTTCGCTGATCGTCTTCCCGGTCACACGCCCGCGGCGCAGGACTCCCGCTCCGGAGCAATGGGTGGGTGAACTCGCGCAAGATCTTTTCCGCCAGGCCAGCTGAGAAGGGAGGATGGCCGGCCTGCAGTTCTGCAAGGTAGTCGAAGAACTCCTCAGCGTCCAGGCGTTTGAGCAGGTAGCCTGACGCGCCGCTCTTGACCGCGTCGAACAACGCCTGGTCATCTTCGGACATGGTCAGGATCACGATTTTGCACTCCGGCATCTCGGCCTTGATCAGGCGAGTCGCGCTCAACCCGTCACAGCGCGGCATGTGGATGTCCATCAGGATCACGTCCGGCCGCAGGCGCCGCGCCGCAGCCAATGCCTCCAGGCCATCGTGCGCCTCGCCGGCGACATCGATGCCCTCCGAGACGAGCAGATTCCGCAGTCCTTCGACGAAGAGCCGGTGATCATCCACCAGTAGAACCCGCATAAGTCCCACCTCACTGAAAGGGGATTCAGCCCGGAACTTGCACCGGAACGGTCAGGATGACCTGCGTTCCTGCGCCCATCGCGGACTGCACAACAAGCGTGCCGCAGATCTCCGCGGCGCGCTCGCGCATCACCCGCAGCCCGATCCCGCCTCGGGCATCCTCCGACAGTGGATCGAAGCCACATCCGTCATCTTGTACCTCGACCTGCGCATGGCCGTCGGCCAGTGCGAATGTGACGTATACAGCGCGCGCATGCGCGTGCTTTCGCGCGTTGGCGAGCGCCTCTTGAACGATGCGAAGCACGTGGACCTCGGTCAGAGGCTCGAAGTCGTTGATACTGAGCGATTCGGGCGCGCTCAGGACCGTGTGTATGCCGTAGCGCTTCTCGTACTGACCGAGGTAGGTTGCCAGCGTGGGCAGGAGCCCCTGCCCATCGAAAGCAGTTCGCAGGCCGAGGATCGACTCGCGTACGTCCGTGTTGGCCTCGCTCGCCACCTCGACGAGCCGCCCTACATGGTCGTCTGCCTCCGAGATCTCACCCCGTGCCAGTAGACGGTGGATCGTCTGCCCCTGGGTCGTCACGAACGCAAGAACCTGCGCTACGCCATCGTGCAACTCGCGGGCCAGGCGCTCGCGCTCTTGCAGCATTGCCAGCGTCCGCTGGTGCTCCAGCAGCAATGCCTGGCCGCGGCGCCGCTCCGTCACATCGCGGAACATCAGCAGGTGCCCGATGGTCAGCCCGCGAAAGTCCCTGAGAGTCGTGAGGTTAAGGTCGTATTGACGTTGCCCCGCGCCAGCCCCGAGGCTGATTTCGGTGCATGTTGGGCTGTGATCGGCCCAATGCACGATTTCGTCACCGGACCCAGGCAGAATCTCGGCTATCAGCTTGCCGCGTGCCTGCCCTACCGGGATGGAGAGCAACTGCGCGGCTGCTGGGTTGAGGCTTGCAACTCGCCATTGCGCATCCAAAGCGACCAATCCCTCCGGCATCTGGGCGATGGCTGTGGCGCGCGCGGCGGGCAGTGGGTCGAAGAGACCGAAGCCGAACAATGCGATGGCATACATTGCCCAGCCCAGGAGAAGTGCGGCGACGAACGTGTTGTGAACGGTCAGGGATGGCGCCAGGTTGGCGTCCAACTGGTTGAGTGCGTACAGGCCGCGACCTGCGATATCTCCGGTCAGCATGAGCGCCACCGGCCAGCGATGCTGCGGCGAGCGGATGAAGAGCCAGATGAAGGCTGCCAGGTTGACCAGGACCAGGCTCAATCCATAAGTTACCAGGATCGCGCCTGGCGCAGCAACGTGCCGCAGGATCGATCCATCCGGTGCGACTTCCAACTCCCCCCACATGAACTGCGAGTTGTTGGAGACGACCAGGAACAGGACCAGGAGGGGAGGAAGTGCGAGCAGGATCAAGTTGCGTCGTGTCAGCCAGCGCCCCGGCCAGATGTACTCCAGCGCGAAGCAGACCATGGCCGTGGCTGCCGGCATCTGCCAGATGGCCTGAAATTTGTGCCAGGCGATCTTTGCGGCCGGGGTGACCGCAGCGACCGCCAGGGCGATTCCCAGGATCCACAGCACCCCAAACAACGAGCTGGCGAACAGGGGCAGCGCAGCGGGCACTTTACGGCGCTGCCAACTGTATGCGCCAAGGAAGGCCAGAAAGAGGGCTCCGGCTAACGGCAGCCAGATGTCAGGAGTATAGACATAAGTGCCAGTCATGGTCGTTGCCCTGCGGAGAAGCGGCCCATCAGAAAACATTATATCACGCGCCAAGGTGATGTGCGCATGGAATCAACAAAAAACCGCACTTGTCGTCCAAATGCGGTTTGGAGGTGATTCCGGAGAGATCCGGCCTAGTATAGGAACATCGGCTTGCCGAGCATGCTGGCCACCTTTGGCCGGTAGTTCTGCTTGTCGTACAGTTCATCTACGTCCACGCGCTTGATCCCGGAGATCACGGTGCTGAGCGGGATATGGGTGTACTTGCCGTCGCGCAGGGCGACCATGCGGCCTGACCGCGCCTGGGCGATCAGATCGGTTGCCAGGTTGGCATAGCTCAATGCAACCATGCGATCGAGGGAGTCGGGCGCGCCCGAACGCATGAGGTAGCCGAGCTGCTGGTAGATGATATTTTCGCCGGTAACCTTCTTGATCATCTCTCCGGTCATCTGCCCGATGCCGCCGAGCTTGCGGTGACCGTAGGCGTCCGCCTCGCCGGTCTCGACGATGTCGCCGCCGGTCATCGTCGCCCCTTCCGAGATGGTCATGATTGCATAATTGCTTGGATTGGCTCGTTTGTCCTCGACCAGAAACGCGCCGAGCTTCTCGACGTCGAACGGAACCTCGGAGATGATCGCGCGATCGACGCCGCCCAGGTACGCCGCGAAGAGGGATGTCTCACCCGAATTGCGTCCGAATAGCTCGACCACCGCGATGCGTTCGTGTGAGCCGGCAGGAGTGCGCAGGCCGGTAATCAGGTCGACGCTGCGGGTTACGGCTGTGCTGAATCCGATGCAGTAGTCCGTGCCATAGACGTCGTTGTCCATCGTCTTGGGGATGGCCACGACGGGGAAATGCTCCTGGTGCAGCCGCGCCGCGTAGCTCAAGGTATCGTCGCCGCCGATCGCAACCAGGCCGTCGATCTTGAGGTGCTCGAGGACGCGCAGGATGTGAGGCGTGAGATCGACCGTCTCAGTCTGCGGATCAGCGACGTTGAACGTGCCCTTCAGAAATGCCGGGACTTCAGCCGGCCTGACGTGCGAAGGACGGGTGCGCGAGGTGTGCAGGAAGGTGCCGCCGGAGCGATCGATCTTGCGGACGACTGCCTTGTTGAGCCGCATCACCCAACGCCAGTCCTCCGATGGATCATCGGGGTTGATGTTGACGGGGCCGGCCCAACCGCGCCGGAAACCGATAACCTCCAGCCCATCGTCCACGGCGCGATCCACGACGGCTTTGATGCACGGGTTCAATCCGGGGACGTCGCCACCGCCGGTTAGGATGCCGAGGGTCTTAACAGGTGTCATGAAACGCTCTCCTGGAAATGCATTACGGATTAAGACGGAGATGAGCGCAACAGCCGGTTGCTGTTTGCCATAATGTGCCAATATTACATTTTATTCGCAGGTGAGGGTTTTCGCAAGTTGAAGTCGAGCGCTGTCTCAACAACGACACAGACCACCCCCAAGGAGGTGGTCTGTTTTCAATCCAGACTACAGGAGCGCGTCACAGGGCTCACGCTATTTCGGCGGCGGCTGGCTCATGGCGCGCGTGTGTTCCTCGATCTTGACCAGCAAAGTAAGAATGCTGCCAAACGCATAGAGCTGAAAGAACGTCAGGAGTGCGATGAGGGGCGCGGCAACCGCACCTCCGACTGTCATCCAACTGGGCAGGGCCATCTGCTTGCCGAACTGCAGTGAACCCACCAGGGCAACGATGCCCAGGATGAGGACGATGACTGCCAGTACTTTCAACAGTACGGCAATCGCGCGCACCAGACCGTACTTGCGAGGTACGTCCATAACGGCGTTATCCCTTTCTGGAGTCCGGTCTGCGGTGCGTCGTCCTGCAGTGCACCGCAGACCGTACGGCCAAGTGCTACTGCATCCTCGCCGGAATCGCCTCGACGCCAGCTCCCAGTGGGAAGTGGACCATGACCGACATGTCCGTCTTTCCGAGCATGGGAACGAACGTCTTGATCAGATCCAGGGTCGTCTTGGGCACGCCCGGGTTCATCTGCTCGTAGACCTGCACGGCGTTGTCGAGGGATGCGGCGTCCCATGCAACCGCCGGCAGCGGGCTGCCATTGACGAAGAGATGCAGACCGTCGGCCTTAGTGCTCAGCTGGATGTGCTGAACGTTGTTGGCCTGCAACTGCATCAGGACATTCTGCGCCAGCGCGATGTCGGCCTTGACCCCAACTGCCTCGAGATCGCGGGCCGAAATTCCCAGGATGGAGGGCACGCCCTGCTCGTCGTAGCGTACTTCGAACTTCACGACTGCTGAGGGATCCTCAGTCGAGGCAGCGATCGCGGCGAGCCTGACGTCATCCGGCCCATAATCGATCGCCTGCGTACCGTCCTGCGTGGGGAACCTGAGGACGACTGACAGCCCGAGTCGCTGCACGAGCGGCGCGAACTTCTGGATCAGCTCACCGATGGCCGGACCATTCTGTCCCAGCAGCGGCGCGATATCGCTCAAACGCGCAAGCGACCCGTCCTGGAACGAAAGGCTCGGCATCAGCTCGCCATTGACCAAGAGCGCAATGCCGTCGCCCGTCTGGCGCAGCTCGATGTGCTGGACGTTGGCATTCTTCATCCATGCCGGATAGAAGGGATCGATCCGGTACTGGCTGAGATCCAGCGCAAAGCCTGCACTGCGGGCTAGCTCCTCCAGGGCCACCCCCTCCACGCCGGGATTACCCTGTTCATCGAACGTGATTACGATTCGGGGCAATGCGATGACGAACACCTCCCCGGATTCCGTCTCTGGCGCTGCCGCCGGCATGATTGCCGGACCACAGGAAGCAACCAGAAGGCCGATTAATACCAGAACCACCGGAACGAACCTGCGCATTACGCACCTCCTTCAATGAACGTGACATCAATGTAGCTCGGCCGGCAACTCAGTTCGGCCAGTTGCTGCAGGGAAGCGCAGCAGGATGCCGAGATCTGCCCGGTCGAGGTAAGGCCCAATCTGCTGAATCAGGGGCAGCAGCCCGTAATCAGGCGCCAGCCTGGTCGCCAGTTCAACGGCGTTCGCCAACAACTCGGTGTCCCAGATCACTCTGGGCAGCGGCTCATTATTAACGTAGACGTAAGCACCGTCCGGTTTGGTACGGATTTCTGCATGCTGTATATCACTATTTTGTAAATTGGCCAGCATGTCCGGCGACAGGCCGCCCAAACTGCCCATGCCGAGCGCGGCGAGATCATCGGCTGTCAGGCCCATCATGCCGGGCTGGCCTTGCTCGTTGAAGCGCACTTCGAACTTAATGATGGCCGATGCCGGATCAGCAGTGACCGTTGGCTGGAAACTGCGAACCGTCCTGGTGTCGACGAAGGGGATCTCCGCAGCGCCTGTGGCGCGCGGGAAGCGCAGCACCACATCGAGACCCAGCCGGGTGACGATGGGGAGGATACGTGCGATCGTATCGGTGTTCTGGACCTGAAGCGCCTGCATGGTGTCCAGCAGTCGCGTGAGCGAGTCAGGCGTCCAGCCGAGATGAGGGAGCGGCTGGCCGTCCGCGAAGAGCATCAGGCGATCTCCCACTGATGCGACTTCCAGGTGCTGGACCCCGGCAGCGACGAATTGGTCGACGAGTGTCTTAGGAAGCCTGAAACCCGAGATATCGACTCCTACGGCGCTGAGCAATGCGGGCGAGATACCCAGGATGCTGGGGTTGCCCTCTGCGTCAACGTCGATAACCAAGCGTGGCAACGCGATTTGTAACAACTCGCCCGTCGAGGTGGTCGGCCCGGTGGCGGGCTCAACCCCCTGGCCGCCGCAGCCGGCCATAATAACTGCAAGAACCACGAGAAGGAGCAACAGTCTTTGTTTCATCACACACCTCATGGGGTAATCAGGCTTTTATTCAGTTGCCGAGCGACCTGCAGATGATTATAGGACATATTCTACCATATATCAAGGTCCGCTGACAGTAAGCTTAAGCTCGTGTCTGCAACGCTTCCCAGACTTTCTGGCTCGTCAAGGGCATGCTGTCGATACGCACGCCTGCTGCGTCGAACACCGCGTTTGCGATGGCGGGAGCTGTGGGCACCATCGGGTGCTCGCCGACGCCGCGCGCACCGAACGGCCCGTCATCCTGTGGCACTTCGATGATGATGTTTTCCGTCTCACGCGGCGCATCTACCGCAGTCGCGATCCGGTAGTCTGTGAAGTTCGGGTTGCGCGGCCTTCCATGATCGAGGATGATGCCCTCCAGCAGGGCGGTGCTCATTCCCTGCACCGCGCCGCCCTCCATCTGCGTGCGCACCATCTCCGGGTTGATCGCTTTGCCGACATCGAACGCCGAGACGATCTTAAGCACCTCGATCTCGCCCGTCTCGGTATCGAGCTCGATTTCTACGGCCTGTGCGCCTGTGGTGAAGTGAACCACCGCCCGCGGCCCCTGGCCCGTTTCGGGATCGAGCGGCGTGACATAGTCGGGCATGAAGCGTCCCTGGGCCACCACCGGCGCTCCGATGAAGGTGCCGTCTTTACGCTGGACGCCGTAGACTGCGATATCCTTCAGCGGAACCGACTCCTCGGACTTGTAGCTGATCACCTCCCCGTCAATGATGTCCAGATCGTTGATGTCCTCCTGCCAGGCTTCAGCCACCGCGGTCAACACCTGCACCCGCGCGGTCTCCGCAGCCTGCAGCACAGCGTTGCCCATGCTCCAGGTGAGACGCGACGCCACGGTCTGCCACTCATACGGGCTGTAGTCCGTGTCCACCGTGTTCACCCGCACATCGGTGACCTTGACGCCGAGTCCTTCCGCAGCGAACTGGGCCATGGCCGTCAGCGCACCCTGGCCGATATCGACGCCGCCGATGCTGACCGTCGCGGTGCCGTCCTCGTTGAGCCGCACGACCGCGCTCGATCCCGGGTTGGGCGGCATGGCCGGCGCCTTCCCCCTGGCAGCCAGCCCTTTCCCGCGCACCTTGTGGGGCGTCGATGGCGCGCTCGTCCGCCCCCAGCCGATCGCGTCCGCCGCGCGGCGGATGCACTGGCTGAGCCCGGTAGGGTGCATCTTCATGCCTGTCAACGTCTCATCGCCGTCCTTCAGGCAGTTCTTCAGCCGCACCTCGACCGGATCCAGCCCCAGCCGGTGCGCCATCGCGTCGATGTGCTGTTCGATGCCGAAGTGGATCTCCGGCATGCCGAACCCGCGCATCGCGCCGCCCACCGGATGATTGGTGTACACGCAGTAGCTGTCGACGTGGATGTTGGGCACGAAGTACGGGCCGGTTCCCGAGTAGCCGGCCGCGCGCGTGATGTTGACCCCGTACTCAGTGCTCGCGCCGCCATCCCAGTAGAAGGTGTTCTGCATCGCAGTGATGCGGCCGTCGCGCGTCATCCCCATCTTGATCCGGGCGATCAGCCCCTGCCGCACGAAGGTCGTGAAGAATTCTTCTTCGCGCGACATCCGCAGCTTCACCGGCCGTCCCTTTGCGTGCATGGCCAGCGCGACGGCGGCGCCTTCCATGCTCACGCCGGCTTTGGAGCCGAACCCGCCTCCCACGTGTGGAGTGATGACGCGCAGCCTGGAGTGGTTGATGTGCAACGCCTTGGCGATCAGGTTGCGCTGCGCGAACGGTGACTGGCTCGATGACCACAGCGTGATCTTTCCGTTGACGTTCTGCTGGGCAACGCAGACGTGAGTCTCGAGAGGTACGTGCTGGATGTGCGGCACCTTGTATTTGTGTTCCAGCACCAGGTCAGCCTCGGCCCACCCGGCCGCCATGTCGCCCTTGCGCACCTTCATCCAGTTCGAGATGTTCGTGCCGGCCTGCGGGAAGATGAACGGAACGTACTCATATGACGCCAGGTCCGGGTGGAGCAGGGGCGCCTCCGGGCTGGCCCCAAATTCGGGGTCGAAGACACCGGGCAATTCCTCGTAGTCCACCTCGATCAACTCGACCGCCTGCTGTGCGATCTCCAGCGTGTCCGCGGCCACCCCGGCAACCGCTTCGCCGATGTAGCGCACCCGGTCAACCGCAAAGATCGCCCGGTCCTTCAGGTACAGGCCTGTCAACCCCGGGAAATCCTCGCCGGTCACGATGACGCGCACGCCCGGCAGTGCCTTCGCCCTTCTTACGTCGATCCGTTTGATCTGCCCGTGCGCGATCGGGCTGCGCTTAAGCGCCCCCCACAGCAGGTTCGGCCCGAACTGGATATCATCAACGTACGTCGCGGCGCCCGTGACCTTGTCCCGCCCTTCGATGCGCAGGGGGCTGGCGCCGATGACGGCGGTTTTTTTCTTGAGGGTCATGGCAGCACCTCCCTGCGCTGGCGTGAGGCGATCTTGATTGCGTCGATGATGCGGATGTAGCCCGTGCAGCGGCACAGGTTGCCCACCAACGCCTCGCGAATCTCCTCTTCAGTCGGGTCGGTGTTGCGATCCAGCAGGGCGCGGGCGTTCACGAGGATGCCCGGCGTGCAGAAACCGCATTGTGTTGCGCCGGTCTCGACGAACGCCTCCTGCAGCGGGTCGAGCTCGCTGTCGTGCGCCAGGCCCTCGATCGTCGTGATGGTCGCGCCATTGGCTTCCGGCGCCAGCACCATGCAGGAGTTGACCGGCTCCCCGTTCATCAGCACCGCGCACGCGCCGCATTCGCCGGCCTCGCAGCCGTTCTTTGTGCCGGTGAGCACCAATTGCTCGCGCAGCACCTGCAGCAGCGTATGGTGCGAGGGAACTTCGATGTCGTATGGTTCGCCGTTGACAGTGAATTGGATTCGATGTTTCATGCCGGTCCTCCTGTCGCGGGAGGAGTGCTATGGGACTGCAGCGCGGCCAGCACACGTTCGATGCCTCGGCGGGCCAGCACGCGCACCATCGCCCGGCGATAGGCTGCGCTGCCGCGGATGTCGTCGATGGGCCGCGCAGCCGATGCGGCCAGCTCTGCCGCACGCGCGATGCCCTCCTTGGATGTGTCTTGCGCCAGGGCTGCCTCCGCATCCACCGCGCGCAAGGGCGTAGGCCCCGCCGCGCCGATCGCGATTCGCCAGGACGGGCCGCTCCCTGCCTGGTGACAGTGCACCGCCACGCTGACCAGGGAGATGTCGCCGATCCGGGTGCGGCCGAGCTTATTGTAGGCGCCGGCCGAACGTCCCGTGATAGGCGGGAGATGGATGCCGCTGAGGAACTCGCCCCGTTGGAGGACCGTGCGCCCCGGGCCTGTGAAGAAGTCGTGGATCGTTACCCGCCGCACGCCGCAGGGGCCAAAGATCTCCGCGACCGCGTCGAGACACAGGAGCGCAGGTGCGGTGTCCGCCGCAGGGCTGGCGTTGCAGCAGTTGCCGCCCATTGTCGCCCGGTTGCGCAGCTGATACGACGCGACCGAATTGCAACCTTCCGAGAGCACGCCATAGCGCTCGACCACGAGCGGATGCAAGCCCACCTGGTTCATGGTGCATGCGGCGCCGATGACCAGCCAACCATCCTCGCTCAGGTGAATGTCGCGCATTCCGGGCAGGCCCTTCAGGTCGATGACGCGCTCGGGCCGGACAAATCCCCCCCGGATGCGAATCAAAAGGTCCGTGCCGCCCTGAAGTGCCCGCACGGACCCGTTGCCAGCCCCTAACAGCGCGCTGGCCTCCTGATAGTCTTTTGGAATGATGTAATCAAAGGGTTGCAACGTTGTCACCCTCCGCTATTTAACTATGGACGTAGAAAACCGGGAATTGGTTACTGGAAGCTAGAAGCTGGAAGCTGGTTTCCAGCTTCCAGTTGCCAGCTTCCAGTTGCCAGCCGCTAGAACTCGAGATTACTGCGCTCCTTGACGCCAAACGCCGACGGCGGCAGGAGAACGAACAGAAGGTTCATCAGGATGCCGACGATGGCCGAGAACACGATGGCCGGTATGCCGTTGGGGAACAGCACCGGGATCTTGAACGGGAAGATCCCGTTCTCCAGCCCCATCGCACCGCCGATGCCCAGCACCAGGATCGTCGCGCCAATGGCCAGGTTCTTCGGGTCGAACAGGTTCACGCGCTCGCTCTGGATCAGCGCGACACCCTGCTTGCCGATGACGCCGAACAGGTAGATCGACAGGCCGCCGATGACGGCCAGAGGGATCGTATTGACCAGCGCGGCGAGCTTACCGACGAAGCCCAGCAGGATGGCCATGGCGCCCGCCGTGAAGAGCACCGGCACCGAGTAGTTGCGCGTGATCGCCATCAGCGAGTTGTTCTCGCCGTAGTTGGTGCCTGGGCAGCCGCCCAACAGGCCGACCACAATGTCATCCGCACCATCCGCCACCAGGTTCAGGCCGATCAGGTTCTTGATGGAGGTCGGCTTGCGGCCCATGTCCTTGGCGAGCTGGTCGATGTAGAGGCTCATCTGGTACAGGTGGGCAGTGGACTCGGGGATGGTCGCGATGGCGATAAGCGCAACGCTGACCACGACCGACCACGCCCGCGGATCGGTGAAGGCCGGGAATGTGATGTTGGGCACACGCAGCCAGGAGGCCTCCATCACAGGACCGAATTGGACCAGCCCGAGGGGGATTGAAACCAGGTAGCCCACGATCGCGCCCAGCAGGATGGGGATCATTCCGAGCAGCCCCTTGCCCTGCAGGTAGACCGAGAAGATGACGGTGACGATCAGGGTAACGAACGCGACCGGCCAGTTCGCCGCTGCCTCGCTCAGGGCAGTGCCTGCCAGCGCGATGCCGATGACGATCGCCACGCTGCCGGTCACGATGGGCGGCAGTATCCGGTCGAGCGCAGCCTTGCCTACGCGCTGGATCAGCAGACCGAAGAGGATTTCGACAATCGCGGTTCCGATGATGCCGACTTGGGCCAATCGCACGCCCTCGGGACAGTAGACGGTGTTGGGATCGCCGAAACAAGCCGGCGCATACAGGGACATCACGGTGATGATGACGGTGATGTAGCTGAAGCTGGAGCCATAGTACATCGGGATGCGCCGCTTGGTGACGAGCAGGGCAATGATCGTGCCCAGGCCGCTGGCCAGCAGTGTGACGCCGACATCGAACTTGGTGAGGATGGCGACGAGGACGGTCGCCGGGAACATGGTGAGGACTTGCTGAAACCCGAGGCTCAGCATTGCGCCGACAGGCGGGGTGTCGTCGGGCATGTAGCCGAGGACGGGACCAGCCTTCGTCTGTGAACCTTTAACGGCCATGATGACCTTCTCCTTTGGCGAATGAGGGTGGACAATCTAGCAAGGAAATGATCAAGCGCGTCAAGGGATCGCCCGGATCCCGTTTTTCAGTGGGCGAAACCTCCTTTTCTTCTTCTATTGTACCACAATGTGACCGGCTTGCATGACGCTTGTTACACGACTGGTCAACGAGGTCACTATCTTACGGGTCGCTGGCCGCGCGCTTCGCCGGTTCAAACCGGCTGCGGCCGGGCTGGAGGATGTCCCGATAGGCATCCAGGTTGCGATCCCGCAGATGGTCGAAGATCATCGGTGTCTTTGCGCCATACGTGATGTACTTGATCGGGTCTGGATTCAGCTCTGCGTAGATCACCTCCTCGGTTCCCCGCGCCTGCGCCAGCTTGTGGCTGATGGGGTCCACGATCATGCTGTGGCCGAAGTAGAAGTTGTTCCCCGCGTCCGGCCCCACCGCATTGCACGCGACCATGTAGACGTGATTGTCATACGCGCGCGCGCGATTCGTCAGTTCCCAGATCTCGAACGACCGCAGCAGCGCGCTGGGCCGCAGGATCACCTCTGCGCCGAGCAGCGTTTCTGCGCGGTACAGCTCCGGAAAGTCGCCGTCGTAGCAGATGGTCAAGCCGATGCTTGCCAGCGGCGTGTGAATGACCACGGGCTCTGTGCCCGGCGTCGACCAGCCGCCGTTCGCACGCACCTCGACCGGGAACAGGTGCGTCTTCCGGTACACGCCAAGGAAGCCGCCGTCCGGTCCGAGGAGCATGGCCGAATTATAGACCACGCCCCGCTCAGGCCCTCGCTCGTATGATCCAAAAGCTAGAAACACCCCAAGGTCCTGCACGACGCGCTGAAGTGGCTCCCACAGCGCACCCGGCACGGCATCGACCGCGTCCCACAGCGCTTCGGGGCCCACGTCCGGTGTGAAGCCCGTCGTGATCGTCTCAGGCAGAACGACGAGCTGTGCGCCCGATTCCTCCACCGCGCGCCGGGTCCACGCCACCGCGCGGCGGAGGTTCTCCGCGACATCCATCGGCGCGACCGCGATCTGCGCGCAGGCAGCTGTAATTCGTTGCACTGGTCCCTCCTCCGATTCGGTGTAGTAGAGACGTTGCATGCAACGTCTCTACTAGGGCGCGGTTACCTGGAATTCCCTTCGATCCGCGTTACATGCTCCGGGTCGTACGCGTCGCCGAAGCGGGTGGTCTTGAGCGTTGCCTTCTTGGCCATCAGCTCCTCGTACTCACCATCCTCGACGAACGCGACGCAGCGGCCGATGCTGCTCTCGCCGTCCACGAAGCGCCAGGGGAAGAAGCCCACTGTGGTCCGGCGGTTCACCAGCAGATCGATCTCGCCGCCGATGCACTCCGCGTGGATGATGTGATCGGGGAACATCTCGATGTGCATGAGCTGATACTTCGAGATGTTCCCCGATCACATCATCCACGCGGAG
>CAYLZG010000026.1:12200-33944 GCA_964387985.1 uncultured Anaerolineales bacterium | reverse complement strand
TGAGATTTCTCCTTTACTGCGCCGATGCCGGATGATTTGTGCCATTGTACTCAAGCATTCTACCATCAGTGGCTGCATTGCACCTACCGCCAGTTCGGCCGGGCTTCCGGGCTTCGTCTCTGTGCCGGGTCATCCTATCACCGATTGTAAAGAAGTGTTTACACAATCTTCGCGCACGGTTAACCCTCCATTCGCTGAGCCTTAACACCTCCGTGATACCTTCACACTAGCTTCGAAGGAAGCCTGTGAACAGGATCGAAACACGGAGGAGAAATGCGTTCCAGTTTTCTTGTGATGCTTCTAATCGCCACCCTGCTCTTGTCAGGGTGTGCCCAGCCGGCCGCGACGCCGGCTCCCGCGGCTGCCCAGGCTGAACCCACCCGCGTTCCCGAGCCTACCCGGGTCCCTGAACCGACTACGGCGCCCGAGCCAGCCCAGGCCGCGGCGGCGCCTGACGCACCCGGCGCGGATCTGCCTGAAGTCAACCCCCTCGACGTGACCGGCGACATCATCACGGCCGGCTCATCGACGGTGTTCCCCCTGAGCGAGGCCGTGGCCGAGAAGTTCCGCGACGAAGGCTACGCGGGCAATATCACCATCGACTCCATCGGCTCCGGCGCCGGCTTCGAGCGCTTTTGCAAGACCGGTGAGACCGATATCGCCAACGCCAGCCGCGCCATCAAGGACTCCGAGGTGGAGAGTTGTGCCGCCATCGGCCGCACGCCCATCGAGTTCCGCGTCGGCACAGACGCCCTGGCCGTCGTCGTCAATCCGGCTAACGACTGGCTGGCGGACGGCGTCACCCTGGCCGAGCTGGCCAGGCTCTTCTCCAAGGACGCCACTAACTGGTCCGACGTCAACCCGGACTGGCCGGCCCAACCGATCAAACGCTTCTCGCCCGGCACCGACTCCGGCACCTTCGACTACTTCGTCGAGGTCGTGATGGACCCGGCCTTCGAGAAGAAGGGTGAGGAAGCCCTGCTGGCCGCGGGCAACCTCCAGCTCTCCGAGGATGACAACGTCCTCGTGCAGGGCGTCGAGGGCGACCGGTACGCCATCGGCTACTTCGGCTTTGCTTACTACGTGGAAAACGAAGGCAAGCTCGCTGCGGTCGCCATCGAGAGCGTCGCACCCTCTGCCGAATCAGTGGATGCCGGCCAATACCCGCTGGCCCGGCCTCTCTTCATCTACTCCGATGCCAAGATCATGGTTGAAAAGCCCCAGGTTGCCCAGTTCGTCAGCTTCTACCTGGCCAACGTCAACGACGTCATCGGCCCGGTCGGTTACTTCCCCGCCCCTGCCGATGCACTCACCGCCGCCATCGAGGCCTGGCTGGGTGCAGCACAATAACAACGGCCGCGCCAGAACGCAAGGACAGGGAAGGATCGGCCATGATCATTGACGCAGCAGCGCGCTCCAGCAGCGCAGCAGGATCATCGTTCGCCGGTGAGCTCTTCCTGGGAAGGCGGCGCCGGCCCAAGGAGGCATTGATCCAGGGGTTCCTGATCTTCTGTGGCGTCGTGTCGATCCTTACAACGGTGGGCATCGTGGTGGTGCTCGTCGAGGAATCGCTCGCCTTCTTCCTCGATCCCAATGTCAGCCTGATCGACTTCTTCACGACCACGGCCTGGCAGCCGAAGATCGGCCAGTTCGGCATCTTCCCGTTGTTGCTGGCGACGCTGCTCACCAGCCTGATCGGCATGCTCATCGCGCTGCCGCTCGGCCTGGCGATCGCCATCTATCTGAGCGAGTACGCAACGCCCCGCGCCCGGCAGACGCTCAAGCCCGTGCTGGAGATCCTGGCAGGCGTGCCGACCGTCGTCTACGGCTATTTCGCGCTTAACTTCATCACGCCGATCCTGCGCGGCATTTTCGGCCGGGATGTGGTGGAGATCTTCAACATGGCATCGGCAGGACTGGTCATCGGCATCCTCATCCTGCCGCTGGTCGCATCCATGAGCGAGGACGCACTCAGCGCCGTTCCCCGCGGGCTGCGCGAAGGCGCCTACGCGCTGGGCGCGACGAAGTTCGAGACCGCAATCAAGATCGTCGTGCCTGCCGCGCTCTCCGGGCTCGGCGCTGCCTTCATCGTGGCCATCTCTCGCGCGGTAGGTGAGACGATGGTTGTGGCGATCGCAGCCGGCTCCGGGCCGCGCAACTTCGCCAGCTGGGCAGATGCCTGGCGCGGGCTCGCCCTGTTCAACCCCTTCGCGTCGGGTGAGACCATGACCGGGCACATCGTCCGCATCTCGGGCGGCGACCTCAGCTACGATTCGATCGACTACGATAGCATCTTCTCGATCGCGCTGATGTTGTTCGTGATCACGCTGGCGCTCAACATCATCAGCCAGTGGATCGTTCGGCGTTACCGGATGCGGTATTAGCGAGGCTCTGAGTTGAGGGTTGAGGGTTGGAGGTTGTAAGGACTTGGGTGGACCTATGATAGAAGATGGATGGACCGGGGGTGGATACCCGGAAGGGTCCCGGCTCCAGTCGTTTGTGACGGGCCGCCAGCGCACCGGCCAGATCTGGAAGACCCTCTTTCTGGGTGCAACGATGGCCGGCATCATCGCCCTGTTCGCGCTGCTTTATAACGTGATCGATGACTCCTTCGGTTTTGTCGCGTACCAGAACAAGGTCGCGCCCGAGGTGCTGGTTTCGGAATACTACGGGACACAGCCGGTTCCCGAGGGCGTTCTTTCCGCGGGCGAGGTGCGCCTGGAGGCGCTGCCCACTGCAGACCAGGTCGCTATGCTTAAGGGTCGCGTCTCCGCCGGACGGTTTCGCGCGCTCGAAGCACAGCAGCCGCTGGCCGATCGATCCAGCGCGGAACTCGCGCAGTTGCTGACCGCTGAGGTGATCAAGCCTGAGATCGTCGCCGCGTGGACCCTGACCGAATCGCTCTTTGACAGGGCCCGGATCGCGGCAGAAGCAGAGAAGCTGTCAGGCGCTCGCCTGGACTTCCGCAGCTGGGTCACAGGCAGCTTCCTCACCTCGCCCCAGTCGTCCAAGCCGGAGCTAGCGGGGGTCCGCACGGCCATCTTTGGCTCGCTGTGGGTGACGCTGATTGCGTTCGTCTTTTCGGTGCCACTCGGTGTAGGCGCAGCCATTTACCTCGAAGAGTACGGCGGAAACAGCCGCCTGGCCCAGCTCATCGAGACCAATATCAACAATCTTGCCGGCGTGCCTTCAATCATCTACGGCATGCTCGGCCTGGCCGTGTTCGTGCGCGTGCTCGAGCCGCTTACCAGCGGCAAGCTCTTCGGAGTGGTCGACCCGACGACGGCCAACGGCCGCACCGTGCTCTCCGCTGGCCTGACCATCGGCCTGCTGATCCTGCCGCTCATCATCATCAACGCGCGCGAGGCAATCCGCGCCGTGCCCCATGCGCTGCGTGAAGCCGGCTACGGCTTGGGCGCAACCAAATGGCAGACCATCAGCGCACACGTGCTGCCCAACGCCGTGCCGGGCATCCTGACCGGCGTGATCCTGGCGATCTCCCGCGCGCTGGGCGAAACCGCGCCCCTGGTCGTAGTGGGCGCTTCCACCTTTATCGTCGTGGACCCCAACGGCCCCTTCGCCAAGTTCACGACCCTGCCGATCCAGATCTACCAGTGGACCGCGCGGCCGCAAGCCGAGTTTCAGCACCTCGCCGCGGGTGCGATCCTGGTGCTGCTAGTGTTGCTGCTGGCCATGAACGCCACCGCCATCCTGCTGCGCAACAAGTACGCACGGAGTTACTGAGATGAATAGCACCTTGAACATAGCGAGCCCCAGGTTGGGTGCACCTGCAGCCGCAGCCTCTGCCACGGCAGATACTTCTGCCGCGGCAGGCATATCTGCCGCCGGTGCCAGCCATGCCCTCAATGTCGAGAACCTGAATGTGTACTATGACAAGTTTCGCGCGGTCATGGATGTGTCGTTGAACATCAGGGCCCGGAAGATCACCGCGCTCATCGGGCCGTCCGGCTGCGGAAAGAGCACAGTGCTGCGCTGCTTCAACCGCATGAACGACCTGGTGCCCACCGCACGCGTGGAGGGGATTGTCGAATTTCGTGGAAAGAACCTGTATGCGCCCAATGTCGATGCCGTCGAAGTCCGCCGCCGGGTGGGCATGGTCTTCCAGAAGCCCAACCCTTTCCCGAAGAGCATCTACGAGAACATCGCCTGGGGAGCGAAGATCAACGGCTATCGCGGCGACATGGACGAGCTGGTGGAGCGTTCACTGCGGTCGGCCGCGCTCTGGGATGATGTGAAGGATAAGCTGAACCAGAGTGGCTACTCGCTCTCAGGCGGCCAACAGCAGCGCCTGTGCATCGCGCGTGCCATCGCCACCCGGCCCGACATCATCCTGATGGACGAGCCCTGTTCCGCGCTGGACCCCATCGCCACGCTCAAGATCGAGGACCTCATGCGCGAGCTGGCCCAGCACTACACGATCGTCATCGTCACCCATAACATGCAGCAGGCCGCGCGCGTGTCCGACTACACGGCATTCTTCAACATGGGCGAGGACCGGGCCGGCTACCTGGTCGAGTATGGACCTACGGACGGATTGTTCACCAATCCGAAAAACAAGCTCACGGAGGACTACATCACCGGCCGTTTCGGCTGATCGTTCGACTCATCCGCAAACTGGCCGGCTAAAGGTGCGCTATGGCAGCGGAGTCGTCGTCCAGCGCGCAAAGGCCACGAGGAGGAGGAAGGCCGCCAGCAGCCCGTTCAGCCAGGCTGTGTCAATATCGTGCCGCCTCACGTGAAATACCGCTGCCATCATCATGAGCATAGCCAGCAAACTCGCTACTACAGCCGTCAACCAGGCGTACTGCTCGAAGAACATCGGCGCGATGAGCCCGATGGCGCCGAGAATCTGCAGGCCGCCGAGGATCTTAACGATGATCTCAGGCAGCTCATTGACCCATGGAAGGGTCTTCTTGGCCTGCTCGTAAAGATAGGCCATGTTGATGCCAACTACCAGGAAGAGAATCGCCAGCACGATCGACAACATCCATGCGATATCACGCATCGCTTTCTTCCTCCCACGTATATGAAGACCCGCAGCCTCGGATTTACCCGCCAGTATACCGGGTTTTGGGCCCGGCACGAAATTCATCCTCCCGCAACACGCTTTGTCAGCCAGACGCCTCCATGCGATAATACGGGCAGCCGGCGCACCCGCTTTGCACGCCGGCCCTCCGGGTGGATTCGGACGGATGCCAAACTCGCAGCTTCACCTCCAACTGCTGGGACCCTTCGATCTGCGCCGGGACGACCTGCCCGTCCCAGGCTTCGATCAGGCGCGCGTCCAGCAGTTGCTGGCCTACCTCGTGCTGCACCGCACGGCTACCATCTCGCGGCAGCAGCTCGCCTACGCGTTCTGGCCTGACACCACAGACCAGCAAGCCCTCAAGAACTTTCGCACCCTGCTCACCCGGCTGCGCCGCGCCCTGGGGAATGCGGACGAATTCTTCGAAGTAACGACTCAGAACATCCAATGGCGCGGCGATGCGCCTCTCGTGCCCGATGTGGCCGTATTCGAAGCGGCCCTGGACCAGGCAGCCGAGGCAGAGGTCAGGGGACAGCGCGCCGCGACCGTGAATGCACTGGCGGCCGCCGTCGCCGCGTATGCGGGCGATCTGCTGCCCGACTGCTACGATGACTGGATCTTGCCCCTCCGCGAGCGCCTGTATCGCTCCCGTGGAACTGCCCTCGAACGCCTGGTGCTGCTGCTCGAAGAAGAGCGCGAATACCGGCGGGCCCTTCCGTACGCCGAACGACTGCTGCAGCACGATTCATTGCACGAACCGGCTTATCGCCACCTGATGCGCCTGCATCTGGCCCTGGGACAACGAGCGGAAGCAAGACGCGTCTATGAGACCTGCGTGACGATGCTGCGCCAGGAATTTGACGCCGCGCCGGGCCGCGCCACCCAGGATATCTACGAGCGTGCAATCGGGATGGAGGCGGGGTCCGGTCCCGGTCTCGTGGGCGGATCGCCCCAGGCGCAGCCGGTAGTTCTTCCGCTGATCGGTCGGAAAGCCGAGTGGGCGCGCGCACTTGAAATCTGGCACGCCGCAGCCGCGGGCGCGCCGCAGATGCTCCTGCTGAAGGGCGAAGCCGGCATCGGCAAGACGCGCCTGGCAGAGGAGTTGTACGCCTGGGTTGCCCGGCGAGGAGTCGCCGCGGCTACCGCACGCTGTTACCCGCAGGTAAGCGGCGCTGCCCTTCCCTATGCGCCAGTCGCCGAATGGCTGAGCGATCCCGCCTTCTCTGCACGCCTGGCTGGCCTGGACGACGCCTGGCTGATCGAAGTTGCGCGCATCGCCCCGGTGCTGATGGCCGGTCGACCGCATCTCGAGCTCCCTGGGCCGCTGACCGAGCCCTGGCAGCGCACGCGCTTGTTTGAGACCCTGGCACGCGTGCTGCTCGGGTCTGCCCCAGTCAGCGACGGACTGCACCCGCGTGTTCGCGCCGGCGCTCGCAGAGCAGCCGGTTCTGGCGGGGCTATGGCAGATGCTGCTCCCACCTCGCGCGAGGGCCGGGCGCCTCTCCTGTTGTTCCTGGATGACGTGCAGTGGGTCGACCGCGAGACGCTGGACTGGCTCGAGTATCTGCTCCGCTTCGATCCCAGGGCGCCACTGCTGGTCATCGGCACGGTGCGTCCGCAGGAAGTTGGCAAAGACCATCCCCTGGCGGCGCTCGAGCTGGCGCTGGCACGCGCTGGACTGTTATGCGAAATCGCCCTGGCGCCGCTCGACGCGGCTGAGACCGCGGCGCTGGCAGCTGCAGCCGCGGGAAGGAACGTCGAAACTGCGGAAGCAGCCCAGCTCTTCCACGATTCGGAAGGAAATCCCCTGTTCGTAGTCGAAATGGTGCGGGCAGGCATTGGGGATCGGGCGGCTCTGGAGCACAAAGACCCGGCGGCGGAAGGCTTTGCCTGGGACGCGGGTACAGACGCGTCTTTTCCAGCACTGCCGCCGAAGGTGAGCGCGGTGATCAAGTGGCGTCTCGCGATGCTTTCGCCGGCCGCTCAAACGGTCGCGCAGACCGCTGCAGTGATCGGGCGCAGGTTCAGCCTCGATATCCTGTCCCATGCCAGCGACCAGGATGAAATGACAGTCGGCTCGGGCCTGGATGAGCTGTGGCAGCGCCAGCTCGTGCGCGAGCTGGGGGCTGGCTCGTATGACTTCGCCCACGAAGGGATACGCGCCGTCGCCCACGCCTCGATCGCTCCAATCCGGCGGCGCGCCATGCATCTGCGCGTGGCCCAGGCGCTCGAGGCGCTCCGCGCCGGCGATCTCGATGCGCTCAGCGGGGGGATCGCGGCCCACTATGAACAGGCTGGCGAAACGCAGGGAGCCATCAGGTTCTACCGCCGCGCGGCGGCTGCAGCCCAGCGCGTCTATGCGAACGACGAGGCAGTGCGCCTTTATCGCCACCTCCTTGAAGGGGATCTCAGGTCCGGCCTGCCCATCGCAGACGTGTGCGAAGTGAAGCTGGCGCTGGCTGAAGTCTGGCGGGTGACCGGCCTCTGGGTCAGGGCGCAGACCGTCGTCCGGGAAGCCCAGGCTGCGGCCGAGGCGCTGGGCGATGCCCTCCTGTTGGCGCAGACACAGACCGCATCAGCCGATGTGCTGCAACTGCTGGGATACTATGACGAAGCGCTGGCCCAGTTGGCCCGGGCCGAGCAAGGATTCACCGCGGCCGGCGAATGGCGCGGCGTCGTCAGTGCCCTGTGGACCATGGGCCAGATTTACTGGTTCAAGGGCGACCACCCCCAGGCCCTTGCCGTGCTGGAGCGGCAGCTGGCGATTGCCGCCGAGAGGGACGACGCGCGCGGCATGTGTGAGGCGCTGGAAACCATGGGCATGGTCTACTGGAGCCAGGGTGACTGGGACCGGTCCGCGGACTGCTGCCTGCAGGCCGTCAGGATCGCCGAGCCGCTGGCCTACAAGGCGATCATCACGCGCGCCTCGATCACTCTCGGGAATGTCCGCTCTTCCCAGCACTGGTTCGGAGAAGCCGTTCACTGGTATCTGCACGCGGGCATCCTGGCCCGGCAGATCGATGACCGCCGGATCCTGTCATGGGGCGTATCGAACATCGCCCAGGTCCTTGCGAAGCGCGGGGATCATGTGCGCGCCATCGCCGGGTACCAGCGCAGCCTGCGCAACGCCTGGGAGATCAGGGATCGCTGGACCGCCTGCCTCAACATCGCGGGCCTGAGTGCTGTCAACGAGCGCCTGGGGAAAGTCGACCTGGCCGAATCACTGTATCGCAAGGCAATCGACATCGGGGTGCGCCTGGGCATTCCCAGCTATCTTTCTGGCATGCTCGTGGGTCTGGCGCGGCTGCTGCTCGAGCGCGGCCGTGCGGCAGAGGCGCGCGACTTTTACGGCGAAGCGTTGTCCAGGATCGCCAGTGTGGCCGGCGATCGCCTTGCCGGAGAAGACACCCGTTTTGATGCCCGGGTGCTGGGTGTTCGTCTGCGCCATGCGTTGGGTGAGTTGAGCGGCGCCGAAGCCGTGGCCGAGCTCGCGGCACAGCTGTCTGGCGAGACATCGCCCGACCGGCAGGCAGCCCTGCAGTATGAGTTATGGCGGCTCATGCCCGAAAACGCGGCAGCCTGTGCTGCCGCTGCGGCATTCTACCGCTCGCAACACGAGGATACGGGCTCAGAAGAGAGCCGGCGCAGGTACCAGGAGCTGACCGGCGAGATCCTGCTCGACCCGCCGCCGTTGCCGGATATCTCCGAGCTCATTCCGGACGAGCCGGAAGACCTGGAACTAGCGCGCGTGCTCGCGGAGATGGAGGCATCGTTCGGCTGACCGCTCATTCGAACGGGTCGTCATTGACCGATTCCGCCTTGATTGTCGCAGCCTGTCCGGCATGCTACACTATGCTCCATCTTGCACAAAGCTGGCAACGATTCCTGGTAGTGTGACCGTAGAGAGGTTACTTAGTCTCAATGTTCAAGACGCGTGTTGTGTAGCAAGCATTCAGAGAGGAGAGACAGATGGCGAACATCCCCCCGGCAGCTCAAGTACTGATCGATTTCAAGCCCCAACAATCCTTCTTCGTGGGAATTGACTCAGACGGATGTGCGTTCGACGCGATGGAACTGAAACAGAAGGAGTGTTTTACCCCCAGCACGATACGGGTTTGGGGCCTCCAGCCAGTCTCAAAGTACGCGCGCGAGACCGCGGAATGGGTGAACCTCTACTCCAGATGGCGTGGCGCCAACCGCTGGCCCGCCCTGGTGAAGGTGTTCGAGTTGCTGGCCGACCGCCCGGAGGTTCAGGCGCGCGGGATCAAGGTGCCCGGAGGCAAAGCCCTCGGGGAGTTCCTTGCCTCCGGTTTTTCGCCGAGCGAAGCAGGGCTGAAGTCCTACATCTCGGCCGGGCACGGTGATGAGGAGCTCTGGCGCGGGCTGGAGTGGACGCGGGCGATCGATAACCTCGTGGCGATGACCGTCCGCAATGTGCCGCCCTTCCCCATGGTGCGCGAGAGCCTGCAGAAGCTGCAGGGAAAGGCCGACATGATGGTGATCTCAACGACCGCGTCCGACGCGCTGGAGCGCGAGTGGGGAGAGCACGGGCTGGCGCAATACATGGCGGTGATGGCCGGCCAGAATATGGGCACGAAAAAGCAGCACCTCGAATTTGCGGCCAAGGGCAAGTATGCGAACGACCATATCCTGATGATCGGCGATGCACCGGGCGACCGGGACGCAGCACACGCAGTTGGTGCGCTCTACTACCCCATCAACCCGGGCGCAGAGGAAATGTCCTGGCAGCGCTTCCATGACGAGGCCTCTGACAGGTTCCTCAACGGCACCTATGCCGGCGCATATGAGTCTGCGCTGATCGCCGAGTTCGACCAGCTGCTGTCGGACACGCCACCTTGGAGGAAGTTATCCCTGACTCATCCCAGACTGCGGTGATATCGGGGGAGGCATTACCCGCCCCGGTTTCACCATGATCGAAACTTGACCGCACCCGCACCCAAAGCGTGGCGGACATCGCAACCAACAAAGGAGACATTTCATGGCAAAGTTCCCGCCGGCAGCCCAAGCGCTGATCGATTTCCAGCCCAGGCAGTCATCCTTCGTGGGGATTGACTCGGATGGCTGTGCGTTTGACGTAATGGAGTTGAAACAGAAAGAGTGTTTCACCCCCGTCACAATCCGCGCCTGGGGTCTGCAGCCGGTCTCCAAATATGCGCGTGAGACCGCAGAGTGGGTGAACCTCTACTCCAAGTGGCGCGGGGCCAATCGCTGGCCCAATCTGGTGCAGGTGTTCGACCTTCTTGCCGAACGCCCGGAGGTGAAGGCGCGCGGGATCAAGGTGCCGGAGGGCAAGGCGCTCAAGGAGTTTCTCACCTCGGGCTATTCGCTCAGCGAACCAGGTCTGAAGGCATACATTGCGGCCGGGCATGGGGATGAGGAGCTATGGCGCGCCCTGGACTGGACGCGCGGGATCGACGCGCTGGTTGCTGAGACGGTGCGCGGCGTTCCCCCATTCCCGATGGTGCGCGAGAGCCTGCAGAAGCTCAAGGATCAGGCTGACATGATCGTGGTCTCGGTGACAGCCTCGGAAACCCTGCGCCGCGAGTGGGGCGAGCACGATCTGGCCCAATACGTAGCCGTGATTGCCGGTCAGGACATGGGCGCGAAGCGCCAGCATCTCGAATGGGCTGCAAAGGGCAAGTACCCCGACGATCGCATCATAGTAATCGGCGACGCACCGGGCGACCGCGACTCGGCGCATGCGGTCGGCGCGCTGTTCTATCCCATCATTCCCGGCGCGGAGGAATTATCGTGGCAGCGATTCTATGACGAGGCCTCCGGCAAGTTCCTCGACGGTGCCTACGCCGGCGCGTACGAGACCGCGCTGATCGCCGAATTCGAGAGGGTGCTGTCGGGCACGCCGCCGTGGAAAAGCTAGCCTTCGATCGGAGGCCAAAGTCACGCCAACGCGGCTGTGAAGCGCCTGTGAAGCGCGGTGCGTCGTACACTTCACACCAGATCTGGCATTTCAAGCAGAGCAACATACCTGGTTGCAGAGGAGTGTAGCATGGCAGTTATCACGATTTCTCGTCAATGGGGAAGCCTGGGCGACGATGTGGCCAATCTGGTGTGCAAGCGTCTGGGCTATCAGCGCTTCGACAAGAAGACGATGGTCGAGGTTGGCCAGGAGCTAGGCCTGGCGGCCGATGTGGCCAAGGCAATTGCGGAATATCAACCCGCACCCAAGAACTTGCTGGAGAAGTGGTTCGGCAGCACCCAGAGGATCACCGGCGGCGATCCTTCAAGCTGGACCTTCTCGGCTCGCGCAGATGCGCTCCAGGAGCTTTCGGTTGCAAGCCTGATGGAGATCATCAACGCCGGCTACAAGAAGGGCAACCTGGTGATCGTTGGCCGCGGCAGCATGGCCGCACTGCAGGGCAAGCCCGATGTGCTGCACGTGCGCATCCAGGCCCCCAAGGAAGTGCGGGTCAAGCGCATTCAGCAGCAAGAGAAGCTTTCATATGATGATGCGCTGGCTGCAGTGGAAGCGCGCGATATCAGCGATGTTGACTGGATCAAGCGCTACTTCGATCTCGACTCCCACGATCCTCAGCTCTTCGACCTGGTCATCAACACGACCAAGCTTTCGCAAGAGGCTGCGGCCGACCTGGTCGTCGCGGCGCTGCATGCCCTGACCAGCAAGACGAAGTAGCCGATCGCAGCTCTTCGAGGAGGACAGCTCATGAGAATAATGGAACGCCTGATCCAGAAGGTGGATCGCAGCAGTTGGGCGAAGAAGATCGCGATGGAGAAGCGCTACGAAATCGCTGAGGCCCGGCTGGGATTTCCGCCGTCGCGGCGGTACCGCGCCTATGTCGGGTCACTGGAAACCAACACGCGGGTGATCGAACGCGACTGGAGCAGCATCGGTGCGTATCTGACCACCATCGAGAAGGCGCTGCAAGATCCTGAGTGGCAGGCCCTGGGCGCCGAGCAGGTCGGCATCGTGCTCAGCAACCAGAGCGAGTTGTACATCATCGAATAGCGCCCCGGAAACCGGTTCCTGGATGGGCGCCTCAGAACGCCGGGCGCCCATCTATAATTTGCCTCTAGGACTGCGTTTTCAAGACAACTTGCCCCATTAGGTGCTTTTTTTAAGCTTTAACCGCTTGACATCGTCTCTGAACTAGAGTATAGTTTATCCACCGCACAAACTAAAATCCTGCCCATAAGTGCCGAAGATGAGAGAGCTGTTCTCTATGCACAGAATTGCGTGCTGCCAGAAACCCTCTGGAGCACCTCTGTGCACGCCCCTGCATCCCAAGCTTGAATCACATTCGGTTTTCGCACAATCTCATACGCTGTAGTGATCAACCCCTTCGAAGGAGAATGGAATGATAGATCTCAGAGCGAAGCCTTATTACCTGGATGATGAGGGTGTGAAGTGGGTTGAAGCGACCATCGCTTCCATGACCCCTGAGGAGAAGATCGGACAGCTGTTCGTCAACATGGGCGCGAGCCGCACCGAGGAATACCTCACTCAGGTGCTCCGCGACTATAAATTCGGCGCTGTGCGCTACAACCCCGGCAAGGCCGCAGAAGTGCACGAACAGAACCGCATCCTGCAGGAAAACTCGAAGATCCCCCTGCTGATCGCCTCCAATGCCGAGTCTGGCGGCAATGGCGCGTGCACTGACGGCACCTATGTCGGATTTCCGATCAAGCTCGGCGCAGCGAATGATCCCAGGTGGGCCTACGAGCTGGGCCGCATCTCTGGCGTCGAGTCTTCGGCCATCGGCTGCAACTGGGCATTCGCCCCGATCGTCGATCTCCTGCTCAACTGGCGAAACCCGATCATCTCCAATCGCGCGTTTGGTGCCGACCCCGACCTGGTGCTGGAATACGGCAAGGCCTATCTGAAGGGCATGGCCGAATCCGGCGTTGCGTGCGCCATGAAGCACTTCCCCGGCGATGGCGTAGACGAGCGCGACCACCATCTGTCGTCGTCGGCCAACTCTATGAGCATGGAAGAGTGGGATGCCACCTTCGGCAAGGTCTATGCCGGCATGATCGAAGCAGGCGTGCAGTCGGTGATGGTCGGACACATCATGATGCCGGCCTACCAGAGGCACTTCTCCCCCAACGCCAAAAACTCTGATTTACTGCCTGCGTCCCTCTGCAAGGAACTCACCACCGATCTGCTCAAAGGCAAGCTGGGTTTCAACGGCCTGGTCGTCACGGACGCCTCACACATGGTCGGCATGACCTCTGCCATGCCGAGGCGCCTCGTCCTGCCGACCGCCATCGCGGCCGGCTGCGACCTCTTCCTCTTCTTCAACGATCCCGAAGAGGACCTGAACTGGATGATGGAGGGCTACAGAAACGGCATCATCACCGAAGAGCGGCTGACCGAGGCCCTGCGCGCCATCCTCGGCACCAAGGCCGCGCTGGGGGTACATAAGAAAGATAAGAAGGACATCGTCGAACCTGCCGAGACCGCCCTCAAGAAGATCGGACTTCCGGAGAACAAGGCCATCGCCGTCCAGGTCACCGACCATGCCATCACGCTCGCCAAGAATGTCCAGGCACCAAACATGGCGCCCATCCTGCCCGTCACCCCGGAACGCTACCCGCGCATCCTGATCATCCCGGTGAAGGGACCGTTGAACCCCGCCGCGGCAATCTTCGGCGGCGGCGGCACGCCGCCCTGGGAAACCTTCGCCGAGGAGCTTCGCAAGAGGGGCCACCAGGTCGAGATCTTCGAGTCGGCCATCGACAAGCTGATCAAGCTCCCCGAAGCGGAGCAAGCCAAGGGCCTGAGGAATATGTATGCGGGTAAGGCGCCGATCTCGGGCCTGACCAGCAAATATGACCTGATCATCAATGTCGCCCAGGTGGTGGGCGGCATGCAGCCGGTCGAGCGAGTGAGCTGGCCTGCGTCGAAGGGCACCCCGGACCTCCCGTGGTACGTCCACGAGATTCCGACCATTTTGATCTCCTTCTCGACGCCGTTCCTCCTCGCCGATGCGCCAGCGGTCAAGTGCGTAGTCAACGCATACGACGCTCGCACCGCCACGATCGAGGAGACAGCTGCGAAGCTAGCCCAGGGCGTGGAAGCCTTCAAAGGCGCCAGCCCGGTCGACGTGTTCTGCGGCTTCCCGGATACGCACATTTGAGTCGATGGGAACCACCGGGGTCTCAGGCCAACCGGAGGTTGGCACGACCCCGGTGGTCTTGCGGCACTTGTCAGAAGTGCCTGGCATCTTCAGTTTTTGGATCTTCAATCACTAACCTAACGAGGAGAGCGCGATGGCAAAGTTAGCTGCGAAAGCCCCGGAAGCGGCGCACGTACTGATTGACTTCAAGCCCAAACACGAGTTCTTTGTCGGCATCGACTCCGATGGCTGCGCCTTCGACGCCATGGAACTCAAACACAAGGAGTGCTTCATCCCCACCATCGTCAAGGTCTGGGGGCTGCAGGCCGTCTCGAAATACACGCGGGAAACGTGCGAGTTCGTCAACCTCTATTCCAAGACCCGTGGCCTGAACCGGTGGATCGCCCTGTCCAGGGTGTTCGATCTCCTGCGGGAGCGCCCCGAGGTCCAGGCCCGCAAAGCTAAGGTGCCCGAGGGCGACAAGATCAAGGAGTTCATTGAGTCAGGCTACCCGCTGAGCCACAAGGGCATGGTCCAATATGCTGCCGATCATCCACACCCGGAGCTCGAACAAGCCGTGCAGTGGTCGATCGCCGTAGATGAAGCGATCGCGGACATGGTGCATGGCGTGCCCCCGTTCCCCTGGGTGCGCGAAAGTCTTCAGAAGATGCAGGGCAAGGTCGACCTCATGGTCGTCTCCGCCACCCCTGTCGAGGCCCTGGAGCGCGAGTGGGGCGAGCATGGCATCGCCCAGTACATGACCGTCATCGCCGGGCAGGAGATGGGCACCAAGAAACAACATCTCCAGTTCGCGGCCAAAGGCAAGTACGATGACGACCACATTCTGTTGATCGGCGACGCGCCTGGCGACCGCGACGCCGCCAAGGCAGTCGATGTACTCTACTACCCCATTAACCCCGGCGGCGAAGACAAATCGTGGAAGCGATTCCACGACGAAGCGCTGGGGAAATTCCTCGATGGCACCTATGAAGGGGACTATGAGGCCGCTCTGATCGCCGAGTTCGAGAAACTGCTTCCTGAGGTGGCCCCGTGGCGGAAGCTGAAGAAGGTTGTCTGGGAAGATTAGGCTGCTCGATCATTAAGACGCCAGGCGCCGAAGTCTCGCAAAGCACGAGTGATCTGCCCTCGGTGGTCCTGAGCGCTTGGATGTCGGGTTGGTGACGTGACCGCTTGTCAGGTAAAGGGAGAAAAATTCATGCCAAGACTTGTAGACCTCAAAGCGATGCCATACAACCTGTCGGACGACCAGGTCAAGTGGGTCGAAGACACCCTGGCAGCCATGACGCCGGAAGAAAAGTGCGGCCAGCTGTTCACCAGCCTGTTCTGGTTTGGCGTTGACAGCTTCAGCGGCAACGCGCTGACCAACGAGCAGATCCTCGAAAAGTACCACATCGGCGGCGCGCGTTGGCAGGGCGGCAAGGCAAAGGCCTGTCAGGATCTGCTGAACACCCTGCAAGCAGCCTCGAAGATCCCCTTGCTCATCGCAGCCAACTGCGATTCCGGCGGCAACGGCGCCTGCGCAGACGGCACCTACATCGCCTCCGGCGCGCAATCCGAGGCATCCCGCGATCCCAAGGTCGCCTACAACGCCGGGTACGTCTCTGCACGGGAAGCCGGCGCGCTGGGGGTCAACGTCAACTTCGATCCCTGTGTGGATATCCTCTTCAACTGGCGCAACACCATCGTCAACACACGCGCCTATGGCACCAATGCCGACGATGCGATCAAATACACCAGCGCCTATATCGAAGGATATCGCGCCGGCGCTAAGGGCGAAATGGTTACCTGCATCAAGCACTTCCCCGGCGATGGCACCGAGGAGAGCGACCAGCACCTGGTGTTGGGCGTGAACGAGCTCTCTCCCACGGAATGGGATGCGTCGTTCGGGCGGGTCTACAGGCACCACATCAACAACGGCGTCGAGATGTTCATGGCCGGTCACATCGCGCTGCCGTACTACTCGAAGCAGCTGGACCCCTCCTTGTTGGACGAGGACGTCATGCCGGCCACACTGGCCCCCGAGCTAGTCATCGGCCTGTTGAAGGAGCAGTTGGGCTTCAACGGCATGGTCATCACCGACGCCAGTCATATGCTGGGCATGACCTCTGCGATGCGCCGCGAGGACTATGTCCCCCGCGCGATCGCGGCCGGCTGCGACATGTTCCTCTTCTTCAATGACATCGACGAAGACTTCAATTTCATGCTGAATGGGTACAAGAAGGGCGTCATTACCGAAGAGCGCATGAACGACGCGGTCCGGCGAGTGCTGGGCTTGAAGGCAAAGCTCAACCTGCACAAGAAGAAGGAAGCGGGTACGCTGCTGAAGACCGAAAAGGACCTCGAGGTCGTCGGCTGTGCGGAACACCTCGCCATGCGCGCCCATGCGGCCGATAAGGGCATCACCCTCGTCAAGAACACCCTGGACCAACTGCCGATCAGGCCCGAGACCCACAAGCGCCTCCGGGTTTACTACCTGCAGGGCGAGGTCGGCGGCATCCACGCCGCTGGAGCGAAGGTCCTCGAGACTTTCATCGCCGAGCTGGAAAAGCGCGGCTTCGAGGTCACGATAAACGATGGCACGACCCGCGTCAAGGGCAAAACGCTGAAGTACCGCGAGGACTACGACGCCGCGCTGGTTATCGCCGACGTCGTGGGCTACGGCGCGCAGAACAACTACCGGATCCAGTGGAAGACCGCTATGAGCAACGAGTGCCCCTGGTATGTCTGGGAGGTGCCCACCGTCATGGTGTCGCTGAATTTCACCACCCATCTGCACGATGCCACGATGGTGAAGTGCTACATCAACGCGTATCACAGCAACGAGGAGATCATCAAGCAGGTGGTCGACAAGATCATGGGCGAGTCCGAATTCAAGGGCAAGCCGAACGATCTGGTCTGGGCTGAGAAGTGGCAGGCGAAGCTGTAACGAAGCATGAGGGTTGAGAAGTAAAGGCAGAAAATTGGAGGCTCCAGGTTGAATGCCAAAGGTGACAATTTGCACCTGCGGCCTTCAACCTGGAACCGTCCACCTGTGACCCGAGCGGAGGAATGGCATGAAGAGACTGTCCTTTGTATTGACCATACTGATCATCATGCTGGCATCAGCTAGCTTGCTAACTTCATGCACCGTCCAGCCAGCCCAGCCGTCGCAGCCCATCAAAATCGGCCTGATCGCCGAGCTGACCGGTGACAGGTCGGTCGTTGGCACATCCTGCAAAAATGCGGCCGAGCTGGCCGTGAAGGAAATCAACGACGCCGGCGGTCTGGAAATCAGCATGAAGAAATACCCGGTCGAGCTGGTGGTCGCAGATAATGCAAGCAAAGAGGACCAAACCATCTCCGCGGCGCAGAACCTGATCACCCTGGATAACGTCGTAGCCGTCGTTGGTCCTAACGCCAGTCGCCTGGCCATTCCTGCATCCTGGATCGCAGAGAACACCAAGACCGTGCTGATCAGCCCGTGGTCGACCAGCCCGGAGACGACCCTGGATCCCAGCACCAATGCGCCCAAGAAATACGTGTTCCGCGCTGCCTTCACCGATGACTTACAGGGCCGCGCGATTGCCGCCTTTGCCTGGAACAAATTAGGGGCGAAGAGGGCAGCTGTACTGTATGACGCCGACTCGGCCTATAACAGGGTGCTCGCTGAGGAGTTCAAGTCGTACTTCACCACGGGCACCGGCGACGCGGTCATTTTCACCGGCCTTGACGGCGCGCCTGTAGGCGAGATTCAGTCCATCGGCGGCGGTCAGGTAGTCGCGTTCGAGAGCTACCACACCGGCGACCAGAATTTCACGGCCCAACTGACCAGGATCAAAGAAGCCAACCCGGACCTGATCTTCCTGCCCAACTACTCCAACGAGGTGCCGCTGCAGATCCAGCAGGCAAAGGCTCTGGGCATCACAGCGCCTTTCGTGGGTGGTGACGGGTGGAGCAGCGTGGACCTACTTAGACAGTGCGGAGCCGACTGTGAGGGGCACTACTTCAGCGCCCACTACGCGTCCGACAACCCCTCGCCGGTGGCCGCGAAGTTCATCGAGGCATATCAGATCGCGTATGGCGCCATCGCAGACGACGTAGCTGCCTTGACCTATGATTCCTTCCAAATACTGTTCTCGGCGCTCAAGAGCGCAGCAAAAGTGGACCGCGAGGCGCTGCGCGGCGCCTTAGCGAGACAATCCATCGACGGCGTCACGGGGCCGATCAGGTTCCAGACCGGCACCGGCGATCCGGCCAAGAACGTCGTGATCTTGCAGATCAAGGGTGGCAAGTTCGTCTGGTTTGCGAACACCCGGCCCTGACACGGCCGGGTTATGACTGAGAGGCCTGGCCGTGCCGCCGATCATCCGTGCAACGCATGGCTCCCGGGCTTGCAGATCGGGTGCGTCCGTATTGCTACAGATGAGCAGCTGCGGATGCCGCCGGTCGGAGAGGATTGATCGTAGAAGAAGGAGGATCTTTATGGCATCGTTTGTCCGCCTGGCCAGCGGTCCTGCACCACGATCGGCGAGCGGGTCGTCCGTTCATCCTATTCCACCCAAGGAGAGTGTCTTATGGCAGTAGAAGAATTTAAAGCACCACCTTCCGTTCTGACCCCGGAATACAAGAAGACTCGCCCCGGGGCCATGTTCGCCTTCGCCGTCGGCACGATGAGCGACAGCATGGAGGGCGGCCTGATCAACACCCTCTTCCCCGTCATCTCGAAGGCGTTGGGCCTGGACATCGGCGCGCTGGGCACCCTGTCCAGCATCAGCAAATGGGCCCGCATGCTCTTCGGCACCATGTGGGCCATTCTCGGTGACAAATTCGGCCGCAAGAGAATCCTGGTCCTGATGACCGGCCTCTGGGGCATCTGGACTGCGGCTGCCGGTCTCGCGCAGAACTTCACCCAGTTGTTAATCCTCTACACCATCGGCGTCATCGGCACCGTGGCCGCGGAACCCATCCAGAACGGCCTCATGGTGGACATGTTTGACGAGGAAGAGCGCGGCAAGGCCTACGGCACCCTCCGCACCATCGGCGTGGCTGCCAGCTTGGTCTTGACCCCCCTCATCGGCCAGCTCTCCAAGTGGCCCACGCCAGAGAATGGCTGGCGTATCGGTATGTACATCATGGGCGGCCTCAGCCTCCTGAGCGGCCTCTTGCTCCAGGTGTTCCTCAAGGAGCCGCCCCGCCGCGTGGTGGCTGGCGATCCGGACGCGGGCAAGTTCAAGCTCGCGGACATCAAAGAGATCGTCAAGATCCCGTCGTTCTGGCTGCTGGCGGTCATGCTGCTCTTCGTCACCTCGATGGTGTTCTTCGCCTTCATGGTCACCTACTTTGTCAACGTACGCGGCTGGGAAACCGCCGCGGCTGCCATCCTCTACACGGTCTTCATGGCCGGCTGGGCGGTCGGCGGCTTCACAGGCGGCGCCCTCGGCGACTGGTTCCAGAAGAAGTTCGGGGACAAGGGCCGCATCATCTTCATGCAGATCTACCTGTTCAGCTGGGCCATCGGCACCTTCCTGTTCACGCAGGTGGACTGGGGCAAGGGCATCGCGGTCTACATCGTGGCCTTCCTGGTCGGGGTGATCGGCTCGTGGGGCTTCTCGGGCGCGGTGCTGCCGATGGTCGGCCAAATCGTGGAGCCGCAGTATGCGGCCACCACCTTCGCCCTGCTTTTCTCCTTCATCCAGGGCGCGATCACTGCCATCTACCTGCTGCTGATCAAGCCGCTGGCCACTGCGCTGGGCAGCCTCGACAAAGTCTTTCTCTATATGCTCGTCATACCGTATGCGGTCAATGGCGTCTTCTGGTTCCTGTTCTATCCTACCTATCCTAAGGACGTGCAAAAGCGGAAGGCCCGCATGGCCGCCCGCGCTGCCGGCCAGTTGAAGTAGACCTGACGACTTGAGGGGCAGCGAAGGTGCCCGGCACTTGGAAAGTGCCGGGCACCTGGAAAAACCTGTTTCGCCATGCGCCTTGCAGGGCGAAGATAGGAGATCGAGGGCGACAACGAGCCTGTCCTCGATCTCCAATCTGCGATCTGCAAACAATGTGTGTATTCATCTCAAGGAGGCGATGGTGCTGTATCCAGTTCAGAACAACGTCCGCAACAAGCTCGACATTTCCGGTATCTGGGATTTCAAATGCGACCCTGACTGGTTGGGTGAAAGAGAGGGCTGGGCCAACGGCCTGACCGGCTCCCGCCCGATGGCCGTTCCTGGCAGTTGGAACGAACAGTACGATGATCTGTTCGGCTATTTCGACCTGGCATGGTACGTCAAGAAGGTGTACGTCCCATCGTGCTGGCAGGGCCAGCGCGTCTTCATCCGCGTCGGCTCGGCCGTCTACCTCGGCACCGTCTACCTCAACGGCGAGAAGATCGGCTCGCACGAAGGCGGCCACCTGCCCTTTGCTTTCGAAATCACCGGCAAGATCAAGTGGGGCGAGGAGAACGTCATCGCCATCAGCGTCGAAAACGTGCTGAAGCCTGAACGCGTGCCCTCTGGCAACATGCCCGGCTCGGACATGAGCATGTTCATGGCCACACCCAAGACCACGTACGATTTTTACCCGTTCACCGGCATCCACCGCCCGGTCGTGCTCTACTCGGTCCCACAGACCTACATCGAGGACGTCACGGTCGTCACGATCATCGAGCCGGAGGCCCAGGTCAAGGTCACCGTCAAGCTGAGCGCCGTGGTAGACGGTAAGGGTTCCGTGCGGCTCACGGACGGGCAGACCAACCTGGAAGCCGAATTGACCTACAGGGACGGCGTGGCCGAAACCGTGCTGACCGTACCGGACGCGCACCTCTGGTCCGACAAGGACCCCTACCTTTACGATCTGACTGTCGCGGGCGCAGGGGACTCCTACAGCCTCAAGGCCGGCATCCGCACCATTGCAGTGGACGGACCGCACATCCTGCTCAACGGCAAACCAGTCAAGCTGAACGGCTTCGGCCGCCACGAGGACTTTCCCGCGACCGCCAAGGCCCTCAACCTGCCGCTCATCGTCAAAGACTACCAGCTCATGAAGTGGACCGGCGCCAATGCTTACCGCACCTCGCACTATCCTTACAGCGAGGAAGAGATGCAGGTGGCCGACCGCGAGGGCATGCTGATCATCGACGAAATCCCGGCAGTCAGCCTGCAGATGGCGGATGAAGCCAACAATCCCGAGCGGCTGCGCATGTGCCTGCAGCAGATCGAGGAGATGATCAGCCGCGACAAGAACCACCCCGCCGTGGTGATGTGGTGCGTGGCCAACGAGCCGATGCCCAAGGGATTTGCCGTGGGCGCGGCGGGCGGAAGCGATCCCACCAAGGAAGACATGAACAAGCCGGGCAAGGAGTTCCTCGATACGGAGATCGCCCGAGCGCGCGAGCTGGATCCGACGCGCCTGGTGACGATCGTCACCGTAATGGGCGGCCCGCAGACCTGGATGGAGAAGTGCGACGTCATCTGCATGAACCGCTACTGGGGCTGGTACAGCCTCGGCGGCCAGCTGGACCTCGCGCGGCCCAAACTCGCAGCCGAGCTCGACCAGGTCTGGGAACGCCTCCACAAGCCCATCATC